>JAZNBV010000074.1:0-123569 GCA_045587205.1 Victivallaceae bacterium
AAAGGTTGCTGCAAACTTTTTTAAGGTTTTGCAACAACCCCAACTTTTATCAGCTTATTATCACTTGCCGGCCTGATATTCCTGCAGCGATTTGACTGCGTTTTCGCCCTGTTTGGCATCGCGGATCCCCGCCACGGTGGCACTGGCTGCCGCCATTGTGGTCATATAGGGTATCTTGTACTGGATCGCCATCATACGGATAAAGCTGTCATCGACTTTGCTGGCTCTGCCGAGCGGAGTATTGATGATCAACTGTACCGAGCGGTTCTTGATCAGATCGCTGATGTTCGGACGGCCCTGATTGAGTTTGTACACTTCATCGGCTTTGACACCGTTATCGTTCAGGAACTTGGCAGTTCCGTCAGTAGCCACGATCTTGAAACCCATATCCGCCAGATCTTTTGCCACCGGCAAAAGGTTCTTGCGTTCGCCTTCAGCCACGGTCAGCAATGCCACACCTTCCAGCGGCAGTTCGGCACCGGCCGCCTGCTGTGCTTTGTAGTAGGCAAGTCCGAAGCTGCCGGCAAGCCCCATAACTTCGCCGGTAGCTCGCATTTCGGGGCCCAGGATCGGGTCAACTTCAGGGAACATATTGAAGGGGAACACCGCTTCTTTGACGCCTGTATAGCTGCGATCCTTGCGCTTGAGCAGATCTTTGTATTCAGAAAGTTTATGTCCGAGCATCAGATTGGTCGCCACGCGCGCCAGCGGTACACCGGTGACTTTGGCAACCAGCGGCACGGTACGCGATGCGCGCGGATTGGCTTCAATGATGTACACTTCACCGTCGCAGACTGCGAACTGCACGTTCAGAATACCAACCACCTTGAAGTCGCGGGCGATAGCCGCCGCCTGATCTTCGATCTTCTTGAGGATATCTTCGCTCAATGTCACCGGCGGAATAGTGCACGCCGAGTCACCGGAGTGGATACCGGCAAGTTCGATGTGTTCCATAACTGTGGCAACAAAGGTATCTTCGCCGTCAGAGAGAGCATCGACTTCAGTTTCAATAGCATTGCCGAGGAAACGGTCGATCAGCATCGGGTATTCCGGACTGACCTGCAGCGATTCCACGGCGTATTTCACCAGAGTGGGTTCATCGTAGATGACAGCCATACCTCTGCCGCCCAGCACAAACGACGGACGCACCATCACCGGATAACCGATCTTGCGCGCAAGTTTCACAGCTTCATCCAGCGAAGTGGAGGTGCCGCTTTCCGGCTGCTTGATATTCAAAGCGATCATCCGTTCGCGGAAATATTCGCGGTCTTCCGCCAGACGGATACCTTCCGGCTGGGTACCGATGATGTTCATACCCAGATCTTTGAGTTCCTGGGCAATGTTCAGCGGAGTCTGACCGCCGAACTGCACGATCACACCTTCGGGCTTTTCTTTATTGTAAATGGCAATCACATCTTCCACGGTAAGCGGCTCAAAGTAGAGTTTATCGCTGGTATCGTAGTCAGTGGATACAGTTTCCGGGTTGCAGTTGACCAGCACGGTTTCGTAACCGGCATCACGCAGAGCAAACGCCGCGTGCACACAAGTGTAGTCAAATTCAATACCCTGACCGATACGGTTCGGTCCGCCGCCGAGAATCATAATCTTGCGTTTGTCGGAAACTTTCACTTCATCCGGACGGCCGGAATAGGTGCTGTAATAGTAGTCTTCGCCATTGCCGGTACCGGAAACCGGAACACGGCAGTAGGTGGCAACGGCACCGGCCTTGATACGGCGGTCACGCACCATTGCTTCGGATACATTGAAGATCTTGCCGAGGTATTTATCCGAAAAACCGTCTTTTTTCGCCTGCACCAGCAGCGTATCATCCAGCGACATCCAGTTGCAGGAGGCCAGTTTCAGTTCCGACTGCGCCAATTCCCAGATCTGGGTCAGGAACCATTTGCCGATCTTGGTGAGTTTAACGATTTCATCGACCGACACACCTTTTTTGAACGCTTCGTAGATTTGGAAAAAGCGTTCACTGGAGGGTGTACGGATCAAGTCCTTGAGTTCATCGGCAGAGAGTTTTTCAAACTTTTTGACCATTCCCAGACCGGCACGGCCGATTTCCAGCGAGCGGATCGCTTTCTGCATAGCTTCTTTGAAGTTCGCACCAATGCTCATAACTTCGCCGACCGCCTTCATCTGGGTGCCGAGCGCATCCTTTGCCTGCGGGAACTTTTCAAACGCCCAGCGGGCAAATTTAACTACCACATAATCGCCCGACGGAGTATATTTATCCATCGAGCCATCGCGCCAGTAGGGCATTTCATCGAGTGTAACACCGGCAGCCATACGAGTTGAAAGCACTGCGATCGGGCAACCGGTGGCCTTACTTGCCAAAGCACTGGAGCGGCTGGTACGCGGGTTGATTTCAATAACCGTAACTTCATCAGTCACCGGGTTATGGGCAAACTGCACATTGCAGCCGCCGATAACACCTACGGCATCCAGAATTCTGTAAGCATAGTCCTGCAGACGCGCCTGCAGGCTTTCCGGCACGGTCAGCATCGGCGCAACGCAGAAACTGTCGCCGGTATGCACCCCCATCGGGTCAACGTTTTCAATATAGCAGACGGTGATCTTTTTGCCGTTGGCATCGCGCATAACTTCCAGCTCAAGCTCTTCCCAGCCGGAAACACACTGTTCAACCAGCACCTGACCGATCAGACTTGCCGCCAGACCGCGCGCCATAATGTCGCGCAGTTCCTCAACATTATAAACAATACCGCCGCCGGTGCCGCCCATTGTGTAAGCAGGACGCAAAACCACCGGATAACCGAGTTTATTGGCAATGGCTTCGCCCTCTTCCACGCTGGTTGCCGGTTCAGATGCCGCCACCGGTACTCCGATGGCTTTCATAGCATTTTTGAATTCAATACGGTCTTCGCCGCGTTTGATGGCTTCCAAGTCCACGCCGATGACTTCCACATTGTACTTTTCCAGGATACCTTCGTCGTGCAGAGCGATCGCCAGATTCAACGCAGTCTGTCCGCCCAGGTTGGGCAGCAGGGCATCGGGCTTTTCGCGGACAATGATCTTTTCCAGACTCTGAACAGTAAGCGGCTCGATGTAGGTATGATCCGCCATACCGGGGTCGGTCATAATTGTCGCCGGGTTGCTGTTGGCCAGCACGATTTCGTACCCCAGATTGCGGAGCGTTTTGCACGCCTGGGTACCGGAGTAGTCGAACTCGCAGGCCTGCCCGATGATGATCGGACCGGAACCAATAATAAGAATCTTGTGAATGTCCTTGCGTTGAGCCATTTTTAACCTGACTTTCCTTAAAATGATATGTTCTGTATGTAAAAAATCTTCAAATATCTCTCGCAAAAGTGTCCGGAACCCGCACACAAAAAAACCGCCGCGATCAAATCAAATCCGGCAAGCCACTTGTTAATATACCATCTTAAACGACTTTTTTCAAGCCGTCTATACAATGTTTTGCAAACTTTTCGCAAAATTCATTGGCAAGCGGCGTTCCGGTGTTGTATATTGAGTAAATGATCAACCGGGAAAATATCTTTTTATGAATACATCTTCTGCAAAAATCACAGATGAACAACTCAAAGCGGCACTGAAACACTTTTTCGGTTTCGACGACTTTCTTGACCACCAGCAAGAGGTGGTGAAAGCCGTTGTTTCCGGCAAAGATTATTGCGTGATAATGCCCACCGGAGCGGGTAAATCGCTTTGTTACCAGCTGCCGGTACTGTTGAATGGCGGCTACGGCATTGTAGTATCGCCGTTGATAGCCCTGATGAAAGATCAGATAGACTCTCTGCGCAGCAAATCCATTGCCGCCGCCGCGATCAACAGTACGATCACTCCGGCGGAGCAATATGCCATTCTGAAGCTGGTTGCCGCCGGAACTGTAAAAATACTGTATGTGGCTCCGGAGCGTTTTTCGACTGAAAACTTTATGAGTTTTGTGCAGAAAAATCCACCTTCAATGCTGGTAGTGGATGAAGCACACTGCATCAGCCAGTGGGGTCACGATTTCCGTCCTTCGTACTCGCAGCTGGGAATGATCGCGCAAAAGCTCAATATTCCACAGGTATGCGCGTTTACCGCCACTGCCACCCCCCGGGTACGCGAGGACATAAAAGAGCAGCTCCGGCGCCCGGATATGCAATATTGTGTAGCCGGATTCAAGCGACCCCACCTTTCGTTCAAAGTTCTGGAATGCCGTGGCAATGAAGAAAAACTTGCAGCAGTCAGGGAACTGCTTGCCCAGAGTGTCAATGGTGCGTCGATCATATACGCTGCCACCCGCAAACAGGTCGATGAACTTACCGGGGCATTGGATATTTTGGGCTATCACGCCGGAATGACTGATGAAGAACGCACCGCAGTGCAAAATGAATTTATGAGTCAGCCGCAACCGGTTCTGGCGGCAACCAATGCTTTTGGTATGGGTATTGACCGCAGTGATGTGAGGCGCGTTATTCATTACAATATAACCAGTTCGCTGGAAGCGTATTATCAGGAAGCCGGCCGCGCGGGGCGCGATGGGGAGCCTTCAGAATGTATATTGCTTTTCAGCTACGGCGACCGCTATGTGCAGGAATTTCTCATTGATATGAGCAATCCGCCGCCGGATCTCTTGAAAAGACTTTACAAATATCTGGTCAGACAGAGCGAAAAAAATCCGGATGCGGATCTGGAATTTGCCCCGAAAGATCTGGCAACTGTGCTGGATGCCAGAAACGATTCACAAATATACAGCGCATTGCGTGTGCTGGAACATTATCAGAAACTCACCCGAACCGGCCGCAGCGACAGTACCGGCACTCTGCAGCTGCGGGGCAATGCAACACTGCTTGAACAGATGCACGCTTCAGAAAAAAATCAGCGGTCGCGTTTCATACATCGGGTATTATCAGAATACGGGCTGACTTCTTTCCAGACCACATTTCACGATCTGGCATCGCTTACAGGGTTGAATTACGATCAATTGCGGCGGGTGATGAATTTTCTTAACGGCGATACTCTGGCGTGGCAGCCGGCTCCGGGCAGCGGATTACTGCGCCTGACTGATTTGAGCGAGAAGGAACTCGATATGGACTTTTCGGCGCTGGAACGCAAACGCGCCTTTGAAAACGGCAAACTTGAAGATGTCATAGCCTACGCCCAAACCCGCAGTTGCCGACAGGCGGCATTGATCGGTTATTTCGGAGAAAACAGCCACTCCTGGCAGTGCCGATGCTGCGATAACTGCGACAAATCATTGCAGCTGCAGGGCAGAATGCGCGAACTCTCGCCGGATGAACTTGACGGTGTGGTATCCATCCTGGAGTGCGTACGGCGTTTCAACGGCAGATTCGGCAGAGGCAAATTAAGCCTGATCCTCTGCGGAGCACGACGCTCGGAAATACTTAATCTGAATGTGCAAAACAGTTCGCATTTCGGGGTGTTGCGCTCCTGGAAACAGGAGCAACTGCTCGATTATCTGCGGGCATTGGAAAAAGCCGGGTTTCTGCGTGCCACGGATAGCGAATACCCCTGCATAATGCTTACCTGCGCCGGCGAGGATTTTATCGATTCGCCGGAAAATATTTCGCTTGAGTTGAAAAATATTCCGGAAAAAGGATCACCATCCAGATCCCCGGCCAGAAAAAAATCATCTCCGGTCAAAAGAAGCGGCGAAACCGTTTTTCCCTCCCCCGCGACCGGAAAATCATCTGCCGGCGACCGCCGGTTGTTTGAACGCGCCGGATTGCGTGATGAATTGCGCTTACTTCGCAAAGAAAAAGCTGAAGAAATGCAAGTCAAAACTTTTCAAATCTTCAGCGATGCAGTGCTGGATGAACTTGTATTGCGTATGCCTATATCTGTGGAAGAGTGTGCCCGGATAAAGGGGATTTCCCCACAGAAAGCGGAACAGTTGATGAGCGATTTTATTGAACTTATCAAGCGTTACCGCCGGGAAAACCTGCTTTGCAGTTAAAATACCTGCAATGTGAATTCCATAACGGTATTGCCGATGGCAACGCCGTTGGAATTCCTGCTGTTGGAAAACTCCAGACTCTCCACACTGCAGGTCAAAACCGTGCAGTCGGGTATCTCAAGATCATTGCCGTGAAGAAAATTGGCACAAGCCATCAACCCGGCATCAGCAGCATCCCGGTATTCAGGCAGAAAACGCGCAGTAAGGGTGTAATGCAGTATGTGGGGGGCATTATTTGCCCAGACACTGCATTTTTTCAATTTAAGAGCAAATGAGCCTTTTTCATTATTACCGAAAAAATCCATACACATTGTACGATCAGGTATGGCACCGAGTTTTTCTGCCAGCAAATTTATCAGATTGCGGGAAATATTCTTTATATCAGGAGTTTTTCTTGCCGGAACAGCTGCCGGAAGAGTACCGGCTTCAATTCTTTTGAAAAAACATTTTTCAAGTTTATCAAACTCGCTGACAAAATCAAGTTTTAATGAATCCCCCTGCCCCCGCTGGCCGGATGTATGCCTGGCTGCAGTTATATATGCCTTTTCAAATTCATAGCCGCGCCGCCTCTTATCCACCGGGAAAAGCCGCAGGACAGCTCCGGATTCAAAGAGTTTATCCGCAAAATCGTCAAGTTCCAACTGTTCTCCGGCGATCAGATCCCAGAATATATCGGCGTTCTGCAGTACGGCACTGACTTGCAGATGTACAGATTTGACCTGTTTGCTCAATGGCGGCAGCCAGCCGTCGCGCCGGCGTTCAAGCGTTGACGGGGTAAGATTTATATTGATCTGGGCGCAACCGAGGTATTTGCCTTTGAACTCAAGGTGGAAATCACCGGATTCGTAAAATTTTTCTCTGTTGTTCATAAATATTTTCCTTATCTGAAAAAATGTTTTTTTGCGGGTCGTATTAAGAAAAATTTGTCAACTTTTGCGTAAGAACAGAAATTGACTGTTTGCAAATTTTACCGGTAATGTTATATTATCACTGCAAAGTATGGACTCATTGATAAGGGAGCTGAATTATGAATATCGGCGATATTGCACCGGATATTGAATTGTTTGACAGCAATGGCAGCATCGTAAAACTGTCGGATTTCAGAGGCAGAAAAGTGGTTCTCTATTTTTATCCCAAAGACAACACGCCCGGCTGCACCCGTCAGGCGTGCGCTTTTGCGGATAATTATGCTGAATATAAAAAACGCAATATTGTCGTTATAGGTATAAGCAAAGACAGTGTTGACAGCCACCGGAAATTTGCCGGAAAATACAACCTGCCCTTTATTCTGCTTGCCGATCCGGAACTGCAGGCAATCAGATCATACGGCGTATGGCAGGAAAAAAAGCTTTACGGTAAAGTTTCAATGGGGGTAGTGCGTACCACATTTATTATCAGCGAAGAAGGCATAATTGAAGCAGTAATGCCCAAAGTCAAACCGGATACCAACGCAGCGGAAATTCTGGAAAAACTTGTCTGACAAAACTTTCGAACAATGCTTGAATTTTTTACAATCAGGACTTTTCTGCTGCCGGCAGCAATTCTGGCACTCCTGCCCCTGACCGCTTTCTGCAATACGGAAAATTACTCCAAAAATGTCAAAGTACGCGGTCAGGTCTGGAAAAACAAGTACAAAGTTTCCATCGCCAAAGTACCGCATATCAAACAACGCAGCAGCAACTGCGTACCGGCAACCGTGGCAATGATTCTGCGCTACTACGATACAACTGTCGGGCAGAACAATCTGGCAAAGCTTTTCAAAACCACCAAAAAGGGAACCAATCTCCGCAATATGCTGCAGGGTTTTGCCCACAAAGATCTGCAGAAATTTTCCATAAAAGGATTTTATGCAATGGATAAAACAGCTTTGCGGAAAAATTTCCAAGAGCAGTTCACCGGGTATCTGAAGGCGGGGCTTCCGCTTTTATGGAGCGTGGATATGCGTTTTGACCCGGTCAACCGCAGTCCCCGGGGGCATATGCGCGTAATCATCGGGTATTCTATTAAAAACAATAACATAACCCATATCATTTACCGCGATTCGTGGCTCGGAGGTTCCAACGGCGACACAATGGCCTTTGATAAAGCCGTGGATATGACCAAGGCAATATTTCTGATCACGCCCCGGGATCTGGATCCTGAAAAAGCCCCCCGGGTCAAACTCTCCGGCAAGGCTTCCGCCGCCCGGTAAAACTGTAAAACAGTTCACTTTACCGGCAGATTTTTCAATACATACTGTACGACCGGGGTGCGTTCTTCGCCGGGTGCGGTATTGTTTTCCAGATACTCAATGGCTTCAAAAAGCATCAGGCACGCTTTTTCATAAGGCATATCGCCGATTTCGGCAATCAGTCGCGTGGCGCGGTCAAGGAGCTTTTTGTTGGATACATCCACATAACTCATCCAGTTGCCGGTAACTCTGCCCAATGTTGCCATAATACCGGTGGAAATGGTGTTCAAAACCAGTTTTACCGCCATATGCGACATCAACTGAAGCGGTGAATCTGTCAAAGAGCATTTCACATTCAAATCACCGGAATCATCGCCGATGGCAAGATGCACTTTTCCGGCAAAAGCACTGCTCAATTTATCAAATTCAGCCTGCAGTTCAGCGTTGCGCTTACCCGTAGCAAGCGTGACCAGCACCGCGGTGTCATTGCCGGAAGCAATACGGTCACTGATATCTTCAGAGCCAACCATAAACTTCAGAAGTTCACTGCTCTGGATCTTCGGTGGATTATCCAATACGCTTTCCGGAGCATTCATTGCTTTATAGAGTTCAGCCGTCCATTCCAGACATCTCAACTTGCGCTGCATACCGTACTGCCACACTTCCGGCGTGGTCAGCAGGGGATTTTTAACAAATGCCCACGGCCGCGGCGAAACTGCATCATCACATTTACGGAATGGCGGCAGCATAAAAGTCGGTGCGCGTTCGGTCGTATCCGTAAAAATATCCAGCAGATAATCGTTGGCAAGGTAAGTTATCAAACCGTGTTTTTTATAACACGCAGCTTCAATATCTATATAGTCAGCCATAGCCTGGGCGGATTGAGTGCTTTCAAGATCATCCAGCAGCCGTGCAAAAAGCCCGGCGTAATCCGGCATACTTCTGCCCAGCAGACGGTAAACGACCGCTTCCAACGCTCCACCGGCAATAAGCTGTTCCGAAGTCGTTGCCTGCATACGCGTGGAGCCGGCAAGCGCCATCGGTCCGCAAAAGAGATCCAGCACACAGACGCGTTCATCGCAGATCGCTTTACGCGAGCGTTCCAGATGCTCCGCCAGCAAGCCGGCAGGATTATTGAACAGCAGAAAAGCCTTGCACTTGCGGTCAAGCGCTTCAAAAAGCGTACCCAGCACCGAAGAGGTCTCGCCGCCTTCAGTAATAGCTACAAGCATATCTTTTTCATTCAGATCGAGTTCCCTGACCTGCTGTCTGCCGAAACTCTGGTAATCTTCAAAAAATTCCACCGATTTGACCAGAGCATAATCGCCGCCGGTCATAATGCTGTACACACTGTCAGAATACGCCGCCAGTTCCGGGGTATTGGCAATACACTGCCGGTACATACACTCCAGCAGAATACTCAAACGCCCGGTCGCCCCGCAGCCGGAAAAAACGATCCTGCCGCCGGAACGGATAACTTCTTCTCCGCAATCGACCAACCGGGCAAACTCTTTGGAGGCAAAGACCTTTTCCGCCATTGCCGCAACGTTGCGGTCAACACTCTGCAGATTTTTCACTCCGTAAACGGTTCCGCGGACAAATTCTTTATCCAGATTGCGGGTAAGCGGACTGGATTGCTCGGTAGGCAGAAAACCCAGATGAAACTGTTTTTCATTTTCAAGAAAATTCCGTGCTTGCTGTGCTGCGTATTCAGACATATATCCTCCTGCAATTCTGTTACCGCTGATTATTGTTTATATGTAAAATAACATCACTGTGATTTTTTTGCAAGAATGAGGTGATTAAATTTGCATTTTTTATGGTTTACAATAATGTATATTATGCAAAGAACTCTATTTTAATGGAGTGAGATTTTATGAAAAAACTTCTGATTTTCCCGACCTTGATCTCAATTCTGTTCATCACCGGCTATTGAAAAAACACCCGGCGGTGATACTTTGCCAAGTCACCTCCGGGTGCAGTATTTCCAGAAACAGTCAATACAGCAGAATACTATTTATCAAGACCTTTTTTGAGTCTTGCACTCAAGCGAACCGAACAGAAATCAGGGCCGCACATAGTGCAGTATTCCGACCCGTGCTGATGAGGAGCGCTGCTTTCCTGCAATGCCTGATTGCGCAATTCTCTTGCCCATTCAGGATCGATAGCCAGTTCAAACTGTTTTTCCCAGTCAAAATTTGCGCGGGGATTGGAAATGGCATCATCGCGGTCACGGCATCCGGGTTTGTGCAGTGCCACATCGGCTGCGTGCGCGGCGATTTTAAACGCCGCAACTCCCCGCCGGACATCATCGGCATTGGGCAATCCAAGATGCTCTTTGGGAGTAACATAACAGAGCATTGCCGCACCGTAATATGCCCCCATCATACCGCCCATACCGGCAACAAAGTGGTCATAACCGGGCGCGCAGTCAGTAACCACCGGCCCCAGAATATAAAAAGGTGCATCGCCGCAGATTTTCTGTTCGCGCTCCATATTTTCTCTGATCTGATCCAGCGGTATGTGTCCGGGCCCTTCCACCATTGCCTGTACATTGGCTTTCCGGCAGCGGGCGACCAGTTCGCCCAGCGTATCAAGCTCGGCAAATTGCGCTTCATCCGACGCATCAGCCAGACACCCCGGGCGCAAACCGTCTCCCAGCGAAAGAGTTACATCGTACTTGCGGCAGATTTCCAGAATATCATCAAACACTTCATAAAACGGATTTTCCCGGTTGTGCTCACTCATCCAAGCTGCAAGCAATGCTCCGCCGCGGCTGACAATGCCGAGTTTTCGTTTCAAAGCCAGCGGTACATATTTTTGCAGCAAGCCGGCGTGGATGGTCATATAATCCACGCCCTGCTCTGCCTGTTCGCGGATGACAGCAAGGATTTTATCTCCGGCAATATCATTGTTTCCATAGCGTGCAACAACTTCATATACCGGCACCGTTCCCAGCGGCGCGGTGCAAGCTTCGAGCATCGCCTGCCGGATTCTGCCTATATCGCCTCCTGTACTCAAATCCATAACCGTATCAGCACCGTAGTGCAGAGCAATGGCAAGTTTGCTCTTTTCCGCACCGGGACAGCTGGAAAGCGCGGAATTGCCAAGGTTGGCATTAACTTTGGTTTTCAGCTCTCTGCCGATACCGCAGGGGATCAGGTTCCGGTGATTGATATTGGCGGGTATTACTATGGTACCGGCGGCGACTCTGTCGGCAATAAATTCAACAGAGCGCTGTTCTGCAGCGGCAACAAGTTTTATCTGCGGAGTTATTATTCCTTTGCGTACATATTCGATTTGTGTCATAGCTCAATTAGACTCACTTGGTTGGAACAGTTTATTTCCGGCGGATACATTTGCGAAAGTGTATCACTCAAGTTCACACTTCCGCAAAGCGAACCATAGACAAAAGCCTTGGCTGATTTCAATGCCTCCTGCCAGCTTTTTTTCAAAGCAAGATTTGCCGCCAGTGCAGCACTCAAAGTACAGCCGGTACCGTGGGCAGTATTGGCACTGACCTCTGCACGCGGCGAACTCAATGCCAACAGCCTGCCCTGATAACAGACAATATCACTCACCCGGTCGGAAGTAATGGCGTGACCGCTTTTTATAAGGCAGTTGCAATTATATCTTTTATATATAAGCAATGCCGCATCGGCAAGATCCTGCAGATCATTCAATTTGCACTTGCAGATAAGTTCCGCTTCGGGAATATTGGGCGTTACCCATACTGCCCGCGGAAAAAGCAGATTCTGCATTGACTCCACTGCAGAATCTTCCAGCAGTCTGGCTCCGGAAGTGGAAACCATTACCGGATCAACGATCAGCTGCAGATCATATTTCTGAACCATTTGTGCTGCAGTTTCAACGATCGCGCTGTTGACAAGCATTCCACTTTTGGCAAAGCGTACCGGAATAAGATCAAGCACGCTTTCCAGCTGGGATTTCACCGCTTCAGCCGGCAGCACATCCACCCGGCGCACCTCATCGGGATTCTGGCTGGTCACGGCAGTAATTGCCGAACAGCCGTAAATGTTGAAACTGCTGAATGTCCGCAGATCCGCCTGGATCCCGGCGCCGCCGCCGGAATCACTGCCGGCAATGGTCAGTACTGCGGGGCGGATGTTACTCATAGCAGTATCCTTTCATAATTTTCCGCAACTGTCTGACTTTGGCGGCAACATCAACAGCCTGTGTTATTTCAGTAACCATTGCTATATGTCTGAAACCTTTGGAGCACAAAAGTTCCAGATGCCGCTCCTTGATGCCGCCCATCACCGAAAACGGACAGGTGACCAGCTTTTTGAGTTCTTCAACTTTTTCCAGCCCCAGCGCGCCGCAAGGCACACTTTTGGTCTGCGTGGGAAATACCGGTCCGATGTTGAGATAACCGCAATTCTGCTGCAGCGCGGTGCATATTTCTTCGGCATTGTGCGTTGAAATACCGAAAAGCATCTCCGGAGATAATTTTTTTGCTTCCTCAAGCGGAAAATCCTCCTGCCCCAGATGCACTCCGTCCGCCCCGGCAGCCACGGCAATATCAACGCGGTCATCTACGATCAGAAGCATCTGACTGCGTTCGGTAATGAGCCGGCACTTCTTTACCAGCTCAAACATCGCTGAGTCAGAAATATTCTTTTCCCGGATCTGAACGATTTTTGCTCCACCGGAAGCAATGCCTTCCACAATATCGCAAACGTTGCGGCCGTTGCAGAATTCACTGCTCACCACCGGATAGAGATCGGAACGATTGAATATTTCAAGTTTCTCACTTAAAGTACGCATTTTCAGCGGCCTTTTTCAATAATGAGTTTTGCCACTTTTCTGCCGGACATAAGCATACCGCCGAAAATCGGTCCCATCCGGTAGCCGCCCATAACATTATTGGCACTCATACCGCAGGCATACAAACCGGGGAAGTAACAACGGGTGTTCTCCACGGTGGAGGCTTCGCCGTTTTCCACCCACATCGGTTTTTCACCGATAATGTCGCCGGTGGGGGTATCAAGCTGGATCTTGGCTTTTTTCACCGCCAGATTGAGTATTTCGCTGGGGTGTCCGGTACCGTCAACAACATTTTCGGCAATCACCGTAAGCGGGTCAACGTGCAACCCCAACCGCTCCACACAGGTCCAGTTGATCACCAGACCGTTGACTTTGCCGGCTTTGAAGACCAGATCTTCCACGCTGACCGAGTTGAAGATAGTTGCCCCGGCTTTGACGGCGCCGAAAATGAGTCCGCTTGCCATTTCCACTGAATCCAAAGTGTGATAACCGGGGGCATTTTCAAGTTTCCGGTGCGTGATATTGAAATCATCCAGAATATCCAGTGCTTCATCCTGCACGACCACTTCGTTAAAGAGCATACCGCCGCCCCAGGTGCCGCCGCCGGGAGCGAGTTTGCGTTCAAAAATGGCAGTTTTCAAACCGGCTTCCGCCAGATAACGGGCGGCAACAAGCGCAGATGGACCGCCGCCGACTAAAGCAACATCGAGTTTTAATCCGTCGATGAGTTTGGCGCTGAATTTGTTGATGATTGCTGTGGAGATGATGTTTTCCGCTGACATACCGGAATTCCTTTCCGGAGCATTTCAATGCTCCCGTAATGGGTATGACGGTGCGGAACGCACCTGCAAAGAAGTGTAACAGAAATATTTTTCATCTCTTTTTTTCCTACGCCGGCATTACCCGTTTCAGGTTCAAAGGGTTTGATCTCAGCCGTTGTCAACCGTGACAACAGCACCCCTATGTTACAATGCAAATTAATATAATCCGCTTGTGGTAAAATATCAAGTACCGAATGAGTTTTTTTCTTGATTTTCCCGCAAGTCAATGCTATATTACAGAAATATCTTACAGTTGAGGTTCTATTGGTTATGCGATTCAAAGCGGCGATTTTTGATCTGGACGGCACTCTGCTGGACAGTATGTATGTATGGAAAAATCTCTGTAGCGAATTTCTGATGCGGCACAATATTTTTGAAGATATTGATGTTGACAGCAAACTCGGTGTTATTTCTATGTATAACGCTCTGGAATATGTCATCAGAGAATTTGCACTGGACATCACCCCGGAAGCCGCCTGCAAGGAAACCTGGCAGATCGTGCAGGATTTTTATCTGAACCGCGCCAGAGTCAAACCGGGGATCCCGGCGATTCTGGAACATCTGCAAAAAAATAATATTCCCTGCGGTATAATCACCGCCACCGAGTCCGGTCTGGTGGAGACTGCACTGGAACGCGCCGGACTGCGCGGATATTTTCAGGAGATCTTCAGCTGTTCGGATATGCAGACATCCAAGCGTACTCCTGAAGTTTTTTTCAAGATGTCTGATCTGCTGGGCGCATCTCCTGCGGAAACGGTCGTTTTTGAAGATGCTCTTTACGCTGCTGTTACAGCTCAAAACGCCGGATACAGTGTTGCCGCAGTTTACGATTTCAGCGAAAAAAATCCTGAAAAACTGCAGGCCGTTGCCGACTGGTACTGTCAAAGCTGGGAAGATCTTCCGCTTAATGAACTTTAATGAAATATCTGTATAAACTTTTTAATGCGGGGGTTTTTATATGAAACAGGAATAGAGTTTTTCTGTTACGCTCTGTTCCCGTGGCACGCCATTGAAATCCATCCCCCCCCGATGCAGAAGATTGGAAAAACTGCACGCCTTATACGGTTAAAATAATACCTGAAACAGAGTTTTTAACCGTCCGAAGCAATAATTTTCCCGAAAAATGCGAATATATGCAAAAAAATTCAACAAATAAGTTCAAAAATATTTGCAATCTTTAATCTTTGCTATATATTAAGAGATGTGCACCAAACAGTGCAGAGTTGTTTTATGGTATATGCCGACGTGGCGGAATTGGCAGACGCGCACGGTTCAGGTCCGTGTTCCGCGAGGAATGAGGGTTCGACTCCCTCCGTCGGTACCATTTTTACAATCAGGGTGTCAAACACTCGAAGGTTTTGAAATCTTTTGCGGGTATGGCATAACGGCTGTGCACCAGCCTTCCAAGCTGGATATACGGGTTCGACTCCCGTTACCCGCTCCAGTTGCCAAACTAATCAAGATCTATCAAACCATTTTTAATGTGGCTGGATTCCCGAGCGGCCAAAGGGGGCAGACTGTAAATCTGCTAGCGATGCTTTCGGTGGTTCGAATCCACCTCCAGCCACCATTTTTTGAGATTCAACGACAGCAAAAATGCTGTCGTTTTTTTGTTTTTACAATATCCGTACCTCAAGTGCTGCAAATATTCCTTCCGTTGCTGAACTGTTCATATAAAATGCTGTCTAAAAAAGCAACTGTCAGCAAGGATTTTTTATGTTTGATTTTTCAGCAGATTTTCAGCAGGCGCGATATCATATTGCAATTCAGATTGCTGCTGCTTCGGCAATAATATTTATATGGCTCTGTCTGCGGATGCCGGAAGGCAATCTGCTGATTGCAGTTTTTACTTTTCTTTCAGCAGTAAGAATATCTGATACTGCTTCGCTGAAAGTACGCTTTAAGCTGCTTGCCGGAATGATGATTGCCTGTTCAATTCTGCAATACATCATAAGCGCAACATACAATATACATCTTCTCAACATACTCCTGCCGCCGGCTGCAGGATATTTTATCTTGCGCACAATGCCGCCGGCTTCCGCCTATCCGGTTCTGCTGACCGGGTTTATGACTTATTCAGTCCAACCGGGAGCCTATGCAGCAGCACAACGGATTATAGATATAATAATTGCAGGCTCTGCTGCCTGGGTCATAACCTGGGCAGCCACGCTTCATATCCGTTTTCAACATACCGGAAGCTCCGGCAAACCACTGCCTCCGGGGGAAGTTTTTATTGAAACGCTTACCATATTCTGCGCTGTGCTGCTGTACAGGATTTTAGCTATGCCGCAAGGTATCTGGATAGTATTGACCATTATTTTTATCTATATGGCACGACAACCCGGCCAACCCAGTTCAGAGTTGGTGCGACAGCGGATTTTTTCAGTTCCGCTGGGGATTCTGCTTGGCGGCATATATTCAGCATCGGCAGCTGCATTGGATTACCGGCTGGCTTATCTGGCACCACTGATTGGAGCTGCGGGATTTTTTGCACTTTACAGCCGACACAATTTTTTTATGTTCAGCTTGTTATTTATGACTGCGTTTACAGTGTGCGCCGACTGGCTGGCCGGAACATTCCGTGAATTTAATTTCTGGCAGTTTCTGTTTACACATTCGCTGGCAACATTCATCGGCACTGCAGTGCTGCTGTTTATAGAAAAATCGGCTGCCATACAAAATCAGCAGAGGCAGACTGTATGAAAAAAATTTTTGAATGGATAAAAAAACATAATCTTGCTCTGCAAATACTATTTTGGCTGATACTGGGGTGTGGATATTGGTGTTACTGGCATTTCAAGCCTTTTACCCCCAATGCATTTATTTTTGCCTGCACACGCCCGGTTTCGCCTTTTACAGAAGGATTTATAACCGATATATATGTAAAAAACAATCAGTTTGTAAAAAAAGGCGATAAACTTTTCAGTATCTTTAAACCGCCATATCAGCTGAAATTGCAAGAACTCGAAAATGAAATAGCAGCCCGCCGTTCCGAGCTGAAAAGTATGGAGGCAAGGATCAAACGAATCGTTTCCGAACAAAAACAAACCGCAGCAAAACTGGCCAATAACCGGTATCTTTATGAACAATCAGTACAAATGCTGAAAACTTCCGCAGTTGCCGGAGAATATACTGAAGAACGCCTGCGTGCATTGCAGGAATCTCAAGCAGCTCTCGATGCCCAGAAATATGCTGAAGAAGAGATCCGTTACCAGTGTGAAATGATCGCTTCACAGATCAAAAAACTTATCGCTGCTCTGGAAACCAGCAAAATCTGGTACGACCTGACCGATATCAGAGCATTGACCGATGGTTATATAACCAATTTGACCGTGGCACCAGGCGGTTATTACCGACCCGGCGATGTCCTTTGCGGTTTTATCGACACCTCGGTATGGTATGTACAAGCCAACCTGAAAGAGAGCGAATTATCGGCTATAAAACCGGGTGTTGAAGCCAAAATATGGCTGTGGCAGCACCCCGGCAAACTCTTTACCGGAATTGTGGAACATACCGGATACGCCTCCGAAAGGCGTAAGATGTCCTCCGAAACCGGGTTGACAGAAGTTGAAAAAGAAAATGAATGGTTCCTGCTGCCGCAGCGTTTTCCGGTGCAGATAAAAATTATCGATCAGGGTGACTGTTCACTTTTCACCCACGGAGCAAGCGCCTATGTGGAACTCAATATACCATCACGCCCGATCCGGCAGTTTTTCTGGGAAATATTCTTATGGCAGCAAAAATGATCCGGGCAATATTTCTGCTGCTGATATGTACCGGCTGCGCCCTGAAACCGCAGAACACTTTCAGTACTATGGAAGATTTCAAAAAAATAAAAACATCCTGGAATCTGGAAAAACTTGCAGCCAAAAAGACACTTTCCCTGTTTGATGCCCAGTCGGCAGCCTTGCAGAACAATCCGACCTATCAGGCAGCTTATCAGGCAATAAAAGCTGCCAAATACCGTTATTACCGCTCGCTTGCAGCATATCTTCCGGCGGTACAGGGTTCTTTTCATACCTCGCAAAGTTTACGCAGCAGTCATCACATAAAAAATCCGCCGGCTGGAATAATGCCTTATGAAAATTTTTTTTCCACCGAAAGCACTCTGCAGGCATCCTGGCTGATCTTTGACGGTTTTGAGCGGGAATTTTCTATGCTTATTGCCCGGGAAGGTTATGAAAAAAGCCTGAATGAAGATGCCAACGCCCGCCGTCTGCTTTTACAGGCGGTTGCATATACATATTACGATATAATGCTTTCCGAAGCCCGGCAAGTCATAGCCCGGGCTGATCTGGATTTTCAGCAGTCATCGCTTGAACAGGCGCGAAACCGTTACCGTTTCGGCAAAAACTCTATGGCAGAAGTACTGAATTTTCAAATTCTCGGCAATGATGCCCGCAGCGCCATACTTTCGGCACGCACCAGAACTGCCTCTGCCCGTTATGCGCTGGCGGCACTTATGGGCGGAACTGCTGAATACCTGCCTGAAAAAATAAAACTTGAGCCGTTGCAGATCACCGGTACTCTGCAGCTTGAATCCCTGCAGACCTACTGCGATATGGCAATAGCCCGCCGCAGCGACCTTGCCGCTGCCCGGAATGAATTGCAAATCAGCCGCTACCGTTATCTGCAAGGCTATTCAAGTTTTATGCCGACGCTGAAACTATTTTATTCCGGAACATTCAGCAACAACAATTTCCGATATGCCGATTACCGTTATGATGTTTCGCGTTTCAATCATTTTTCCAACACCTTCGGAGCAATGATAAACTGGAATATCTTTGAAGGATTTGCCGCTTACAATCTGCTGCGCGAACGCAAAATTTCTGAAGATATAGCACAATATCATTTGCAGGAGCGTTTTCTGCAAGTGGTAAACGAAGTCAGCGATGCCCGCGAAAATATCATCAATGCTTCCGGTCAGCTCGAACTTTACCGGCAAAGTCTGGAATGGGTCTTTGAACAACGCAAACTGGTACAATCTGAATACAATTCAGCCAAAGCAACCATCACCCGCCTGAACGGCGCCCAGAGTGATCTGATCCGGGCGGAAAATATGCTGGCAATAGCACAAATCGAACTGAACAAAGCGCTTGTACAGCTGCAAAGCGCAATAGAGGGCGACTATCCCGGGCTTGAGCGGCACAAGATAATAAAACCGGCGGCAATGACAGCCTTTGACAAACTTCTGCAAACAATGACCGGCAAATTCCAATAGCAGCAAGTACAAGCATCTTCGAACTGTTATCCGTACTGCTTTTGTAAAATGCTCTGTTCACGACACGGACAGGTAAATAAAAGCTATAAGAGTAACTTTTGTGCAGAAAACTTTTTTAAACTTGAAGGGGGGTGTTGCAAAACCTTAAAAAAGTTTGCAGCAACCTTTTTTTTATTTTGTCAAACCGCAGCAGAGTATTTTAGTTTTTTCTTGCAATAGCGTGATTTTTTACAGAAAAAATATTGCAATTTACTTATAATAAACAAGTTGGGATTGCTTTTATTGAAACAATAAAAGCAATCCCGGCGAAAGTTTTTGGAAAATGGGGAGTGGGGAAAAGAACCTTTTTTCAAAAAGGTTTTTTCCCCACAAAACAGTTTTGCAACATCGCCTTTTTTAGTGAACTGATTGTAATTTTTCCGCCGCGATATGGTAGAACGTTTTTGTTCTGCAACATTTTGTTCTGGCATTACTTGACTTTTTCTGTGCAGATATTATATTAACCTCTATCTCTAAAGAAAGGGTGGCAATATGATTGAAAATGCTCAACAATGTATTGATTTTATCACCGGCAGCAGTTTTGCTCTGGCTCCTGAATTTACCGCGTTTGAAAAACCGTGGACTGAAGCGCCTTATTACTGGTCTTACCGCAACCGCTGGCCTGGTATGAATTACCGTATTGAAATCGCGCCCGGCGAAGAATCTGTTCAGGTGCGATTTTTCGGCGAACAGGATATGCGCGACCGCATCTGGAACGAATTTATCGCTCCCATTGAAGCTGGAGATGAATTTGAAGTTGTTGCCCCCGGCACCATTTGTGTTAAAAACGAAACGGTTCTTGAGTATCCTTTTGCTCCGGAAAAGCTCCTTGAACAATATCAGAAAGTTCTGCAGATCTTTGACCGTATTGCCGCTATCCGCGGTTTTTGACGCCCAAGGTATTGCCGTATGACGTATGAATTTTTTGTAAGTTGTTCCGACCTCATTCAGCCTTTTATCGATCAGGCGTTTCAGCAGGGGGGTGGCAAAGTCACTCTGCTGCCGGGCACGCACACCAGCGGTACGTTATATCTTAAAAGCAATGTGGAACTGCACCTTGCCAACGGCGCTGTTTTGCAAGGCAGTCTTAATCTTGATGATTATCCGGATTTTTACCACGATAAATGCACTGCCAGCGATGGTTATACGCCTGAAAAGAGCCGCAAAGCCCTGATTATTGCTGCTGATGCTGAAAATATTGCTATTACCGGCAACGGGCTGATCGATGCCCGCGGGCCGGATTTTTATGTCGATAAAACCATTCCTGCCGGTGGGCGGCACTGGCCAAAGCCGGATTTTCCGCGTCCGCGTCTGCTGCAGCTGGTAAATTGCAGAAATATAAAATTGCAGAATACCTCGTTCAAAGATTCGGCGGGATGGAGTTTCTGGCTGGTAGAGTGTTTTAATATGGTCATACACGCCATTACTCTGACCGGTGAACCGAAAATGCTCAACAATGACGGCATCCATCTGGACAGTTGCCGCAACGTGCGGATTTCTGATTGTTACGTGGATACTGGCGATGACTCTATTGTGGTGCGCGCCATACCCAAATATCCCGGTCATTGTCCGGTTTCCGGAGATATTACTGTAAGTAACTGCACTTTATGCAGCGCCTGTCAGTGCATCCGTATCGGTTGTCCGCTGGATGGCGATTTGCACAATGTTGTGTTCAGCAATCTGGTTATGCGCGGAAATATCGGGATCAATTTCAACAATCCGCTGCATTATGCAACTTTCCGGCCGCAGATTATGGAGTCGGGTGTATCGCTTTCGATCGACCGCATACTTTTCAGCAATATTGTTGCGGAAGTAACGGAGATCCCGCTTACGATGAATATTGCTCCGGAGTTGAGTCTGCGCAAGTTTGGCGGAGTGAGTTTTGATCACGTGAAAATGTCCGGAGGCAGCGCCTGTTCATTTATTGGTTCAGCTGAAACGCCGGTGGAAGATGTGAGTTTTTCCAATGTTGAGTTCGATCGGCTGCCGGAGTTTGAAAATGTCCGTAACTTCCGTTCATACAACTGTCTTGCTGCCGGAAAACCGTGGAACTTTGGCGGATAAATTTATGGATTTTAATTACCGGAAAAACTATGATATTGCCGTTGCCGGTGCCGGAATAGCCGGGGTTGCCGCAGCACTTGCCGCCGCCCGGCGGGGGCACAAAGTTGCGCTGATTGAACGGCAGACGCTGATTGGCGGACTGGCGACATCGGGACTTATTTACATATATCTGCCGATTTGTGACGGGCGCGGCACGCAGACAACTTTCGGTATTGCCGAAGAACTTTTACTGGCAAGTCTGGAATTTTCCCCCTTTGATGTCAGTGAAAAATTCGGTGGTATCCCCGGCGGTAATGCCACGCGGCTGAATCGTTATGCGGTGGATTTTTCGCCGGCGGGGATGATTCTTTCGCTTGATGATCTGCTGGCCAAAGCCGGTGTCGATCTCTGGCTGGAAAGCCGGATTTGCGCCGTTCAGCAGGGTTCTGACGGCAAGGTTACTGCTCTGGAAGTGGAAAATTCTTCCGGGCGGGGTATTGTTACAGCATCGTACTTTGTCGATGCCACCGGCGGAGCTGATCTGGTGCGTTTTGCCGGAGGCAGGATATTTCAGGAACCCAACCGTCAGGCGTTGTGGCTGATGGAGCGTGTACCGGGAGAGAATCTTCATTATCACTTTACAGATAATATCCGCATCAAAGCGTTCGGCACATCCGATTCGCCGGATGTCATTGATGCTGATGCCAACAATTCCAAAGCGGTGACAGATTTTACCCGTACCAGCTGGGCAATAGCGCGGAAGTACTACCGTGATCATTATGCTGCGGGAGAGACCAACCGTTACAATCACTATCCGCTGCATTTGCCGGCAATGGCGCAATTCCGGAAAATAGCCCGGATCGACGGAATCGAAACGCTTGCCGATAATTCCGAGTGGCAGCATTACGATTCATCTGTCGGACTTTACGGGGACTGGCGCCAGGCGGGCAAGGTTTACGAAACGCCTTACGGCACTCTGATCCCCAAAGATGTTTACGGAGTTCTGGCGGCGGGGCGCTGTATAAGTGCTTCCGGAGATGCCTGGGAAAGCTACCGGGTTATCCCCAGCGCGGCAATGACCGGGGAAATTGCCGGAACCGCCGCTGCACTGGCAGTTGAAAAAGGTAAGGAAAGCCGCGATTTAAGTGTGGACTCTGTGCGTGACGAATTACGCAAAAATAACTTTAAGTTTCACTTTGAAGAATTGTCTCTTGAACCGCCCCGTCAGACAGATTGAGTTGACGGCAAAAAAAAAGGGCGCTGCAAAATTGCAGTGCTCAAGGTATATTTTTTACCTTTGACAACGCTTTTTCTGACATTCTGGCGGATCGAACCGCTTTCTTTGCTTTCAGCAACTGTAAAACAGGCAAACCCGATTTCCGGTTTGACACCTTATATATTCAAGGGGCATTTTTTTGAAAAAAAAGATATTCCCCGTTCTTGACAAAAACTATTTTGAGTGTAAAGTATCCGGCAGCAGGAAAATGCCTGCTCAAATTGACTTTATCTGAAAGGGTTTGCAAAATGGAAAAAGTCATCAATATTGCTGTTATCGGTGCCGGTCTGCGCAGCAGAGTTGTGGTCAATGCACTGCTCGCCTGCGGAAGAAAAAATATCAATATCGTTTCGATTTTTGATCCCGATAAAGAACGTGCCGAAGAGTTGAAAAACATCTGGGTACAGCCCGATGCAGTAATTACTGATTCTGCGGAAGAAGCCGTCAAATGCGACGGTGTGGAGTGGGTTATGGTCTTTTCGCCCAACGCTTTCCATCGTGAACATATTGAAATGAGCTTTGCTGCCGGCAAACACGTTTTTTCCGAAAAACCCCTTGCTACAACTATCGAAGACTGTCAGGCTATCAACGATGCCCACAGCCGTTCCGGCAAACTTTTTGCCACCGGATTTGTACTGCGCTATTCGCCTCTTTATGTCAAAGTCAAAGAGTTGCTTGATTCCGGCAAATTCGGCTCTGTTATGAGTATTGAAGCCAACGAAAATATTGCCCCCGGTCACGGCGGATATATTATGACCAACTGGCGGCGTTTGAGCAAACTTTCCGGACCGCATATTCTGGAAAAGTGCTGTCACGACCTGGATTTGATCGAATGGTTCACCGGTTCGCTGCCCAGTAAGGTTATGGCGTTTGCCGACAAGCGGTTCTTTACTGCTGAAAATGCTTTTCTTATGGAAAAATACAGCGATGTATTTCTCTCCTGGCCCGATCCGCACCGCGTTGCCACTCCGTTCGGCAACGACTCGGATATGGACGATATGATCTCTTCAGTGGCGCAGTTCCGCAACGGTGTGCAGGTAAGTTTCAATGCCACAATGAGCAACGTTATGCCTGAACGCCGGATGCGTTTCAACTGCCAGTTGGGTACGCTGGAAGTGGAACTTTACTCAATGCGCATCCGTTACAAGTGTCTGGGCGATGAAGCCGAACAGGTGATCGCTTTCGGCGGCTCCGACGGTCACGCCGGCGGCGACCGCATTATTATGCAGCATTTGCTGGATACTATGCTCAAAGAAGTTCCGCCGCAGTGCAGCGGCAGAGAAGGTCTGTGCAGTGCGGTGTACGCTTTGAGTTTGGACAAAGCCGCACACGAAAAAACTATAATCGACTTGGAACCCGTCTGGAAATCCCTCGGTTTTTAAGGTAGATTAGTATTTTTTCTTTTTATTTTATGTCATTGTCCTGAATCTTGTGAGAAATCAAAGTACGGTGTATTCACCGGCGGCAAATAATAAATAAGTTGGGATTGCTTTTATTGAAACAATAAAAGCAATCCCGGCGAAAGTTTTTGGCGCCGACTTCATTTCATTACGCCGTGCCAAGAAATGGGGTTCCGCCGTCGCCAAAGGCTATGGCGGGACAAGGTGGGGAAAAGAACCTTTTTTCAAAAAGGTTCTTTTCCCCACAAAACAGTTTTGCAACATTCCCTTTTTGGTGAACCTGAAAAAATGTTCAGCTCAACTTTTCGATTGCCAGTTCAATACGGTTCAGCGATTCGGTTTTGCCCAGCACATTCATAATTTCGCCGGGGCCGCCGGGGGTTACGGCTGTACCGGATACGGCAATACGCAGCGCCCACATCGGCAAGCCGAGTTTCATACCTTTTTCCTGGGCGTAGGCTGTCACCAGTTCGGTGATCGCTTCCGGCATCCAGTTGTCGGCGGCATTGTATATATTGTAGAGATCTTTGAGGATCGCCAGCGCCACTTCCGGATTGCACTTGCTTTTTTTGTTGTTGAAGAGATCTGTTGTGTATTCAGGCAGTTGATGGAAAAATGCGATTTTTTCCGGAATTTCTGAAAGCACTTCGGTACGAGGATGCAGCAAGGTTGCCAGCATATCCCAGTAGGGTTCCACAAAGGTGCCGTTGACGCCGGCAAAATCTTTGGCTCGCACAGCAAACTCTTCCGGAGAGAGAGCTTTGATATATTCAGCATTCATCCACTTGAGTTTGTCGTAGTCGAATACCGCAGCAGATTTATTCAAACCGGAGGTTTTGAACAAACTGACCAGTTCTTCAAATGTAAAAATCTCCTGATCGTTTTTGGGCGACCAGCCGAGCAGGGCTATGTAGTTGACAATCGCTTCGGGCAGATAGCCTTCCGCAGTAAGACTTTCAAAACTCACCGAGCCGTGGCGCTTGGAAAGTTTTGCCACGGTGCCGTCTTCGTTGCGGCCCATAATCATCGGCAGATGCACATATTCCGGCGGCTGCCAGCCGAACGCAGCATACAGCAGGTTGTATTTGGGGGTGCTGGGCAGATATTCGCTGCCGCGCACCACGTGAGTTATATTCATAGTGTGATCGTCCACTACATTGGCAAAGTTGTAGGTGGGCATTCCGTCGCGTTTGATCAGGATCTGATCATCAAGCACTTTGTTTTCGATAGTGATTTCGCCGAAAACACAGTCGGTGTAAGTGGAAACCCCTTCGCGGTCGATTTTCTGACGGATGGCGTAAGGTTCTCCGGCAGCAACCCTGGCTTTGGCAACAGCCGGATCAAGATCACGGCAGTGACATTCCTGTTCGGGATTTTCTGAAACATCTTCGCCATCGGAATCGTGTTCGGTTTTATCGCAGAAGCAGTAATACGCCGCGCCGCTTTCGATCAACTGTTCGGCGTAGGGTTTATACATACTCTTGCGTTCGCTCTGGATATAAGGACCGTATTCTCCGCCGACATCCGGGCCTTCATCGTGGTTCAGACCGGCGGTTTTGAGTGTACGGTAAATGACATCGACTGCGCCTTCCACATAGCGGTTCTGGTCGGTGTCTTCAATACGCAGGATGAATTTGCCGCCCTGACTTTTGCTGATCAGATAGGCGTAAAGCGCGGTGCGCAGGTTTCCGACGTGCATAAATCCGGTCGGGCTGGGGGCAAAACGGGTACGGATACAACAACAATCACTGCAACAGTCACTGCTCATAAAAATAAAAGCCTTTCTTTATTTTTTACTTTTTGTTCGCTTTCACATATATAAGATACACCCGCAGTGGGATTCTTGCAAGCAGGATGATGTTTTTTGCGTATTTTTTGTTAATAAAATTTGACATTTGGGGGAATCCGGTTAATTTACTGCTAAAGAGAAATCTGTTTTTCATACAAAATGAAAAGGTTTGTTATATTATGAAGATTGCCTGTCCGGTATGTAATCAGCACTTTGATGTTGAAGCCAATATGCTTGACCGTTATTTCCGCTGTACTGAATGTAAAACACTTTTTTTGGGGCTCAACGCAAAGTTGGTCAAAGAACCGAAATTTATCCGCAAAAGTGAAGTTGACGGGGCGGAAGAAAATGTTGCTGAAAATGAATTTTCCGGCGAAGCAGCTGTCGATGCAGAAGCGTCGGAAAGTGCAGAACAGTCAAGCGGCGTACAGGCAACTGATAATTCTGAAAGTCCGCTCAAAACTACCCCGATCGAAGTTTTCGGTGAGATCTTTGATCTGAATAAGGATAGTGAACCGGAGGAGATCGTGGAGAGCGTAAGTCAGTGGAAGAACCGGGATTTTCTGACAATGACTGCCGCATATACAGGGTGTTTTGCCGCTGCGGCGGCATTGGTGATTGCGGTAATTGCCCTGATTGCCGGCAGAAACAGCGCTGTGCAGGATGATATTGCCGCCAGAGTTCAGAATATGTCAACGCGCATTGAAACTATCGCTGTACAGGTCAATGCCGCAGCTGACAATGTGGAAAATATCAGAATCAAAGTTGAGGATCTGCAGCGTTTCCGCGATCGTTTGAGCAACAAAATCGGCGCAGTCAATGTTGAGACTCAGCTGGCATTGCTTGACGGCAAATTAAAGAATCTTGAATCAGTGAAAACTGAACTTGAATCAGTGAAAAAAGGACTGGGCGAACTGAAAAAACAACTCCCCGCCGTCCGTCAGGGGAATGTGCGCCGCCGCTGAAAAATTAAAAATATCAAAAAAACAAATTTGAACCTCTTGTAAAAAGTGCGTTGTCAAATTATATTATTTCTCTATACAGATATAATTTTTCAACAAGCAAGAGGTATTTTTTATGGAAAAAATCAAGGTTCTGGTCGTCGGTTACGGCAATGTTGGCAGAGGTGTGCTGCTGTCGCTTGCCAATCAGCCGGATATGCAAGTTGTGGGGATCGCAACCCGTTCAGTTGAGCGGGTAAAAAAGGCTGTTTCCGATATTCCGGTAGTGTCGATCAATGATCCGGAAGCATTTATGGCATTGAATCCGGATGTGGCAATTCTTTGCGGCGGCAGCAAAAAAGATCTGCCGGAGCAGGGGCCTGAAATGGTTAAATATCTCAATACCGTGGACAGTTTTGATAACCACAGCTGTATTCCTGAATATCACGCCAGTATGGACTCTGCAGCAAAGGCTTCCGGCAAAACCGCGGTGATTTCTACCGGCTGGGATCCCGGAATTTTTTCACTGGAACGGACGCTTGCCAATGCATTTCTGCCGGGCG
This sequence comes from Victivallaceae bacterium, assembly GCA_045587205.1. Classification (GTDB taxonomy): domain Bacteria; phylum Verrucomicrobiota; class Lentisphaeria; order Victivallales; family Victivallaceae; genus SIG78. The sequence continues at coordinate 27,005 of JAZNBV010000074.1, forward strand.
CACGCTCTTACGGATTTTACGGATTGTCAGCCGCCGGCGGCTTGAGTATGGGCCACTCTGATGCATTGCGCACCATTGAAGGCGTGGCTGATGCCCGCCAGTTCACCCACGCAGTTTCTGAATCGATCGACAAAGTCCGCAAAGGCGAAAATCCCGAATTCACCGCCGGAGATATGCATAATCGTGAGTGCTTTGTGGTGCTCAAGCCCGGAGCCGATGCCGCAAAAATCGAGCAGGAAATCAAATCGATGCCCGGATATTTTGCCCCTTACAAAACCACAGTAACCTTTGTTACGCAGGAAGAACTTGACAGTAAATATGCCGGATTCCCGCACGACGGGTGTGTGGTTGCATCTTCTGTCACCGGTAACGGAAATCCCGCCACGGTTGAATACCGCTGTCAGTGGGGATCGAATCCTGAAGCGACCGCCAATGTGCTGGTAGCCCACGCCCGCGCCGCGGTGCGGATGAATAAAGCCGGCGAAACCGGGGCGAAAACAATTCTGGATATACCGCCGAAAATGCTTTCGCCGGTTTCTTATGAGGATTTGTTGAAAAAATTTATGTAAAACAATGTTTTATGATTTGTAAAAATCAAAAAGCGTGATAAATTAAAAGAACTTGGATTTTATTGGAAAGATTTCTGCCAAACCCGATCGGCAGTATCCGGAAAATAAAATGGCAGGTAATAAGCAATTAACCAGTATTCATTAAACAAAAGAAGAACAAGAATGAAAACTTATCTGGCAAAAGTCGGAGAAGTCCAGCGTGAATATGTGCTGTTCGACGCTTCTGAGGCTCCGGTGGGCCGTTTGGCTGTTATGATCGCCAATGCTCTCCGCGGCAAGGACAAACCGACCTACACTCCGCACATTGACACTGGTGCATTTGTCATCGTTGTCAATGCCGAAAAGGCTGTCTTCACCGGCAGCAAGTCCGAAAAAAAGACCTATGTGGATTACACCGGTTATCGCAGCGGCCGCAAGGAATACACCGCTAAAGAGATCCGCGAAAAGGATCCTGCCCGTCTGATCAAGTCGGCGGTTTGGGGTATGATGCCGCACGGCCGTCTGGGTCGTCAGCTCTTCACCAAGCTCAAGGTCTATGCCGGCAGCGAGCATCCGCACGCCGCCCAGAACCCGCGTAAAATCACCGTCAAGTAAGGATCAGAAATTATGGCTAACAGCAACGAAATTCTGGCCACTGGACGTCGTAAATGCGCGGTGGCCCGCGTAAGAATGGTTCCCGGTACCGGCAAAGTCACGGTCAACGGCAAAAATTGGGAAGAATATTTCACCACCGAAGCGCTGCGCGGTTTCATTTCGCAGCCCTTCGTTGTCAGCTCTACAGTTGATAAGTTTGATTTGAACGTGCGCCTCGACGGCGGCGGTATGTCCGGTCAGGCCGGCGCGCTGCGTCACGGTATTGCGCGTGCATTGGTCGCTTATGACGAAGCTTATCGCGCTGTGCTGAAGTCCAACGGTATGATGACCCGCGATTCCCGCGTCAAGGAACGCAAGAAAGCCGGTCAGCCGGGCGCCCGCAAGCGCCTCCAGTTCTCCAAACGCTAACCGTTTTTTACTGGAAAAATCTTTCAGAGGGGTCCGACTCAACTCGGTCCCCTTTTTTTGTTTTTTGTTGTCTTTTTTAAGAGAAAGTTTAATAAAATGGCTGAAAAAATCAGAGTTGCAGTGGTTGGTGCATCGGGTTATTCCGGTGAGGAATTGGTGCGTCTGCTGCTCAAGCACCCCAATGTGGAATTGACTGCAATTACATCGCGCGCCAATGCCGGCAAACGTATCGGTGAAGTCTATCCGCGTTTTGCCAAGAGCGAACTGGTGTTCTGCAATCCGGAGGTAACTGAACTTGCCAAGCTTGCCGATGTGGCATTTCTGGCACTGCCGCACGGGCTGGCTACCGAATACGCCATACCGCTTCTGCAGGCAGGTTTGATCGTTATTGATATTTCTGCAGATTTCCGTCTGCGCAGTACTGCCAGGTATGAAGAATATTACGGTGCACCGCATCCGTCGCCGGAATTGCTCAAACAGGCAGTTTACGGTCAGCCCGAACTCTACCGCGAACAGCTCAAGAGCGCCAATCTGGTGGCTTGTGCCGGCTGTTATCCCACCAGTTCGATTCTTCCGGCGGCGCCGCTTCTGAAGAATAAACTGGTCAGCACCAAAAACATTGTTATCTGCAGTGCTTCCGGGGTCAGCGGGGCAGGGCGCAAAGTTGCCGAAGCGTACATTTTTCCGGAATGTAACGAAAGTTTCAAAGCTTACGGCGTAGTCGGTCACCGTCATACTCCTGAAATCGAACAGGAATTTGCCGCCGCTGCCGGAGTTGAAGAGTTGCAGCTCAACTTTATACCGCATTTGGCTCCGTTCAACCGCGGGATCAATTCGACGCTGGTCTTTGATCTGATGCCGGGTGTGACGCTTGAAGATGTGCAGAAGGCGTACGAAAAGGCTTATGGCAATGAAGAATTTGTAATGGTACTGCCGCCGAAAAAGCCTTCGGATGTCAAGTATGTCACGATGAGCAATTGCTGCCAGATCGGTTACAATCTTGATGAACGCACCCGCAAATTGATCGTTACATCCTGTATCGATAATTTGACCAAAGGCGCATCCGGTCAGGCTATCCAGTGTATGAATATACGTTTGGGGCTGCCGGAAAACAGCGGTCTGCTTTGATATTGAATACGGGAAACGGTATTGTTGCCGTTTCCCGTTTTTTTATTTGAATTATGCTCAATTACCTTAAAATCAAAAATCTTGCATTGATCGAGAATGCCGAAGTGGAATTTGCTCCCGGTTTTAATGTAGTCACCGGCGAGAGCGGTTCCGGTAAAACGGTATTGCTCAATACGATTGCACTGCTTACCGGCAAGCGGGCGGATAAAAATCTGCTGCGTGCCGGTTGCAGCCGCTGTGAATTATCTGCCGAGATCACATTGGATGCAACGCGCAATCCCGGGGTTATTGCAGAATTGGAAGAAGCGGGTATTGAGTTTGAAATCAACAAGGATTCCGGGGTGGTTCTGCAGCTGCGCCGTACTTTTACAGCTGCCGGCAACCGGAATTTTCTCAACGACAGTCAGGTGACTGCCGCCACACTCAAAAAACTCGGTGAACTGCTGGTGGATATTCACGGTGCCGATGAGCACCATACATTGCTCCACCGCAGCCGCCAGTTGGAACTGCTTGACCGTTTCGGCGGACTCAAAGAGCTGCAGGATCGTTACAGTGTCAAGTTCAAAGCATTGCGTGAACTTGAAATGGAGTGCGAAAAACTTTTGAGCAATCTGCCCAGTGCGGAAGAAGCTGAAATGCTCAAAGGCATATTGGAAGATATTTCCAGCGTATCCCCGGTGGAAAATGAAGATGAGATCCTGGCGGTAAAACACAAAGCCGCCGCCAATGCCAACAGTATATTGCAGGCAGTCAGCAATGCTGCAGTGCTGTTGACTGAGGGTGAAAATTCACTTCTGGATGCCGCGTCCGGAGTTTACCGAGAATTGGAGCAGCTCATCAAACTGGGAGCTGATCCGGCAATGTCGGAAAAATTTCTGACCGAATTGGAGCTGATTTGCGAAAGTATCAGTAATCTGTCCGCCGAAATCAGTGATTATTCCAACGGTATAGAACTTGATGAAGAGGCTTTTGCCGAATTGGAAAACCGTTTGAGCGCTATTTATACATTGAAGCGGCACTACGGACCAACACTGGAAAGTGTGTTCACCCGGTGGCGCGAAGCAGAAGAACGGCTGGAATTGTTCAAAAACTTTGAGCAATGCCGCAAAGATTGCCGGAAACGCTTGGAAGCTGCTCAAAATGAACTTCTTGCTGCTGCGGAAGAACTTTCAACTGCACGTAAAAAAGCTGCGGAAAAATTGTGCAGTGCTGTGTCGGAAAAACTCCGCAGCCTGGGGTTTGAATACAATGTTTTTGATATGGAATTCAGCCGTCACGAGCCGGAAAACAGCGGTATCGATACGGTGGATATGATCTTTTCTGCCAATCCCGGTTTGACACCGGCGCCGCTGCGGCTGATCGCCAGTTCCGGTGAAATCGCACGCGTGATGTTGGCGCTCAAAGCAGTATTGGCTGATGCTGACGCTGTGCCGGTGCTGATCTTTGATGAAATCGATGTCAATATCGGCGGTGAAACCGGTTTGCGGGTGGGCGAAGAACTTGCCAAACTTGCACAGCACCGGCAGTTGCTGTGTATATCGCATCTGCCGCAGGTTGCGGCACTGGGTGAACACCATTATGCAGTAAGCAAACATATTGAAAACAATGTGGCTTACGGTACAATAAATGCTCTTTCGCACCGGGAACGCGTTTTGGAAATCGGGCGTATGCTCGGCGGAACCGCTGCAGCAGTAACTCACGCCGAAGCACTGCTTGAGAAATGATTTACAGCAGCAGCGGGCGCGGCAGTTGACAAACGGAGTTTTCCGGTTTGATGCTGCGCCATATCCAGGAACTCAGCATCTCCACAGCCTGGGCGGCAAGAGCTTCGATCGGTTCTGGTAGAAAGTATATTCCTTGCGGGGAATCACACATCCCCGGACAGTCATAAACACATACTTTTATATCTCCGGGAATTTTCAAATCCAGCTCTGTGCAGCATTTGAGCAATCTCTGCATACGCGCGGCGCGCAGAACAATAAAACCATCCGGACGGTCCGGTGAGGCAAGCAATTGTTTGAGCCGTTCATTTTCCAGTTCATTTGCGGGATCATCAGCAGACAATATTTCCGAAAAAATCCATTCCGGATCAAACTGCAGCAGATCCTCTGCCAGTGCACCGCGCAGTCCGGCGGCAATCTCTTTGTCAGAAAGCCAGGAAGTTTTGCCCAGTAAACCGATTTTCCGGCAGCCGTTGGTGATCAGGGTTCTGCCGCCGATTCTGCCGATATCGCGGAAGTCGATCATTGATGAAGGTATCCTGATATGTTCAGGATTGTGTTCAAGATTGGTTATAACCACCGGGATATTCTGCGAAATCAAAAGCTTGTGATCCAGATTCCACTCATATTCAACACATATTACTCCGCTGTAATTGCCTGTCCGGTACGCATCAATAACAGTTTGCGTAGGGTTTTTCAGCTGCGAAAACACCATCACCGGTTCGCCGTGCAGTTGGCGTATATTGCTGTTGATTGCCGAAAGCAGCGCCAGACCTTCGGCAGAAGGATTGTGATATTGTTCATCGCCTTGCAGCACGATCACTTTTTTGAGCTGCCGGTTGAATGTTGCCGCTACGCGGCGGCGGTGGGCGCGGTCGTTGATGATCATATTTTCTTTTTCCAGAATCGCCAGCGCGCTGCGTACTGCACAGCGCCCGACAGAATACCGCGCACAAAGTTCCCGTTCGGTCGGTACAATATCGATAGAACCCTTTTGTAAGGCAAGTTTCAGATCATTATAAATTTTACGCGCACTGGAGTACATATTGCAAATGCTTTATCATCTTTTGCTGTTTTTGTAAATATAGCATATTGCAATAAATAAATCCAGTTTTGGTGTGAATTTTGTATGATTTTTGGTTTTATTTGCTGTAAAATAAAAATAATATTGCAAAAAAACAGTGTTCACATTACCGGAATGGAACATCTTGCCTTGACGGGTGAAAAAAATCTGCTATAATAACAGTGGAATATCTTTTTGTAATTCAATAGAAAGGACGCAAAAGATGAAGACGCTGTTTTTGGGGATGATAGCAGCACTTTCTGCTATGGTAGTGAAAGCTGATTTCGGAGATCCGAAAATCGCCCGCAGTATCAAGATTGATCCGGCAGAAAAAATGGTTCTGGTTGAAAACGGTAAAAGCAACTGCGTTATTGTGCTGTCAGAAAATGCTTCGCCCACCGCCGGATTTGCCGCCGGAGAGTTGAGTAAATTTCTGAAGTTGGCAGCCGGAGCTGATGTTCCGGTGGTGAAAACAGCCGACCCGGATAAAATTTCCATATTTGTCGGTTCGGGCGCAGATGTAAGCAAACTCCCGCGCGACGGGTTCATTATCAGAGGTTCCGGTAAAAAGATCGTTATTGCCGGTAAGGACGATGCGGTTTATGTGCCTTGCGCCAAAAGGAAAAAGTGGGGCGATTACTTTGAGCGTGCCACACTTTTCGGAGTGTATGATTTTCTGGAACGCTTTGTCAATATCCGTTTTGTTTTCCCCGGTAAATACGGTACGGCAGTGCCGCATTTCAGCAAACTGGAAGTTCCGGCAATGGATATTGTCGAACGCCCGGACAACATTGTCCGCAGCATATCGTGGAACGAAGGCACCTGGTACGAAGATCTGGATCCGGAAAAAGCTGTGAGCCGCCGCCGGCTCAATACCTACCGGTTGCGTATGCAGACAGATTATGTGCCCAACTGCCACGGATTGAGCCGTATGGCGTATATTGAACGCTTTGCCGAAACTCATCCGGAATACTTTATTTTGCGTGAAAACGGCACCCGCAGTGTCAGCATCACTGAAAAAATGGGCGGTCAGCTCTGTTTCAGCAGCGGCATTGTTGAAGAGATCTACCAGGATGCCAAAGCTTTTCTGCTGGGCAAACCGGCGGCTTCCCGCGGGATCCGCCACGCCAGATACCGCAATAGGGCCATCTGGGATGCCAATGCCGCCAAGAATAACTTTTTCAACATTATGCCGCAGGATGGGATGCAGCAGTGTCAGTGTGAAAAATGCAAAGCTCTTGCCGCCAAGGACAAAGACTGGTTGAGTAAACAGGTCTGGCAGATGACCGTGGATGCGGCAAACCGCCTCAAAAAAGAAAATGTTCCCGGCTATCTGACCCAGATGGCTTACGGCAAAATGTGTACGATCCCGCCGTGCGATATACCGGATAACGTGCTGCTGATGGTGGCTGTGACCGGTCCGTGGCAGCTTAAAATGCCCAACGGTTGGAAGAATTCTGTGGAACTGGTGGATAACTGGATAAAGAAACGCAACGGCAGAAAAATCTGGCTCTGGACCTATGTGAACAAGCGGCTGGGCAGAGCTATCAAAAATGCACCTTGCGGCACACCGCGCGCAGTCGGTAATTTTTACAGCGAAATGAAAGACCGTTCATTCGGGTCATTTATGGAAACTGAAACCGACCGGGCGATCCTGCAGATGTTCAACTGGTATGTATTCAGCAAACTTATGTGGAACAAAGACCTGGATGTTGATACAATTATTATGGATGCCTACAGAGCACTTTATGGTGCCGGGGCTGAAGAGATGGATAAATTCTTCCGGATCTTTGAAGATATCTGGCTGAAAAAGATTATGGGCAATGTCATTATGAGCGATATCGGACCCATTTCGATCCAGCCGACCGACTACGAATTGTGGAACAATGTTTACACAGCAGAAGTTTTTGCCAAGCTCGAAGGTCATCTTGCCGCCGCGCTCCGCAAAGCTGCCAAAGATAAAAATGCTGTGGAACGCATCAAGTTTATCGGCAACGAATATCTGGGTAAATTCAAGCAGACATATCAGGATTTTCTGGTTCAGCAGAAAGCATTGGATAAACTCTGCAAGCAGATCAAACCGGTTGCCGATAACACTCTGACTCTGGACGGCAAAGTCAGTGAAGAAGCCTGGAAAAATGCTGATATAATCTATCTGCGCGGTATAAAAAATGCACCGACCGCGGTCAGCACGGCAGTGCGTCTGCTGCGCGACAGCAAAAATCTTTATATATCTTATGTTTGCGAAGAACCTGAAATGGCAAATACTTACGCGCCGAAACTTGCACACGATGAGTTCAATGTCTGGCAGAGCAATTCCGCTGAATTCTTTATCAGCCCTGACGGCAGCCGCAAAAATTATTTCCATTTTATCGTTTCGCAGGCTGGAAATTATACCGATGCCAAATATACATCTGACAAAAAAGACAAGCGCCGCGATGCTGCGTGGAACAGCAACGCAGTCGTAAAAATTGACAATCAGGAAAAATCCTGGTCTATGGAAATGGCTGTTCCGCTTGCCAGTCTCGGCAGGATCGATCCTGAAAATATTGCAGCTGATTTTGCCCGCAACCGTATCCATAAAGGACTGGCGGCCGGTACCAGATATTATAACTGGAGTCCCTATGCACGCAAATATCACGACTATATCAACTTTGGCAGACTTACCTTTGATCCCGTAAAAGACAATAACCTTTTCCAATCCGGTACATTTGAAAATTGCGACATCCGCGGGCGTGTGATCACCCGGTTCGATGATAAAGGCAAGATGCTGGATAAGCAGCTCTGGTTTGCCGATCCGAAAACTGTAAAGTGTGTATCGCTAGATAAAAACGATTTTCTGTTCGACGGTCAGAGTCTCCGGATCGACAATCCGGAAAGCAAATCAGTGTTTGTGGCGCAGTATCTGCCGCCGGTGCTTGATCCGGAGAAAACTTACCGGGTGACTTTCTCGGTCAAGGGCAAAGTCAATAAACCGGCGAATTATTCGTGGATCACAGTAGTGATAACCGCCGGCAGCGAACGGTTTTCAATGCTCAATCCCGCCATTGTCAGCAGCTGCGAATGGACAACATACAGCGCAACTTTCAAGCCCGGCAAAACCTATTTGAAAAATAAACTGTGCTGTATAAGACTTTACAGCTACAAGTATAACGGTACAGTGTGGTTTGACGGTATAAGAATCGAAGAAGTTAAAGAGTAATTGTATAAAACATAAGAGGATTTTTTCAGAAATGATAAAATATTGTTCAGTACTGGCTGCCGGATGTCTGGCGCTTTCGGCTGCGGCGTGGGATATGCCTTTGAGCAAGTATGCGCAAAGACATACTTTTGAAAAACGCGCTCTTGCAGGGTCTAAAAACTTAAAATTGCTTGAATACAGCCAGGGGAACAAGGCATTGAGTATTCCCAGTAATGCCTATGCTTACGGACGGTTAGCGTTTCCCGGCGGCAAGTGCGGAACAATTACGGTGTGTTTTGACTGCAAATGGCAAAGCCCGGCCCAAAAGAACAGTGCCTCATTAACGCTTTCGTTCCGCGCTCCCGGCAAGGGTAACGGCTCCGCCGGTTCGGTAAATGCGGTTATTGATGCTGCCGGCAAGTGGCAGCGGATACGCAAAGTTTTTGATGTTTCAGAAAAGGCAGAAGCCGTGCAGTTCATTTTCAGAGCCAGAGGCGACAGCAACGCGCTTCTGATTGATAATCTGGAAATAGTCTATACATCTGATGTCGTCAGCGTGCCGGTTTCCGCTGTGCCGGTGAATTTCAATGCGGACAATGAAAATAAATGCTGGAACCCGCAAACCGGATCCGGCGGTATGTTTACGCAGCTTGTGCCGTCGCGCGCTGCTTGTTTTATGCAGTTTGCGGCTGATAAGAAAGGTCTGTACATACTGTACAACAACTTTGTTGATCCGCAGCGTCTTACAGTCAAAGCCGCGAAACGCGACGGCGCTGTGTATGATGACGATGCCAACGAAATACTCTTTTTTGATGAAGGCCGCCAGACCGGTTGGCAGTTTATGCTCAATGCAGCCGGCGTTCCGTGGGATGGCGTTCTTTATCAGCGTATGCACGGCGATCCCTGGCGCAGTGACAGCAAGTGGAACAACAGTGATTGGAAATATGCTGCCAAAGTAAAGAAAAACGGCTTTGAAACCCGCTTTTTCATTCCGTGGAAACTTTTGAATATCGATCCGGCAAAGGGCGGTGAACTGCTTTTTAATGCCGGCGGAGATTATCCGGCATTCGGTGAATTCCCCAAATGGAACGTTTACCGCGGCACCCGTTTTGATCTGGCAAAATTCGGCAAGATCAAAGTGGAGAATAATCAAGTCACATTTTCACGGGTACGCAATGTTGAAGCGTTGAAATACGATATTCCCCGCAAAAATGCCAAGTACCGGGAATTGCTTGAAACCGGCACTCCCGGCAATTACCGGATAGCGATGTTTACACACGACCTCGGACGGCACAATTTTTCAAAAGAGTTGATGAAAAATACTTCTGATGAAAAATTTAAGGCTTATCAGGATGAGATTTTCCGCGTTTACAAGGAATTGGGCATCGGCGGACCGAATTGGCCCCATACATTTTATTACGGTCGTGACCGGATGATGAAATTGTACGAACAGGGTATGCGTTTCCCGATGAGCTTGGGCAACAGTTCGCGTACAATGAAAGCCAAGCGCGAAGGCGCCACATTGGTAAATCCCCACAGCCGCAGCGGGGTGGATTCCAACGACCCGGTATTTGTCAAGATATTGACCGACAGTATTTATGCTTACCGCGACCTTCGCGACTATGAATTTATCAAAAAATCGCTTTCTTTTGTTATGGGCGTGGATGAGCCGACCAACTCGGTGGAGATATGCTACGATCCCAATCAGAATAAAGAAAATGTTGCAGCTCTTAAAGTTATTGACGAAAAAGTACGCAAAGATTACGGATTCGGCAAATTCGGCATACCGTTTTTCAGCGAGGTATCTGCTGCGGATCTGCCATTTGCCCGGATCGCGTTCTACCGCTACTGGAACTGTGAATTGGTCAAAAATTTCACCAAACTTCAGAAAGTTGTAAAAGAGGTGTTCCCCGATACAATAATGAACATCTTTGACGATAACAACTGTTCCGGACAGAGTACCATTGATGCGGCGCTGTACAACGGTACAGCAGAATTGATTGCGGTGGATACATACCCTACGAGTACCTGTGCATCTTATGGTATGGCGCGTGCGCTTTATCACACCGGGTTCTCCTGCCGCGTGCTGGGCGATCTGGTGCCTTCAGCTAAACTTATGGTCATTCCGCAGGGATTTGTCTATCACGGCGGTCACGGCAATGATGCGGCAATGCGCGAATGGGTCAGTCAGGCGCTCAAAAACGGTGCCGACTGGTTTATGTGGTACAGTGATAATGCTGTGACGCAGATTTTTAAAGATTTTTCTGATATGCTGGAAATTTCTGCAGAGCTCAAGCAGATGGATAAACTTGTGCTGCCGGAAAAGACCGATACATTGCTGTTTTATTCCTGCTATGACAAGTGGGCAAAAGCCGACCGGGCGATGCACTCGACTTATTCGGTCTATGTGATGCTTGCTGAAGTACTTGGCTGCAACTTCAGGATGATTTCTGAAAGCACCGTGGAACGCGGCGATGTGAAACTTGATGATTACAAACTTATGTATATACCTGCAATGACTTACACTGCGCCGGAACTTTCAGAAAAAATCGCCGCGTGGGTACGCAACGGCGGTACTCTGGTTACATTTGATCCGCATTTTATGATGTATAACAGCGATGGATCATTCAACCGTAACCGTCAGGAACTTACCGGTATGACAAGCGGAGCTATGCCGGTCAAAAAAGGTCAGTGCGGCACTCTTCTGTACAGCGGCAAAACTCTGCCGATGGCACAGATCACCAATGCTCCCAGTCTGCCGGGCAACAGTTTCTACGCGTTTGATCCCGGCAAAGTTGCCGGCAAAGTCATTGCCCGTTATCAGGATAAGAGTCCGGCGGCGTGGCAGCGCAACATCGGCAAAGGTAAAGTCATAGCTTTTGCCATTCAGCCCTTTGCCGGTTCTGATCTGGTGAGCCGGCCGGGGGCGTGGCGCGATTTCTTTGCTCAACTTGCCCGGGAACATAACGAAGCAATCGATTTGCCGGTGCGGGATTTCCTTATGCCCAAACCGCCGGCACGCATCAAACTCAAGAAAATACTTGGCAATTAAGCAAAAACAAGCTATATTAACTGCTTGAATAATCTCAAAAGTATGTGGTTCGAAAAATGAAGAAGTTTCTTGCAATGCTCCTCGGGCTGCCGATGACTGCTGCTGCGGCGGCTGATCTGCCGCTGCGCGCCTGTTTTTTGTTTGATCAGCGGATTTGGCTGACCGGAGAAGGCAGTGCCGCAGAGCGCATAAGTCTGGATAAAGAGAGTATATATGCCGGATCGCGTTCGGTAAAAATTGAACATACCGGCAGGAATTCGACTTATCGATGTTTGCTTTCTATGCCCTGCAAGCCGGGTGATCTGCAGGTCAGATTCTATATTCAGGGAACAGCCGCCGGTCAAGGCTCTTTGTGTGTCAACTTCAATTCGCCCGGCGGCAAAAGTGGTTCTGTTGGCAATTGGAAATCAAAGTTTTCTTTTGACGGAGAGTGGAGTACGGTGGATCTGCGTGCCAAAGTGCCGCAGAATACCGGAGCTGTGGAGCTGGTATTTTCTTTCAACGGCGCGGATAATATTATCCATATAAATACGCTTTATGTAGGATTCAAAGCCTTTGATGAAGCTGAAAATGCGTATAAATACAGCAAGACTATGGATTTTTACGGTAAAAAGCTGAATGTTTACCGGGCGAATCTGCATACTCATTCTAAAACATCTGATGGACTCTTTACTCCGCAGGAAGTTGTGGATATGTACTCTGCGGCGGGATATGATGTTCTGGCATTCAGCGATCACTGGAAGACCAATGATGTAAAATTGCTGGATAATAAAGGTATGACACTTATTTCGGGTATGGAACTGCACCCGATGGGGCCGCGCGGGATTATGTGGCATCTGCTGGCACTGAATGTACCGTACGGTCATCCCGGAGAGTACGAAAGTGCCCAGCAGGCAATCGATTCGGTGCGTGCCGCCGGAGGAATTGTTTTTGTGGCGCATCCGTACTGGAGCGGCCTTACGCGCGAAGAGATTGCTCCGCTTAAAAATGTAAGCGGTATAGAGGTATATAATACCAGTACCCGCTACATCGGCAAAGAGTACAATATGAATGTGTGGGACGATCTGCTGGATGCCGGTTTTGATTACCCCGCTCTGGCGGTGGATGATATGCATACCTGGCAGGATCGCTTTTTCGGCTGGACGATGATTCTGGCAGAAGATAAATCTCCGCAATCGATTATGAAAGCACTTGCCAATGGTGATTTTTATGCTACGCAAGGACCGGAAATCAAAAGTTTGAGTTACGAAAACGGTATTTTCCGCGCCACATTTTCACCTGCCGCCCGGGTTATGGTTATGACCAACCGGGGCAGGGGGGTAGGGTCGTGCGTGGAAGATGTCTGCGGGGTTCTTGCCAAGACCGCTACTGAAGTCGAAATCAATATTGCCAAATGGCGCAAACCCGGTGATTACTTCCGCTTGCAGATATGTGACGACAAAGGTCGTTACGCCTGGAGCAATCCAATAAGAGTGAAATAAATATTTTTCAAATATCAACAACCACGAAAAGGTGATTTTATGAAAAAGTTACTTATGATCGGGCTGTCGTTGCTGACAGCGGGTGTTATCGCTGCGGATTTGCCGATGCGTAATGTGTTCAAGTTTGACAAGCGGGTCTGGTTAACCGGTTCCGGCGCTGCCAATAATCGTATGAGTCTGGATCCTGCCGCCAAATATGAAGGCCAGGGATCGGTCAAATTGGTTCACACCGGCAAAAGTTCCACCTGGTACGGCGGGGTGAGTATGACTCTGGAACCGGGCGAACTGCAGATAAAATTCAATATCAAAGGTTCCGCTGTCGGCAAAGGCGCGTTGCGTATCAACTTCAACCGGCCCGGCGGCGGCAACGGTTCGGCTGGTACCTGGCTGACCCAATTCCCTGTAACTTCGGATTGGAAAAGCATTGATCTGCGTACCAGAGTGCCGCAGAATGTGGGCTCCATTCAGTTTATTTTTACCTTTGACGGTGCAGAAAATGTTATCCATTTGAACAACCTTTATTTCGGTTTTGCCGCCGGTGATGATGAGATTCTTGCACAGGATCCCAACTCTGCGCTGCCATTCCAGAAGTGCGAAATAACCAAGCCGCCGCGGATGTCTATGACTCCGCTGCACCCCGTGCTTAAAGGTATTGCCACGGTCAAAGAAAATGGCAGAAGTGTGGCGCGGATTATGCGCGAAAGCAACGGTAAATCCTATGGCGCATATGGTTTTTCAACCACTCTTTTCAACAAGGTTTCCACTCCCGGTACAATGGTGACTACTGTCAAAGGTACCTACAGCGGCAAGGCGGGGCAGTTCATTAATACAATGAATTTCAATCTGCCGAAAAAGGGCAATGCTTCTGCCGGCAGTACCCGCAATATCGTAAAGGTCGATAACAATTGGAATGGCGAAACTTTCTTCAATGTCGTACCGGTCAACAGCGCTGTGCTCCAGTTTGTTTTCGGACTCAATGTGCCGGTCAACAGCAAGATGGATATTAAGGAACTCAAACTGGAATATGCTCCTGACAAGATCAATATCAGCAAATTCACACCGCCGTCCTATCTGAATCCCTCCTGGTGGCTCAAGGTCGATCAGGGCGATTGCTTCTATATCAGCAGTTCTGCAAAACCGGCAAAGATCCGTACCGCGATCAAGGTCGCTTACGACGATAAAAACCTTTATGTAGGGTATATCGGTGCTGAACCTGATATGAAAAGTCTGGTTGCCAACTGTACCAAACGCGATGATGAAAATCTCTGGAAAGATGATGCGTTTGAATTCTTCTTCTATGATCCTGAACGCAATGTAGCCAAACAGTTTACAGTAAACAGTATCAACACCCAGTTTGATTGCGAACGCCGTCAGGCACAGGCCGGCGACCCCCACAAACCCCATAACTGGGATGGCACGTGGAAGAGCAAGACCTGGAAAAAATATAAATCCTGGGAAGCCGTGTTCACTATTCCGTGGAAAACTCTGGGCTATGACGGTGTGCCTGCAACCCCGGTGATGGTCAACTTTGCACGCGAACGCTCCGCAACCAGAGAGTACTCGCACTGGAACTGCTACCGCGGTGATTTCGGCGAAGTCACCAGCTACGGAACGCTTGATTTTCAGAAAAATACTCTGACTCGTAACCGCAAAATCGAAAAGATCAATTATCAGCCCAAGCGCGCCAAAAAGGAATTTACTGCGCTTTTGAGCAATGAAAAGAACGACTGGGTCGGCTGGCTGTGGAACAATGAATACTTTCTCTGCTACCAGCCCAAAGCGATCCAGCAGAAGTATGATTTGAAAACTTTTGCGCCGTACCAGAAGTATCTGCTCAAAGAGTGGTCAAAGGCAAAAATGACCGCCACAAGTATGCCTTACACTCACTACAAGCATAATACAGCGCTTACATTTGATGAAACATACGATATCTGCAAAGAGAACAATATCAAATATTCGTATTATATCTGGGTCAATCAGAGCCGTGCCGCCAAAGCCGGTGCGCTGGGGTACATAGTCTGGAACAACCGCTACTATCATATGGACCCGGCGGACCCGCAGACCAAGGTCGAATTGATCAATGCGGTCGATGCTATTGCAGCTGATTTTGCCAAAAATCCCAAAAAGAAAGAGATCGTAAAATTCCTTACTTGCTGGGATGAACCTACCAATATGGTAAAATATATTTACAGCCGTACCCGCAATGTCGATCGCGTAAAGGCTATTGAGGAGTACGAAGCCAAAGCCAGGACCGCCACCGGTTTCGGCAAATACGGCATCGGCGACCTGCAGGGGCTGGAAGGCAAAGATTCCTGCTTTGAACGCATAACTTTCTGGCGCTACTGGAACAATCTTTTTGCCGAAAATATGAAAGCACTGGCTGACCGCTGTGCCGAAAAAATCCCCGGTATGGAAGTTATGACTTTCAGCCGCAATAACTGCAGCGGTCTGGACGATGTGGATGTGGCGCTGGCGTCAGCGGATAATATGACCGTCAGCTGCGACCCGTATCCCACCAGCGCCCGTGCTGCTTACGGTATGGGGCGCGCACTTTATCACAGCGGTTTTTCGGTCAAAATCCTGCGTGACCTTGCTGCTAAAGGTGCCAAAGTTTCCGCTTACGGTCAGGCTTTTGACTACTGCAGCGGCTGCCCGACCCGCGCTGATTTGCGCGAATGGGCAAGCCAGATATTGAAAAACGGCGCCGATCAGCTCAAGTGGTACAGCCACGGTTCGCTCTGGCAGAATCCGGATATTTACAACGAAGCGCTGGATATCCTCCGTCAGGTGGCTGATCTGCCCAAACTCAAGATCCCGACCGGAACCAAGACCGCGATCTTCTATTCTGATTACGACCGCTGGGGCTTGAATGATGCCCCCAGCCACGCAGCTTACACCACTTATGCATTGCTGGGTGAACATCTCGGCAGCTGGTTCCGCTTTGTCAGCAAAAACAACTTTGATCTTACCGGCATAAAACAGCTTTACATTCCCCGGATGCGTTTTACCGATCCGGAACTGACAGCCAAGGTCAAAGAGTTTGTAAATAACGGCGGAACTGCAATCGTCTTTGACCCCGACTTTTTGAGTTATAATATTGACGGCAGCAGTGTGGCTGAACGCAATGAGTTTATAGGTACAACATTGACCGGAAAAGCCAATGTCGGAAGCTCACTTGATTATAAAGGTCAGAAACTTCCGCTTACCGAAGTAAAAACTCTGCCGGTGGCGGAACGCAACAGTATCCACGCTTTTGACTTTGCCGCATTGCCTGCCGGAGCAAAAGTTCTGGCAACTTACAGCGATGGCAAGCCGGCGATCATCGAACGCACTGTCGGGAAGGGCAAGTTCATCTTTTCGGCGGTTATGCCGTTCGGTATTTCTGATGCCGCGATCACCCCGCAGGGTTGGAAAGCGTTTGTTGCCGACCGCGCCGCTGCGGTAAAGGAACAGGTCAATCTGCCGATCTGGAACTTCACTCTGCCGGAAGTGACCGAAAATAAATTCAATATTCAAGCATTGAAATAATCAAACCAATCTAACCAATCTAACATAAAGGATTTTTACAATGAGTAAATTGGCATTGCGAGGCGGCGAAAAGGCCGTGAACATCACAGATTTCGGCGATATGTTCAAGTGGCCGATCGTCAACAAGGAAATGGAAGACGGTATCGTGAAGGTGCTGCGCGAAGGCAATATGTCCGGTACCAACATCACCAAAGAATTTGAAGCCAAGTTTGCCGAATGGAACGGCACCAAGTATGCGCTTGCCCACAGCAGCGGTACTGCCAGTCTGCAGACGGCAATGTTCGGTGTGGGCGTTGGTTACGGCGATGAAGTGATCTGCCCGTCGATCACCTACTGGGCAAGCGGTCTGCCGGCAATGCAGCTGGGGGCAACTGTGGTATTCTGCGATATTGACAAAGATACGCTCTGCATCGATCTGGCCGATTTTGAAAAGCGTATCACTCCGCGTACCAAGGCGGTAGTCGTTGTGCATTACTGCGCTTATCCCGCACCGATGGATGAAATTATGGCGATTGCCCGCAAGCACAATATCAAAGTTATTGAAGATGTATCGCACGCCCAGGGCGGTTATTACAAAGGCAAAAAACTCGGAACCTTCGGTGATGTTGCTGCAATGAGTCTTATGAGCGGCAAATCTTTTGCCATCGGCGAAGGCGGTATATTGGTGACCGATGACCGTGAAGTCTATGAGCGTGCAATGCTCTGGGGCCACTATGAACGCGCTGCCGATATCAATCTGCCCGGTTTGAAAGAATACCGCGGTCTGCCTGCCGGCGGTTACAAATACCGTATGCACCAGATGTCCAGTATTGTCGGTCTGGAACAGCTCAAAAAGTATGATGCGGAAATTGCTGAAATCGATCAGGCGATGAATTACTTCTGGGATAAACTCGAAGGCGTGCCCGGTTTGCGTTCGCACCGTCCCACCGATGAAGGTTCGACCAAATCCGGCTGGTATTGCTGCAAAGGTATCTATTGTGCTGACGAATTGCACGGACTCTCTATGGGCCACTTCTGCACGGCAATTGCCGCAGAAGGCGCCGGTGCACTCCGTGCCGGATGCAATTCGCCGCTGCATCAGCACCCGGTCTTCAACACCTTTGATATCTTCAATCAGGGTGCGCCCAAAAACGTGGTGTTCAATGCCGCCGGTACTGATGCGCTGACCAAAATGGGTGAACTGCCGAACAGCGAAGCTGCCTGCAACCGCGTATTCAATGTGCCGTGGTTCAAAAAGTTCCGTCCGGAAATCATCGATAAATATGTCGATGCAGTGCTCAAGGTCGTGGAACATCACGAAGAACTGCTCTCCGATGACCCCAAAGAGGTTTTCCGCGGTGCGTGGTTCCAGACAGCACGCCGTTGATGCTGTATTCTGAAATCAGAATATAAAAATTTCAAATCCCGTTTGGCTGAAAACTGCTCAACGGGATTTGCTTATTCAGTTATGTGATGTATATTTTCTGATAATCCGCAAAAAACAATCCATTCTGAAAAAAAGAGGAGATCTTATGGGTATGACATTTATGTATCCGGAGCATAAACTCAAAGCTGTAACAATGAGTTATGATGACGGTGTAAGAGATGATATCAGACTGATAGAAATATTCAATAAATACGGTATCAAAGGCTCGTTTCACATCAACAGCGCTCTGCTGGGTGATGATCGCCGGGTGGCGCCGGAAGAGGTAAAAAAAGTTTATGCCGGTCACGAAGTATCGTGCCACAGTGCCGGGCACCCGTTCCCCGACCACGTGCCGCGTACCGAATGGGTGCGTCAGGTGTGGGAAGACCGCCGCAGACTTGAAGAACTTGCCGGATATCCGGTGACGGGTATGAGCTACCCCTATAATGTATCGCACAAAGATACCGTGGAGATCTGCCGCACGGTGGGAATCGAATGTGCCCGTCACGGTGGAGCGAGCAATAATTTTCTGCTGCCGCAGGATTTTCTCTACTGGACTCCAACCTGTCACCACAAAGATGCGGCAGGCCTGATCGAAAAATTCAAAGCCTGCCGCTATGCGCTGTCGCTCTTTTTCATCTGGGGACACGCGTATGAGTTCGGGCGCAACCCGGAGGTCTGCAGTTGGGAGGATATGGAAAATATCTGCCGCGCCCTCGGCAGTGACCCGGAAGTGTGGTATGCAACCAACCTCCAGATCTGCCGTTACATCAAAGCGGTGCGTTCAGCTGTAACCAGCTGCGACGGCAAGATGATCTACAATCCTTCAGGTACAGCTCTCTGGTTTGTCTGCAATGGCGAAAAATATATTCTTCAGCCGGGGGAAACAATCTCTTTTGACTGACAGAATTTGTTAAGATACTTTACAGCGCAGTTGTCGGTTCATCATCATTTGCATCGGCAACTGCGTTTTTCATTGTTATTGCCGTAAAAAGCATCAATATACCCGACGCAATGAAAAGTATGGCAAAAAGCCAGCTCATTGCCAGCAGTCCCAGCAGCGGAGCCAGGATAAAAAGCAAACCTGATATCACACAGAAAAATCCGGTGAAAAAAGTTTTGATCCGGTGCCCGGGGACCCGCATAAGAAAGAAACATTCCACGCCGCTGATCAGCTGCCACGCACCGAAAAAGATCACCGCATATTCGCCCATTATCCACGGAAAAGCTATCGAGGCAATACCTGAAAGCAGCAGTATAACAGCATTGATTATAACTATGGTGCGGGTTCTGTAAGGCAGGTAAAGTGCCTGCATAAGTATGGAAGCGCCTTCAATAGTTATATAAAATCCCGCTACAATCACTGCAATAGTTATTGATGGAACCGGTTTGAAGAACAGCAGCAAGCCGAAAATAAGAAAAATAATACCGCGCCGCAACAGCGTTTTGCGCGACGCGTGAAAGAGATCCGGCCAGATATCTTCAAACTCCTCTTCCTGATAATCGATTTCTGTGATGTCCGGGGAACTGCAAGTTGTTTTGGTGTGCTTTTTCATAAGTAACCTCCTGTTGTTTTTTAGGGGAAAAAGTTAAAAATTTGTGTTGTCTAACTTGATTTTTTTTCAATTGTGTTGTAAATTAATACAGTCCATTGATGAGATTCTTTCTGGAAAGATATTGTTCAATGGTTTTCTGCTGCAGCGGGCAGCAAAAAATTTTTTACAATGAAAGTTAGTTTGTTCTAATTTTCTGCTTGTGCAGTCCGCAGCCGGGAGATAAATATTTATTTGAGTGATACATTTAATAAATAATATTGAGATAATTGAAAGATGAAAAAACATTTCAGAATTGCGTTGGCAGGCAACCCGAATTGCGGCAAAACGAGTATATTCAATGCGCTGACCGGAGCCCGGCAGCACGTCGGAAACTATCCCGGCGTGACGGTGGAAAGCAAGAGTGGAGCGTTTTCGATTGGTGATATTAATATAGAATTGATCGATTTGCCCGGGGTGTATTCGTTATCTTCCAGTTCGCCGGAAGAAGATGTGGTATTTAAAGAGCTGACCCAGCCGGGGATCGATCTGATATTGAATGTGGTGGATTCCACCATTCCGCGGCGGAGTCTTTATCTGACGACCCAGCTGGCGGAACTGCATATACCTATGATGCTGATATTCAATATGTCAGATGATGCGGAAAAGAAAGGCTTGCAGTATAATATACCCAAACTTGAAAAATACTTCGGTGCGCCAATCGTGCAGACCGTTGGCTGCCGTTCCGACGGTGTCAAACCGCTGCTGGCAAAACTTGCCGATACTCTTGATCAGCTTGAAGAGCACGGTATGCCGATGCTTACTTACGGCAAGGATATAGATGATGCGATTTTTGCTGTTGCCGGTAAAATAGATGAACTCAATGCAGAAAAATACCGCCATATTCCGGCACGCTTTTTTGCTATTAAACTATTGGAACACGATACAGCGGCAATGCGTCTGGAAGAGTTCAAAAGTGTTCACGCCGCAGTTGAGGAAGAGATCCTGCATCTGCGCAAAAAACACGCTATCGAAGCCGATACCTTTATGGCTGACCGCCGTTACGCTATGCTGGCGGGAGCGTGCTCAAACTCGATCACAATGACCCACGAACGGCGCCGCGAGATCTCCGACAAGATCGATGCGGTTATGACCAATAAATATTTGGGGCTGCCGATTTTTCTGCTGATAATGTATGTTACTTTTTACTTTACATTTGTGGCAGCAGAGCCGCTTATGGGGTGGATCGAAAATTTTTTCGGTTGGATGGGCGATGGTATAAAAAATCTCTGGCCAGCTGAAAAATACAGTTATCTGCGGCACTTTGTCACCGACGGTTTGATCGGCGGTGTCGGCGGGGTGCTGGTGTTTCTGCCCAATATATTGTTTCTGTTTTTTGCCATTGCCATACTGGAAGATTCCGGATATATGGCGCGGGCGGCATTTGTTATGGATGGTATTATGCGCAAATTCGGTCTGCAGGGTAAATCCTTTGTGCCGCTGGTACTGGGATTCGGCTGTACGGTACCGGCAATTATGGCTACACGCACTATTGAATCAGAACGCGACCGCACAGTGACAATTATGGTGCTGCCGATGATGTCCTGCAGTGCCAGACTGCCGATCTATGCATTGATGATCCCGGCATTTTTCGCCGAAAAATATCAGGCATTTGTAATGTGGCTCATTTACATCATCGGCGTGGCTGTAGCGCTGACGGCGGCGCGGCTGATGCGCGCTACAATCTTCAAGGGCGATGGTGAAGTCTATCTTATGGAGCTGCCGCCGTACCGGATGCCGATGCTCAAGAGTCTGCTGCTGCATATGTGGGATCGCGGCAAGATGTATGTGGCAAAAGCCGGTACTGTGATCCTGGGGGCTACAGTGATTCTTTATATATGCAATACTCTGCCGCAGAAAAAGGTTTTCAGTGTGGATTACGCCAGCCGGATCGCCGCTGCAGAGAAGATCGCTGATACTGAAGCGCGGAACAGCGCAGTAGAGAAGTTGGAATTTTCCCGGCAGTCCGAACTTATGGAGTACACCATTTCCGGCAGGTTGGGGAAAGCTCTGGAACCACTTTTCCGCCCGATCGGTTTTGACTGGAAACTTTCTACAGCTTCGGTTGGTGCATTGGCGGCAAAAGAGGTTTTTGTAGCCCAGCTGGGAGTGCTGTATAAAGAGGGAGAAACAGATGAAAATTCAGAACCGCTGCGTCAGCACCTTATAAAAAACTACACCCCGCTGCAGGGATTCTGCGTTATGCTGTTCTGTTTGTTGAGCATACCCTGTCTGGCAACGCTGGCGATCATCCGGCGCGAACTCAATTCGTGGAAGATGGCATTTGTGGAAGCCGGGGGATTGTTTCTGCTTGCCTACACGCTTACGGCAATAGTCTATCAGGCGGGTAAACTGCTGAATATCGGTAATACATTTTTGAATTGAGGTTCATTATGAAAAATATCCTGATGATCGGTGGCGGTGTAAGCGGCAAAGCCGTTGAATCTCTGGCGGAAGCATTGCATATAACTTGCAATATAACCAGTGATGCTGAAAGCGCAAATGCCGATATGGATACGCTTTTTGCCGGAGTCGATACTGTGATCGTCAGCCCCGGAGTACGGCCTGCTTCAAAACTTTACCGGGAGGCTTGCAAACGCGCGCTGCCGGTTATCAGCGAACTGGAATTCGGGGTACGCCATTTTCCCGGTGCAATGGTGGCTGTAACCGGAACCAACGGCAAAACCACCACGGTGGAATTGACTGAATTCATACTCAAAAATATGCAGATCCCGGTGGTTGCCGCCGGCAATATCGGTCTGCCGCTTTCGGCAGTTGCCGCAGAGATTGTGCGCAATGGAACCGGCGATGCCGGTAATATGACCGCAGTTCTGGAAGTAAGTTCATTTCAGCTTGAACACACTCATACGCTGCCATTGAAGGGTGCGGTTCTGCTGAATGTAAAATCCGACCACATCGACCGCTATCCCGGCGGAATGGCAGAATACCGGGCGGTCAAGGAACGGATTTTCAAAGATACTCCGCAGGATAAACGCTTTTACGGTTGTTCAATGACCGGCAAAAGCCGCTGTGGTGAATTCGCTGTTGAAAACAATACACTCTATTGCCGGAATCAGGCAGTGCTGAAATTAGAGAAAACCGCATTGTCTGCTCCGCATAATCAGGAAAATCTGCTGGCGGCAATAGCATTGGTCAATACCATCATACCGGATCTGGCAGACCGCTGTAATGAACTGGCTGCGGCAATAGAAAAGTTCAAAACCGGCGATCACCGGATAACTCTGGTTGCCGAACATAACAATATAAGATATATCGATGACTCCAAAGCCACCAATCCGGCGGCGGTGCTGGCGGCAGTCGGTGCTTTGCGGAGTGTGCCGGGTAAGGATATAATTCTGATTGCTGGCGGGCTGGATAAAGATATGGATTTTTCTGAATTGAAGCCGATAGCTGTTTTTCTGCGTAAATTGGTGGTTTACGGCCGGTGCGGCTCCAATATTGCAGAAGCATTCAAAGATTGCGGTGTGGATATATACGATGCCGGAAATAACTTTGAAGCAGCTTTTGCTGCCGCCGCTGCCGCTGCCCGCAGCGGGGATATTGTTCTGCTTTCTCCGGCGGCGGCCAGTATGGATATGTTCAAAGATTACAAAGAGCGCGGCAATGTTTTTGCGGATCTGGTCAGAAAATATATTGCCGGAGCGGGGATTTGAAAAATCTTCAAACTGTGTTATATTAATCCTCCGGAAAATAGCAGTCAAAAATGATTTGAGGATATGAAATTGAGTAATCCTGTTCAATTTATCGACCGCACCAGCGGTAAACTGGTCACTGAATCCGTTATGGGCGACAAGGCGCTGCGCTTTGCGTACGAAACACTGCTGGGGCATTGTATCAGCGGGCTTTTGTTCAACAGTTCGGCTCTTTCAAGTCTGCTCGGGAAGTATTACGACAGCAGATTCTCAAAAAAGAGTATCAACTCTCTGGCATCGATTCCCGGTTGTATGCCGCAGGAAGCGGAACTGCCATTGGAAGAATACAAAAGTTTCAACGATTTTTTCACCCGCAGACTCAAACCCGGCAGCCGGCCGTTCTGCAATGACGCAAACAGCATTGCATCGCCTGCGGACGGCAGAATAATGGTTTATGAAAATCTGCAGGATCTGGATGCAATTCCGGTGAAGGGCGCCAAACGAACGCTGAATGATTTGTGTGCAAATCTTTTGAATGAAAATTCTTATGCAGTGGCGGTCATCCGGCTGGCGCCGGTGGATTATCACCGTTATCACTATCCCTGCGCGTGCGTTCAAACTGCAGAAACGGTAAAACTCAAAGGCAAATATCACTCGGTCAATCCGGTGGCGCTGGCGGCAAATCCTGATGTTTATGTGGAAAATGCACGGCATATAACTGAATTGGATTCAGAGGTGTTCGGCAGATTTTATTTTCTGGAAGTCGGCGCTTTCGGGGTCGGTTCGATCAATTCGACTTCGGGCGTGGGGATGCATAAATTGCAGGATGAAAAGGGTTATTTCAAATTCGGCGGCTCCACTGTTATATTGGTTTTTGAAAATTCTTCGATCCAGTGGGACAGCGATCTGCTTGAAAACACTCTGGCGGGCAGGGAGACATTGATCCGCTGCGGTATGCAGATAGCAAAAAAACGCGTTTGAGGTGTTTAAAGTGGAAAAAGAGTTCAGAAATTCAGTTAATGTAAGATCGTTCGGAGCCGCCGGTGACGGAATTTCCGATGATTCGCCGGCAATTCAGCAAGCGCTGGATTGCGGGGCGCAGACTGTGGTTATCCCTGCGGGGTGCTACCGTATATGCAGAACGCTGAAAGTATCTTCCAACACCCGGATCGAAGCTGATGCAAATGCCCGGATTTTTTCCTGCGGCGATACTCCTAAACATCAGGGCGATTTTCTTTTGAGCAACCGCGATTTGGAAAAAGGCAATTGCAATATAGAGTTGCACGGCGGTATCTGGGACGGCAATCATCAGGGCAGATACAATAAAAAGAATCCTGATCTTTTTGCACCCGATGCGTGGAGTGGTACGGTATTGAATTTTTTCAATGTAAAAAATCTGGTACTGGAAGATTTGATCGCAGCCAATTCGGTATGTTTTTTCACCCGGTTCGGCAAGATCGATAACTTCCTGATCCGCAACATCGGATTTCAGGGGGAACCCAGCGGCGTGAATCAGGATGGATTGCACTTCAGCGGCTTTGTCCGCAACGGTCTGATTGAAAATGTTACCGCGCTGACTCCTATGCAGACCACAGACGATATGCTGGCGCTGAATGCCGATGATTCGCTCGAGCGGCTGGAAAACCGCGATCTGCTGCGCGGTCCGATCGAAAACCTGACTTTCCGCAATATTTATGCCGAAAGCTGCTACACTGCCATAAGAATGTTGAGCGTAACAGCGCCCATTCGCAATATCAGATTTGAAAATATCAAAGCCGGATGCCGGCGTTATGTTATAAATATGGATGCGGCGCGCTATTGCCGTACACCGCTGTTCAAGCCGGAAGATCATCCCGACGGCGTGGGCGATATAAGCAATATAGTTTTTGACAATATGCAGGTATGGCGGGTCGGCGAATACGACGGAGCGTTGATTTGCGACGAAAGCAACTCTGAAAATATCGTGTTCAGAAATTTCCGGCGTGTTGCCGAATATGATTCACAATTGACAAGTGCCCCCACCATCCTGACCCGGAATGTAAAGCCGGAAAAACAGGGCTTTGCCCGGGCAATAAAGCCGTTTTTGCAGTAATAAAGGTTGATTCAGCAACTGAAAAGTATTTTCCGTTGCTGAAAAAATCCTTAATTCCACGGATATTTTATTTCTACGATTTCACCGCCTTTATCGGCGGATTGAGCTGCAAAAATACCGGGCAGGGTCATTCGCAAACCATCTTTAAGAGTGATGACTTTTTCCATATTGCCAGAGCGCAAAGCTTCAAAAAAATCACAGCAGAGAATGTGATCTGCCCCGCCGTGACCGGTACCTTGAGAATTGGCATATTCAGGTCGGAACATATCAATGGGCAGTTCGGTAAGTTTGTTGGCCCCGTAGAGTTTTTTGCTGTTGAACATACTTCGTGCCGGATAGTGACCGCGTTCAGAGAGGCGTTCAAAGTATCCTTCGGTGCCGAACACCCGGTAAGAGTGCAGACCGCACTTGGCTTCATTGATAAAACTTGCTGTAAAGCGCACCACGGTATTGTTTGCGGTGGTAAAATGCGCGGTCATCAGGTCGTTCTGACCTTCCTCGCCGACAATTTGCGGCCCGGTGCTGACACAGGAGACTTTGCAGAGATCTTCATCGGGCAGCAGCCGCAGCAGCGGCCCCAGCGAGTGCGTGCAGTACTTTATGGGCTGACCTTTGCGCCGCCACGGAGTCTCCTCCCACAAACAGCGGATATCGTGGATATATTCAGCTTCCAGATAAAACGGTTTACCCAGCAGACCCTGTTTGTAGAGGTCGTATGCCGCTTCGATAAAACCCCATTCATTAGGGTTGGCGCCGGTCATCAGGACGGCCCGGGATTCTATTGAAACATTGTAAAGCATTTCCGCTTCAGCGTAATCTCTTACCAACGGTATATCCGAAAGAACATTGAGGTTGTGCTGCAGCCCTTTGGCGCAGAATTCCGCGTGCAGATACGCCGGTGTTTCCACTAAAAGCACATCGATTTTTTCATTGGCAAGCATAGAATCAAAGTCTTCGTAGAACTTGGTATCGGGGAATGTTTCTGCCAGCGGCGGCTCATTGCGCTGGGATTTATACCACAAGTCAGCATTGATGTCGCACGCGGCAGCCGGAATGATTTTTTGTGCAGCTTTCAAGCCCACCTGAAACATATGTCTTCCGCGGTGACCGAGCCCGACTACTGCAAAACGGATTTCTTCAAACATAAACGGAACCTTTCTGTTAAGTAAATAGAGTTTTTCTTCATTAAAATATATTGCAATATAACTTTTTTGCAATATATTATCATAGCATAATCAGGTCATTTTTATTGAATATTGAGTCATAAACAGATTTTTTATATTATAAATGAGTCAAAAAAAGTATTATCAGGAATCGCGTATTTTTATCCGTAAACCGGTAGATTCTTCTGAAGCCGGGGTGCAGTTTTATAACTGGATGGACTCTTGTTTTCTTCCGGGATTCACCGGGAAAAGTGCCGGCGGCAGTTACGCGCAGTATTCACTGGTGCACCGCGGGGAGTTCTGCACTGTACGGCAGGGGCACAGAAGCAGCAGCTGTGCCGGACACTTTTATATATCTTTGCAGCGCACAGCCTATGATTCAACTTTCGCAACAGGCGATTCCCCGGTTGTCCGCAGCTGTTTTTCAGTACATCACAGTGCTTTTCACGATTTACTGGTGGGGGAGTTTTTTCCCGGTCGCACTGTTGATATATTGCTGACCGATCCGGACAGAATAGAAAATATTATGCAGAAGATCAAAGCGGAAATCCAGCACAGCCAGGATCCCGCGGTGCTTGCCGGACTGCATATGCAACTGCTGTGCGAACTGCACAAACAGTTCCGCAGCAACGGATATCCGGCAATATTGAATGATATACTCCATTATATAAACAACAATCTGCATCAGCCCGGACTCTGCCGCGATGCTGTGGCAGATAAATTCAATATCAGCGTGCGTACGCTCGGCAGACTTTTCAACCGATATCTGCTTGATTCCCCGGGCAACTGGATCATCAGGTGCCGGATCGAACTTGTCAAGAGTCATCTGCTGCAGATGGATTTGCCGCTGAAAGAAATTGCCGGTAATTGCGGGTTCAGCTCGGTGAATTTTATGGTAAGACAATTCCATAAAAATTGCGGAATCACCCCCGGAGCATATCGGAAAAAAATGCTGAAAAATGATTGAAAAATTTTGGGCAGCAGTGTGTATTAACAGCACGAGTGTAAACACAGAAAGGATGTTATTATGTTTTCCAAACAGTTTACAGTTTACCCTAAAATATTCCGAGCTGATTCCAACGAAAAAACGATCGTTATCCACGCCCGTCAGGGACACGGTGAAAAAATGCTTGCAGCAGTGGCAAGCTGCAAATTTATCCAGATGGATCAGCCCATTGTGCGCGAAAACCGCCAGTGGCTTGAAGAACATCCGCAATGCCGTTTTGAACGGCGCGAAAACGGCGATATAGCAGTTTTTGTAAAAATGGAAAAAGAGGGCGAATATACTCTGCTTATGGAAAGTGCCCCCGGCGAACCGCGCCCGATAAGTCTGACATTTGCTTTTTATGCACTCAAAGAAGATCTGTTCAAATTGCGCCCGTACAAAGGGGATCTGCACGTGCATTCCAGCAAATCTGACGGCAAGGAGACTCCCGAATTTACAATGTCGTGCGGCCGTTTCCACGGATTTGATTTTATGGCGATAACCGATCACGAATATTACGAACCCTCATTGATCGCAGTTAAGGCGGCAAAAGATTGCCACTGCGATATGCTGGTTATGCCGGGCGAGGAGATCCATCTGCCGGAAAACGCGGTTCACGTCATCAACTTCGGTGCCCAAGCCAGTATCAATGAAATGGTGCGGCAGGATGAAAAAACATACCGTGCCGGCGTGGCTGAATATATGAAGGAGTTGCCGGAAGATATGCATCCGGTGAACCGTTTTGAAGTTGCCGCTTCGGAATGGACATTTGACCGCATCCGCGAAAACGGCGGTATTTCCATTTTCTGCCACCCGTACTGGCGCCCGCAGTATCACGGTTTTATTGCTGAAGAGGTAGTCGATACACTCATTGACCGCAATAAGTTTGATGCAATGGAGGTTTTCGGCGGATTTTATTCGCATCAATGGGAATCCAACCGGCTTTCGCTTGCCCGCTGGGAACAGGCGCGTGCCGATGGCAAAAATATTTCAGTTGTGGGGGTAAGCGATTCGCACGGGTGCGAAAACGATCTCTTTTCGTGGTACTACACCATAGTTTTTGCCGATAAACTGGAATTCGATTCACTGGCAGCAGCCATCCGCGACTGCCGCAGTGTAGCAGTACACAAATTGCCTGAAGAAAATCCGGTCGTTGCCGGTGACTTCCGTCTGACCAAATACACTTATTACCTGCTGCGCGAATTCTATCCGCGCCACAATGAGATCTGCCGTCTGGAAGGCGAGATTATGTGCAGCTACTACCGCGAAGGTACAGTAAATGCCCCGGAAGTGATCAAGTCACTCTCCGGCTCGGTTGCAAAGTTTATGGATCTCTGCTGGGAAAAGTAAACTGTTTCAATACAGGAATAAAAATCCGCCCGGATGGCGCTGTTCCTCCGGACGGATTTTTTTTGCATTATGTGATGAACACTTGATTATATGCTTTATTCAGCAAAACATTCCTGCAGATAAGCCCAACCGCGCTGGCGTTCTTTTTGCAGAAAATCCGTTACCGGAATATAAATATCGGCAGAGTTAAATAAATCTATGCATTGTTGGATATTATTTTCACCTGTTAAAATAGCCTGTCCAACACCGGCTTTTACTGTTAAATCAAATCTTGACAAACCGCGCTTTATATTAGTGCAAACAGCATATTTTTTATTGAATATCATCGAAAATACCATTCCGTGAAACGAGTCGGTTAGAATGAATTCTGCTTTGGAAATACCTGCAAGAAAATCTTCGACAGTATGTAATGGCGTTTTCTTATCTGCTGGCATAAAATCATATCTGGTCAAATCAAGTTTGTCAGTCAAAGTGTCCGCAAGTTGTTCTTTATCATCATTGCGGTCAAGAAAATAGGTAAACAGAGTATTATCATACGTTTTTCCGTTATTGGCAACAGGACGATAAAAATCGGCATTGTGCAATAATGTCGGATCTGGCATTTGCTGAACATCAAGCTGGAAATATTTTTTGCACAACTCTATTCCACTCACTTCCCGAACACTGATATGATCGAATTTTTTTAGCAAATTGCCATATTCTGTTGTCTGCTCTTCAGAAAATTCCCAATAGTCAACTCCGAATGATGCCGCATAGGCAATGCGCTTCATATTCTGATCATTGGCAAAATCAAGGAAATAAGCCCCCGGAAATTTAGTATATCCCGGACGCCATACCTGATCGCTTCCGACTACTATTGCTTCGGCATCAGTAATTTTTTCTCCGTGCCACTCGGCAGATAAGGGCAGATAATTATTTATGAATTTCTGTAAATTGGCAAAGCGTAGTCTTTTGCTTTCTGAAAATAATAATTTAACTTTACTTGTTAAAGATTTTACTGCAGAAAGTTTGGGCAAAGGCCCATTTATGAGAGTCACATCCTGATCTAATATTTTCAAAGCTTCGCATAAAGCATAAGCTTGCAGTATGCCGCCATAGTTTTTTTTGACAGGATGAGTTAGAATAAAAGTTTTCATAATAATATATTAGTATTTATTGAGAAATTTTCTTTTTTAATTCTTCAAAAGTTGCGTTTTGTTGTTGTTCTATCTTTTTGCGGTGGCTGGCTTTTTTGCGCCATAAAAGTTTGTACGGCAGTTTGCCGAAAATCATTCGCCGATAACCGCCTCCATAAAAGATATTTAACAACCACAACGGTAAATACTTCATTGCCTGCGGGAAAAGCTTGCGCAACAAATAATCCCGCTGCGGTTTTATCCCGAAATAAAGTCTCGGATTTTTGTTTGCCGCATCAATCAAATTTGCCGGCTCCATAACCAGTTTGGCAGATGCTTTCTCCAGCAGTTCACGTCCCGGTCGGTTGTTGGCAAAGATCATAGAGATGCCGTGCTGCTGCTGTTCCGGAAAACGGATTTCCCCCCAGAAATCAGCAATGGTCACATCGCCGGGACGGGGAAAATGTGCGTGGCGGCAACTATAGCAGCTGTTACGCATAATCTGACCGCAAAGGAATGCGTTGTAAAAAGGACTGTTTTTAGGCAGAATCGAAAAAACTTTTTGATTTTTACGGGAACGGACAAGAAAATTTACCGATTTATGCCAGGAGATATTTTCACTTTTATTGCGGAATGTGATGACTTCCACATTGCGTTTCTGCATTTCTTTTTGAAAATACGCAGGAGAAGGAACTCCGGCACAAACCAGATCGACCGTATATAAAATACCGGGAAAATTTTTGCCGGTAAAGCGTTTACGCAAGGCTTC
The DNA here is from genome assembly GCA_045587205.1 of Victivallaceae bacterium. Lineage (GTDB taxonomy): Bacteria > Verrucomicrobiota > Lentisphaeria > Victivallales > Victivallaceae > SIG78. The sequence continues at coordinate 57,854 of JAZNBV010000074.1, forward strand.
CGCCAGACAGGGCAGGGCAGGAAAAAGAACTGTTTTGCCATTTACCAGAAAATTCTCTACCTGGTGGATAATATCATTAAGTTCTGCCGGAATGTATTTGCTGCCGCAAAATTCCTTGAGTTGTTCAATAGTATCAGCAAGTTTGTAGATTGCCCGGTTGTTTTGCAAAATCACACCGGCAACTACACCACCGGATTCAATAACAGTTTCTGCCAAGGCTGAAAATGCACCTCCGGAACTGCTGCGCTTTACTGTATCCGGATTTTTATGCCAGGCAGCAAAGCATTCCGGATAAACTGTTGTTTCCGGTGCAGAAACAGATGTTTCAGGACATATTTTCAAACAAAGACCACAATCAATACAGGATTTGTTTTCAATATATGATGTCTGGTTAAAACCGGCAGCGTCCCTTACCAATTCAAGGCAGTGACTGGGGCATATATCCACACAATTGCTGCATCCGGTACAATGATCATTGGCAACAATTTTTGAAATCACATTGTTATGTTCTGTGAAACCAAGCATACACTTCAACTTTCTCTGTTTGTAACTTACTATAAGATAGCACAATGTAGATGTTTTTCAAGAAATATATCAGGATATATTGTTTTTTACAGTGTCTCCGGCAGCGGTGTAACGAACATTCCGGAATGGTGGAACAGAATGTGCCGGGAAATGTTTTGTATTCCCAGGAAACTCTCTCATAACAAGATAGTTGGGAACAGTAAAGTATTCAACATTTTTGAAGTATTCATACCGCAGAAAGTGATCTTCCTCTGCCGGAGAATGTTTCCCGGCGTAACCATTGCTGAATCGCGGGCAATATTGACGACTCATCGCATCGCGCGCCGCACCCACGCCCCCGGCAACACGGTTGTTCCAGATGATCGCACTTTGTGTTATACAAAACTGCGGATGAAACGGATGACAAGGCGGAGCTCTGAATCGTATTTTTTCATCTGGGTTTGCAGGAAATTTTCAATCTCATCGGCGCTCATACTGCAGCTGTACGGCTGCAGCAGATGAAAACAGATGTTTTCGATCTTTCCACTGCAGGACTTTTCCAGTTTGAAGTCATACACTTTCAAGCCGTGTTCCAGTACTGAAACCAGATTTTCCACCCGGCTCCGCCACAAAATAACTTCCGGATTTGATTTGTCGTAAGGATCGCCGTGCAGCAGCAGATCAACGGAAAGATTTCTGCCGACAGCTACTTCGGCATTTTCCAATATATCGTGTGCGGAAAGACGGTCACCATCGTTGGAAATTTCGGCGTGGGCGGTCACAAAGTAGTAGTTTTCGCCGTAGTTATGTACCATAATGTCGTGCACTCCGTCGATTCCGGGACACGCCAGAATCGCACTGCGGACTTTTTCTACAAACTCCCGGTCAGGGGTTTCACCCAGCAGTTTGCTGACAATATCTTTAAGTACACTGCCGCCGGCGCAGAGGATCATTATTGCCACGATTATGCCGGCGCAGCCATCGAGCGGAAAGCTTGTGTAACGCCCGAAAATCAGCGACAGTATCACCAGACCAGTACCAAGACAATCACTCAAACTGTCGTATGCCGAAGCTTTGATCACATCAGAATTTATCAGTTTGGCAACCTTCATATAAAAGAAAAACATCCAGCATTTAACCAGTACTGTTGAGCTGAAAATGATGATCGCCATATTGTCGGCGGTGATTTTTGACGGCTTGAAAAGCGCCACAACTGAATCTTTCAGAAATGTTATTCCCAATCCGAACACCAGCAGTGCGACAATTAATCCGGCAACATATTCAGTTCTGCCGTGTCCGAACGGGTGGTCGGCATCCGCCGGGCGGCTGGAGAGATGAAAACCGGTCACTGCAATGACCCCGGAACCGGCATCGGAGATATTGTTCACCGCATCGGCTGCCATAGCAATACTGCCTGAACATATTGCCAGAATCATTTTTAAAGCCGCCAGAGCGGTGTTGCAGATTATTCCGGTAACGCCGCTGACTATACCGCAGCGCAGACGCGATTGTTTGGATAACTCCCCGCCATAGCCGGGAACACTCAATTTGAGTATAAGATTGGTAAACATATTTTTTGATCCCTTAAAAATTGGTTATTGACAACATTTTCTGTTGCAGTAATCCTGATACTATACACTGTGCGGGCTGCGTTTGCCATTTTTTGCAGTAATATTGTTTTAAAAACAATATCTGACAGTTGCAAAAAATGTTTTGCTGTTATATATTACCCTGAACCTTGTGAGAAATCAAATTACGGCTGATACATCGCGGGGCAGGTTGCAGTTTTGGCTGTTTTTGACAAATCATAACTTGTGTGGTATATTTATAAAGCGCAAATGATATAATTTAACACTTCAGTTTCAGAAAATTCAGGACAATAAATTTTATTTTAAGGAGCAGATTGTTTATGAATAAGAGAATTTTCATCTTTCTTGCCTTGGGGACTGCACTTTTTGCTGCAGGATTCAGCGTAAATGCCGCCGAAAAATCTCCGTCTGCAAAGGTCAAAAAAGTTCCCGGATTTCCGAAACTTGAAAATCCGCAATCCTGGACAATGGTGGTTGTACCGGATGTTCAGACCTATATCAAGCAGATCGAAAATCAGGGCATCCTGGATATGATGCTGTCCTGGATAGCGCGCCGCAGCGAAGAAATGAATATCCGGCAGGTGCTTTTTACCGGAGATCTTGTCTATTCCAACGATATAAATATCATCGATCAGAAGCCCGGTGTGCGTTTTGACCGCGCAGGCGATTTGCGCGACCTGATTGCCGATGAGCAGTGGAAAGCCTTTTCGCGCCTTATGGAACGGTTGGACGGTGTGGTGCCTTATGTACTCTGTACCGGCAATCACGACTACGGCAGAAGAAGTGCTGAAAACCGCCGTTCTTATTTCAGCAGATTTTTCCCGACCGACCGCAATAGCCTTACCCGGCGCCAGCTGGTGGCTTGTGCGCCCAATACGTGGGGCGAAACTACTCTGGAAACATCAGCTTATGAATTTACCGCACCGCACCCCGATAAGCGCAAATTTCTGGTCATAACTCTGCCGTTTGCACCCACCGATGATGATCTGCGCTGGGCAAAAAATATTGCCGATCAGCCGCGTTTTGCCAAACATACCGGCATTGTGCTGACTCACTCGTACATTTATGGCAACGGCAAAAGAATATCTGCGGAAAAATACGTTTTGAGCCGCGCCGGAGGCAATGCCGGTGAAGGAATCTATCAGAAACTGGTTTATCCTGCCAAAAATATCCGTATGGTGATTTGCGGACACGTCTGCATGCCTGATGACTGGAATGCGGCGGTAGGGTTTTCGTGGGCTGAAAATATTGCCGGCAAAAAGGTTGCGCAGATGGTTTTCAATCCCCAGGCAATCGGCGGCGGTTTCAGCGGCAGCGGCGGTGACGGCTGGCTGCGTCTGCTGGAATTTATGCCCGACGGCAAAACGGTAAAGGCACGCACTTATTCGCCGTTTTTCGGCGGTTCTCCCTCCACACAGCATCTGGCGTGGAAACAGGATGAACGCAACGAATTCAGTTTTGTGCTGGATTGATTTTTTGGAAAAAACTGCTGTTACGGTTTGTAAATTGCCGTAAAAAGTGTATATTAATAAGGTGTAGAATTTTATAAACTATGTACTGAAAGGAAACTGGTTATGAAAAAACCCGCTTGCAAGCGGGTGAAGGTATGCACCTTCACCCTCATTGAACTTCTCGTTGTGATCGCAATTATTGCGATTCTTGCAGCAATGCTGCTGCCGGCACTTTCCGCAGCTCGCAACCGCGCCAGAGCCACCAACTGCATCGGCAACCTGAAGATGCAGGGAATTGCGGCAAATATCTATTCGGATACCAACGACGATTGGCTGGTTCCGCACCGCAACTGCTATGGCGGCAGCGGCGGTTCCGGAAAGGTGTGGATGTATTTGCTGTTGGATGCTATGGGGGCGGAAATGCCTGCCGGCACCACCGGAAACAATTTTAACCAGTGGGGAGCGCTCAAACACGAAGAAAAGGGAATTTTTCTCTGTCCGGCTTCCTCTATTCAGAAAGACGTTTACAATGGCATAGCTTATGCTATCAACAGTGACTTGAGCAAGCGTTCAGGTTCTGCGGGTGATTATTCCTACAAATATAAGCGCAGTGAATTTGATACTTATCTGTCAACCAAAACTTCCGGAGCGCGTTCGCCGGAAGAAGCCCCCTACATCGGGGATAATATCTACGATGTGCCCGCCGATCAGTTGAACGGTGCTCTCAAAGGTAATATTTATATGGGGCTGCGCGGCAATGCCGATAACGGTATCCGGCACAATACGATCAACTTTCTGGCGGTTGCCGGTAATGTAATTACCTGCAAACCCAGTAAATACGGTTCCAGCGGATGGTATGTGCCAAGCGAATATCGCTGATTTTATTCTGAAAATAAAAAAACAGCGCAGGAAGCGGCAGAAACTGCTGAAACTGCGCTGTTTTTTTGTATATATATCTTACGACAGGTTGCTCATCTTGCAGAATTCTTCAAAATAGCGTCTGCCGAGTTCATACTGGCTGGGGGTATCAAAGTGCAGGTTGTCGCCGCGGTGGTTCAAGCCTTCAGCGGAAACAAAGCCGCAATGGGGTACTTCGGAAGCAACTTTGCGGCTGATGTCATTGATCCTGCCGGTTTGCCACGCCGGATTGAGAAAGTCACCCAGCCCGCCGAGAATGAAAGGTATATTATCTATATTGAGGTCTCTGCGGAAGTTGGCAATGACTGTTTTGAGCATATTTTCATAGTCTGCTGTATCGTTTTTGGCATCGGTTTCGCCCTGGTGCCAGAGCACGGCAACGAATTCGCCGTTTTTCAATGCTTCGCGCCCCATAGCAATGGCATCATCATAGGGGTGCATATCCGAGTGTGTATCTTTGGCTCCGGGCAGCCACGCGCTGACCGGAGAGCCGCCGACCGAAGCGGGAATCAAGCCGATTTCGCGTTCCGGATACAGTTCTTTGAGGCAGCGGGCAAAGGTTCTGCCGGGGCCGACACCGCAGCGGCGGTTGCCGCCGAATTCCAGACCTTTGACTTCAAACGGGTCAGCGGCATTGCTGATGCCCAGCAGATTCAAGCGGTCGTAGTTGAAGGGATCCACTGCCGGGATCCACACCATATCGCGCCGCAGGGCGGTAATGCCGGGGATTTCGGTTATATCATTTTCAGTAAGATAGCCTCTGCCGGACATATTGGACTGTCCCGCAAGCATAACAAGCATTTTTTTCATAATCATTACCTTTTTATGTTGCCGGTTTTCTGCAGGTAATATACATTCATCCGGCAGTTTTTGGGGAACAAAAATAAAAAAAAATTAAAATTTTTCCATTAGCATTTGCAATTTATCAGTTTTGGTTGTATGGTAGTACCAGATTATAAAAAGAGAGGTTTTTATGCTTCAACCCGTAAAATGCAAGACGGCAGTGGATGTTGCCATAGAAAATATCGGCAGCTACATAGCCAACAATATGCGTCAGGGCGATGTACTGCCCAGCGAGCGGGAACTGGCGGAAAAGTTGCAGATAAGCCGCAATATCACCCGCGAAGCCCTTCAGCACTTCCGTACCCTGGGGATCATTGAATCCAAGCCCAAAGTCGGTGCAATGGTAACATCGTTCTGTCCGGAAGATGTTTATGCCGGATACAAGCCTTTTCTGGCTATCCAGCCGCACACCTTTCAGGATCTGGCACATCTGCGTTTGACTCTGGAGCTGGGCTGTGCGGAGCGTGCGGTGGAAAATGTCACTTCGCAGGATATAGAAAAACTTACTGAATTGTGCGAAAAGATCTCCAGTATTGCTGCTGAAAAAAAATCCCGCGATGATTCAGGAGAAAACAGATTGAATGAACTGGATATTGAGTTCCATACCCGCATTATGCGTTTGAGTAAAAACGCTTTGATAAACTCGCTCATACCGCTGGTGACCGAGTTTTTTGAAAAGCAGTTCATCCGTTCGCAAACCGCCGGCATTGAGTACAAAAACGGATACTGCGAACACTTTGAAATGGTCGATGCACTGAAAAACGGCGACCGTGAGCGGCTGACGGGGCTGATCCGTTCGCATCTGAAAAGTTATTTCAAGAGTTATAAGGTTCAAGATAAGGAGAATTGACGATGGCTCTGGTAAAAGATATCAATAATATCAGAATCGGCATTATCGGAATGACCGAAGGCAACGGACACCCCTATTCCTGGAGTGCAATGTTCAACAAATACAACCGCGAAGCAATGACTGCGGAGTGCCCGTTTCCGGTGATCCCGGTTTATCTGAATAAAGAAAATTACGATACAATGGGTATTCCCGGCGCTAAAATTGAGGTGATTTACTGCAATTCCAGCAAGGATGCCGAACACGTTGCCAAATGTTCGCTGATCCCCAAGGTGGTCGAAAGCCCCGCAGATATGATCGGGATGGTCGATGCTGTGATCATTGCCACTGATATCGGCAGTGAACACGTTGAACGCGCCAAACCGTTTATCGAAGCCGGGATCCCGCTTTTTATAGATAAACCTCTGTGCGACAACCGTCAGGATCTGGAATTTTTCAAAAACGCCATTGCCGGCGGCGCCAGGATCATATCTTCCAGCAGTATGCGCTACTGCAAGGAGTTTGTGCCTTATCTGAACGGTAATTTCCGCGAAGTGGGAGATGTTCGTCTGATCTCTTATAATATGCCCAAAAAGTGGGAAACTTACGGCATCCACGCTCTGGAGGCTGTTTACGCTCTTACCGGGCCGGGCTTTATCAGCATACGCAATACCGGCAGCGAACGGCGCAACATAATACACCTCAAACACAAAAACAACTTTGATGTGGTTATTACCAATATTTACGATTGCTGCGGCGTGCCGCTGACCATTCAGGGTACGGCCGGGACGCTCACGATACCAACTCCGGACTCGTACACAGCGTTCCGCACCCAGCTGGTAAAGTTTGTGGAATATTTGCGTACCGGCATTGAACCGGTGCCTTTCAGTCATACTGAAGAACTTATGAAAATGGTCATCGGCGGTATTGAAAGCCGTGCGGAAAACGGTAAGGAAATATTTATATGAATGTAAAGGATATGTTTGATCTGACCGGCAGAACCGCCATTGTTACCGGCGGTGCCGGCCGTTACGGAAAACAGATCGTTGAAGGTCTTGCTGAAGCAGGAGCAACAGTGTTCATTGCCTCGCGCAATCTGGAAAATTGCGAAAATGTTGCCGCAAAGTTCCGTGCTGCCGGTCTGGATGTACGCGCATTGCAGCTGGATCTTGCCGACCGCAAAAGCATTGATTCCCTGATCGGAAAAATTATGCAGTCCACCGGCAGGATCGATGTGCTGGTCAACAATGCTGTAACACGCTGTGCCTCCTCCGGCTGGGTGCAGGAGCTGGAAAATTATGACGAAAGTTTGCATATCAACGCTTCAAGTATGTTCTACATTACCGGTGTTGTTGCGGAAGTTATGAAAAAACAGCACGCCGGGTCTATTATCAATATCGGTTCATTTATGGGATTGGTCGGTCTGGAAACCGCCAATTATGCCAATACAGATATGTACAACGGTAATCCATCCCCGATCTATTTTTATGAAAAAGGCGGTATGGTGAACTTTACCCGCTGGGCGGCAAGTATTCTGGGTGCAGACAATATCCGGGTGAATGCCATTCATCCCGGCGGCTTGCAGGAAGATCACCTGCCGGAAGCGTTTGTTAAAAATTACAGCGAGCGCACTACGCTCGGCAGACTGGCAAGTCAGGAGGATCTGAAAGGAGTGATTGTTTTTCTGGCCTCCGACGCCTCAAGTTACATAACCGGTACCAACATCCCCGTAGATGGCGGATATACAGCTAAATAAAATCTTCAAGGAAAGGTAATATTATGATAACACCGCGTAAATCAAGAGTTCTCGAAAAAATGCGTTCCGGTCAGAAAGCAATTTCCTACAAACTCAATTTGAGCTGCCCCCGTGCTGCGGAACTGGTGGCAATGTCCGGATTTGATGCCATCTGGATATGTCAGGAGCACGTACCTACTGATCAGAACACTATGTCAAGCCAGATATTGGCGGCAAAAGCCTATGACTGCGACTGCATTGTCCGCGTGGCAAAAGGTTCGTACAGTGATTACATCCGCCCGCTGGAAGCTGATGCCAGCGGCATTATGATACCGCATTTGATGAGTTATGAAGAAGCAAAGGAGATCGTGCATACTGTGCGTTTCCAGCCGCAGGGGCTGCGCCCGGTCGATGGCGGCAATGCCGATGGACTTTACTGCAAACTGGATTTCAAAGAGTACATTGAGTTTATGAACAGAAACCGTCTGGTGATCGTACAGATCGAGGATCCGGAGCCTTTGAGCGAACTTGACAAGATCTGTCAGCTTGACGGCATAGATATGATCTTTTTCGGCCCCGGCGACTTCAGCCACGCGATCGGGCATCCGGCGGAATTCGATCATCCGGAAATACACCGCGTCCGCAAACTGATTGTTGACACTGCACACAAATACGGTAAATTTGCCGGAACAGTTTCAGTGCCTTCGCTGGAACAATGCTATGCGGAAGGTTATGATTTTGTGAATTTTGGTGCCGATGTTGCCGCTATCGGTGCCAACTGCGATATGATTATGAAGCGGTACGCAGAAGCAACAAGGTAATTTTGATTATGAAAGAGTGGAAAATAGATAAATCCCTGGCAATGCAGGAAAAAGCCGCATCCATAATTCCCGGAATGACCCAATTGCTTTCCAAGCGGCCGGATATGTTCAGCCGCGGAGTCTGGCCGGCGTATTTCAAAAAAGCCAAAGGCAGCCGGGTGTGGGATCTGGATGATAATGAATATATCGACTGCAGTATCGGCGGCATCGGCGCAACTGTGCTGGGATATGCTGATGACGAAGTCAATGCTGCGGTAAAAAAGGTCATAGATGATGGTAGTGCTTCCACACTCAATCCCCCGGAAGAAGTAGCTCTGGCGGAAAAACTCATTGAACTGCACCCGTGGGCGGAAATGGCGCGTTTTGCCCGTTCCGGCGGCGAGGCTATGTCTATAGCGGTGCGTATTGCCAGAACATACACCGGCAAAGGAACAGTGCTTTTCTGCGGTTATCACGGCTGGACGGACTGGTATCTGGCTGCAAATCTGGCGCGGGAAGGTGCGCTCGATCAGATGTGGATCGCCGGACTTTCGCCCAACGGGTTGCCCAAAGGTCTGGCGGGAACGGCATTACCTTTTATGTTCAACGATATAGAATCGTTTAAAAAAGCACTTGCCGAAGCCGGTGACGATCTGGCTGCGATCGTACTTGAACCACAGCGCAATTACAGTGTGGATAAGGATTTTATGGATGCTGTTCACCAAACTGCGCGCGATAACGATGTGCCGCTGATCATCGATGAGATCACTGCCGCGTTCCGTGTCTGTAACGGCGGAGCGCATCTGGTGCTGGGCTGGCAGCCGGATATAGCGGTTTTTGCCAAGGCATTGGGTAACGGTTTTCCGATTTCGGCAGTTATCGGCAAAGGCAGAGTTATGAGTGCCGCGCAGGATGCATTTATAACTTCCACCAACTGGACGGAGCGTACCGGCCCGGCGGCGGCATTGGCTATGATCGGAAAATTCATCCGCTGTGATGCGTCAGAACATATGGTGAAAATTGCTCAAAGAGTGAAAGATGCCTGGGAAACGCTATCTGAAAAGTATTCGCTTGATATCCACGTCGGCGGACTTGTGCCGCTGCTGCATTTTTCTTTTGCAGCAGATAACAGCGTGAATAAAGCCTATTTTGTCCAGGAAATGCTCAAGCGCGGATTCCTTGCCAGCAATTCGTTTTACGCTATGTACGCTCACAGCAATGAAGATATCGATAAATATATAGCTGCGTGCGATGAGGTTTTCGGTAAACTTGCCGGGCTTATTGCTGAAAATAAAGTGGCGGAAAATCTTATCGGCAAGCCCGCTGCGGTGGGATTTGCCCGCATAAATTGATCGCACAAGGTGAAAAAATGGCTGAATATGAAAAATTGACCGGTTTTGACCGCGAAATCTGGTACGATGAACTCGAAGAGTTTGTGCCGCAGAAGATATTTGATGCCCACACCCATTTATGGAACAACCGCTATTGCCCTGCTGATACGATCTGGAGCAATACCGATTTTGCCCGGCTGGATGAATTTTCAAGAATGATTTTTCCGGGGCGCGAAATCAGCTATCAACTGCTGGGTACACCGGTGGCGGGTTTGGATATAGATGGCTATCACAGGTTTATGGCTGAAGAAATTGCCAAATCCCCGTGCCATATCGGCAGTACCATTGTTACGCCTGAAATGACTCCGGAGTATCTGGATGATGTGATCAGAAAATACCATTTCAGTGGATTGAAACCGTACCGGCTGTATGCGGCAGATCCGGCGAACTGCCGTATAACAGATTATCTGCCGGAGAGTTTGATCGAAGTGGCTGATGCCAACAAACTCTGCATAACAATGCATATGTCGCGCTTTGACGGAATTGCCGATAAAGAGAATCTGGCTGATTTCAAATATTTCACATCCAGATACAAAAATGTCCGCTGGATCCTGGCGCATTGTGCCAGAGCATTCAATGCCTATACCTTGGAAAAGAATATTTTTGAATTGCGCGATATGCCCAATATCTTTTACGATCTTTCGGCGGTCTGCGATTGCCGGAGCCATTATCTGCTGTTCAAGCACGAAGAACTTTCGCGCATAATGTTCGGTACAGACAATATCGATGCCGGCGGCGTGCACGGCAATTACATCACCTGGGGCAGGGGGTGGCAGTATTTCCCCGGAATGGATGTGCCGCATTGCCGCAAAGATGCCACCTATGTCTGTTACGAAAGTCTGCGCAGTATAAAACAGGCCGCTGATATGGCTGGTTTGAACAGAGTCGATATTGAAAATATCTTTTACGGCAATGCAATGAAATTTTTCCTTCTGGCGTAAGTTGGTTGGGAAAAGTTGTCTGCGGAACAAAAAATATAAGGAACTGCTGCTAAACAGAAGTGCAGCAGTTCCTTCTTTTTTGTGTGTCTGTACTATCTGCTGGCATTGCTGAAAAAAACGCGGGATAAAGCAAAAAAAGGGTTAAATGCCGTTTTTTCCGGAATATTGCCGGATATATACAAAAAAAAATTGATGAACTCTTGCAGTTTGCTTTATGTGGTGTATGTTATCCGTTGCAGAAATTTTTAATTGGAAAAAAATGCGGCATAAAAAGCGGTTTGCCGGCAAGGTTGTTTTGTTATGAGTAATGTAAATATTACACTCGGGGCTTTGAGCCTCATCTTTCTGGTCACTATACTGGTTCTTATTATGACGTGGCGCAGACTGCGGACCAAGTTGGGTCTGGTGTTGCGTCAGCAGATAGAAATCGACCATTTTCTTGAGCTGTTTTCGCGCAGTCTGCGTTCGGCAGATGAATTATCAGATACAATGCATCAGGCTGCAGAGCATATTGCAGAGCTTTTGCTGGCGGAGGCTGTGTGCATCTACCGGCTGGAAAATGATCACCTTTATGTTTCCGGGGTCAGCGGCTGCTACCCGCTGTCACAGTTGACGATTATGATGGATCCGCTGGCATCGCCGGATTTCTACAAACAGGCCTTGCGCGAAGAAGATATTGTTGTGGGCGAGGGCTTTATCGGCAGATGTGCCGCACGCCGGAGTTCCATACTTCTGCAGAACGCACGGCAGGATGAACACTTGAGCGAATTTCCTATGGAGCGTCTGCCCGAACAGGCTATGGCTGTACCTGTTTTCCGCGGCGAAGAGCTCACCGGTCTGATTTGTGCAGTAACTTCTTCCAACTGGGGCAGGTTCAATTTGGATAAACTTGCCCAGCTGCAGTTTGTTGCCACGCAAGTGCGTCTGGTACAGGATCTGGAAGATTCCTACAAGGTACGCAGCGCGCAGGAAAGAATCAATCAGGAACTGGGATTTGCCCGCAAACTTCAGGCTTCGCTGCTTCCGGAATCGGTGCCGGATTGGGATAAGTTTACAGTTTGCGCCAGAACCAACTCTGCTAAAGAGGTCAATGGCGATTTTTATGACTATGTGCGTATCGATGATGACCGGCTGCTGATTGTTATGGGCGATGCCTGCGGCAAGGGGGTACCGGCTTGTCTGCTGGCTTCGATGACCCGCAGTTTCATCCGCGCGGCGGTGGAACATTTTACCACGCTGGAAGCGCTTTTGCGCGAAGTCAACCGCAATCTTTACCGTGATACTGATGCCGAGCGTTTTGTGACAATGGGGTGCTGCCTGCTGGATAAAAAGCATCAGATCATTGAATACGCCCGTGCCGGCCACACTGATTTGATCTACTTTGTGCACAATCATATCCGCAGACTTTCGCCGGATGGTACCGGTTTGGGGATATTGCCGGATGAATTTGCCACATTTGATACGATTTCTCTGCAGATGCCGCCCGGTATGGCAATGCTGCTTTACTCTGACGGTATGACCGAGGCATTGAATTTTGATTCCGAGGAATTTGGAGTCGACCGGCTCTCTGATGAATTTGAACTCCGCTGCACGGCCGGTATGAGTGCAGAAGAAGTACTTGACGGTTTGATGGAAGCAGTGCGCGAATTTGAACCGGATCAGCACGACGACCGCACTGCAATATTGATCCGCAGCTGTTAAATAAGTGACCGTTTGCTATTGTTGCCTACCGGAAAATCGGTATTTTTTGCTCCTTTTACTTGTAATAAAAGAGTTTGGGATGTATATTTAACTGTTTTAATATTGATCCGCTGTAGCGGTTCAGCAGAAATATCAAAAAATCGTTTTACCTAAAAGAAAAAGGTGGAAGAAAATGGAAGTAAAAATTCTTAAGAACAAGACCGAAATGAGCAAGGCGGCTGCCGCTTACGGTGCCGAAGTGCTGCGTAAAGTTCTGGCTGAAAAAGGTGCGGTCAATATGATCGCTGCAACTGCCCCCAGCCAGTTTGAAATGATGAGTTTTCTGGTTCAGGAACCGGGCATTGACTGGTCGAAAGTCACACTGTTCCACCTGGATGAATATATCGGTCTGCCGCAGGGACACAAGGCGGGGTTCCGTCTGAATTTGCGCGAAAACTTTATCGACAAGCTGCCCTGCAAACTTGCTGAAGTTTACTTTGTTGAAGGCGATACCGACGATCCCAAGGCTTTCTGCGCCAAGATGAAGAAAGTTCTGGCTGATCACCCGGTCGATATTGCTTTTATCGGTGTCGGTGAAAACGGTCACATTGCTTTCAATGACCCGCCGGCTGACTTTGATACCGACGAAGCGTTCCTGGTTGTGAAACTGGACGATGCCTGCCGCAATCAGCAGCTGGGCGAAGGCTGGTTCCCGACCTTTGATGCGGTTCCGACCCACGCTTTCAGTATGAGCGTTCCGCAGATCTGCAAGAGCAAGGTGATCGTCAACGTGGTGCCCGATGAACGCAAGGCCCAGGCGATCAAGGGTATGATCGAAGGCCCGGTGACCAACACCTGCCCGGCTTCGATCCTGCAGAACCATCCGCACTGCGTGACCTTCCTTGACGAAGCCAGTGCCTCGCTGTTGAGCAAATAATTTTTGCTGCACACAGCATAAGTTCTGAAAAACATAAGATATTATGAGAGACCTCTTGCGTTTCTCATAATATCTTTTTTTATTTCATCAAGCTTAAGCAGATATTCCTTTTCCGGCTGTGTATCGAACATCAGGAAGATCAATTGGAGAAAGAGCCCAGGAAGATTTCTGTTTTATATTCTTCGGTAACAGTGCCGTTCAGAGCATATTCACGGAAAATATTCTGCAGATTTGCCAGGTATTCTCCGTAAACAGCGTCCTCTTTTTTTGGAGCGTAAGAACGGGACAGGGCGTTGCTGATAAATTGTTCCTGTGTCATAACCAAACAGTTGGGCGTGCTGAAATATTCCACTTTTTGGAAGTATTCACAGCGCAGAAAGTGATCGCCCGCTGCCGGAGAGCGCTTCCCGGCGTAACCTTTGCTGAAACGCGGGCAATAGCGGCGGCTCATTGTATCGCGTGCTTCACCTGCGCCTCCGGCAACACGATTGTTCCAGATGATTGCCACTTTGCCGGCAGGCTTGAGAATACGCATTGCTTCGGCTTTGAACAGATTTTCATCCAGCCAGTGAAATGCCTGTGCTACGGTTATAAGGTCAACTGATTGTTCCGGCAAAGTGGTATTTTCGCCTGTACCTGATACCAGTTCTATATCTGGAAAGGCCCGGATAAACTCTTTCTGCATATCGCAATTGGGTTCCACAGCGCAGACGTGTGGAAAAATCTTTTGCAAAAGCGAAGTAAAAATACCCGTTCCGGCACCGATATCAACCACGTTCTCTGCTCCGGGGCAATGTTGGAAAAGCCACTCCAAAGCTTTCGCAGGGTAGGAGGGGCGGCTGACGGCGTAATAATTGCCTTTGCCGGAAAAAAGTTTTGTGTTATCGGTCACTGTATATTATCCTGTTTATAGTGCCAGTGCAGCTGTATCTGGCGTTTACCATTGAGCGGAGTGTACGCCCATCCCACGATTCTGCCGTTGACTGTTGTGATGACTTCCGGCATATTGCCCAAGCCGGCACTTGCCGCCAGAAACGCCGGCTCATACCCCGGCATATCGTCAAAACCGAACGGCATTTTATTGTTGTCGCGGAACGCAAACCTCAAAAGACAATCGATTTCGTGCCGGTCCCGGATAGTTCCGGGGCGGATCTGCAGGGTATCACTGGCAGTGTAATATTCTTCGCAAAATTCCTGAAACGTTCCGGCTTTACTGGCACAGGGCTTGTACAACGGCGCCGGATCATTGGAATCGCGCATTGCTGAACGGAAACCGTATCTGCCGTAAAGAGACAGCAATTCCATTTTTGACGTGCAGAACAATCCCAGCGGCGGCGCGGGTATATTGTTTATATCTTCAAACCACATTTTCAGCAGTTCTCTGCCGATTCCCAGCCCGCGGAATCTTTCAACGGTGGCAAAGTTGCCGAAATTGCCGATGGCGTTGGCATTGTTGCTCCAACCGTGCCACAGACGCGCTATGTATTGCCTGCCTGATACTGCAATAAAATAGCGGTCGGTACAATCGTTTGCGGCATTGCCGCTTAAACGGTACTGCATCATCTGCGAATAACTGCGTTCGGGGGATTCGTTGCGCATCGCTTCAAAGAGCGCTTTACCGGCGGCGATGGAATCTGTTGTATTTTCCGCGCCGGGCTGAAAAGTGTAAAATTCAATATTGTTCATAGTCATAAGTGAATTCCTTGACTTGCTGTTTTGGATACTATAACCATTTATCCGTTAAAATGCAAATATCCGGTGATTTTAAAAGATGGAAATTGGAATTTTTTAGGGGAGGGCGTTATATTATACCAGCAGTTGTGGAGATATTTTTTATGGAGGAAATTAAAATGAAATCTGAAAAGTCAATGCGTGCCGCCAGTTGGTGGGTAAGTTGGCGCGAACTGGAATGGCCTACTATCGACAACCGTGATGCCATTCGCAGAAGAGCCGATGAATTTGCTGCTGCCGGAGTTAATCTGGCGGTGATTTTCGGAGCGCATTTCCGTTGGGATTTTATGCCTTACTGGACTATGCTCCACGACTATATGGCGCACGTTGCCGAAGCTCTGCACGAACGGAACATCCGGCTGTTTGACCACCACAGCGCGATTTATATCCACCGCTACGATACAGTAGAGCAAATGCGTCACATTATGCAGCACAACGGGTCGCATCTGCCGGTGTGCCCGGACAGAAAGAGTGCGGAATCGTGGATGTTCAACGGTCAATACCTTAACGATTGGCGTATGATCGATATCAACACCAATAAACCAATGTGGAAAAGCAATTACGATGCCGAAGTATTCTGCGGCGGCAAAAAGGGCTTTGTGGAGTCCTACTGCGAATATGTTAAACTTCTGGTGCGTTCCAGTAATATCGACGGCTTGATGTGCGACGATACCCAGTTTGCCAATTACTACGGCAGCTGCGGCTGTCCCGAGTGCCGCGAACGGTTCCGCAGCAAAGCGGGTATTGAACTGCCGCCTGTAAGTGATACCGCTTTTTGGGGCAACTGGAACAATCCCGCGTGGAAAATTTTTATTGATGACCGTTTCGGCGTGATCGCTGATTTTTACCGGGCAGTGCGCAATGCGCTGCCTTCCGGGGATTTTCCGCTTACCGCCTGCTGCAGTTCCAGCTGCAACAGCGACGGCGCCGCCTCTGCCCACGATTTGCGTATGCAGCTTGCCGGATGCAATATTGCGCATCTGGAACTCTGCGGCAATACGCCAACTTCGCCCGATGATGCCTGGAAAGGTACATTTGCATCGCGTTTGAAAGATGTGGCGTTCAATCTGGGGGTTGCCCGCGAATTCAACGTTCCGGGGCTTGCCATCCATTACGGTTTTATACCCGACAATGCCAATGCGGCGTGGGCGCTGATCAAGGCGCTGGGCGGCAACAGCTGGTTTTCCACGCTGCCCTATCGGCTAGGGGTGTCGCGGCAGATGCTTTCCACGCTTATGGGCGATGCTGCGCCTGCGGCAAGAGCGTTTAACTTTGAGAAAAACCACCCCGAACTTTTCGACGGAACTCAATTAAATAAATGCAGCGTCTATTTTTCGTATGAAACGCGCAATCACTCCAAATTTGGCGAAATGCGTTCGGGCTACTGCCCCGAATTTGCCAAAGCTTTGATCGGCCTTTTCAATGCCGGCGCAATGCCGCGGGTAATTACCCGTATGCCTGAATCGGGCAGGGGCGAACTGCTGGTGCTGCCGGGGGCGGCTTTGATGAATGATGCAGAAAAGAGTGCCTTGCAGAAGTTTCTTGCTTCGGGCGGCAAAGTGGTGGCTTTCGGACCTTGCGCTTACCGCTCCGTCGATCCTGATTGGCAACCGCCTATGCAGTGCCAATCAGGCATTACGCAAACTGAAAATTGGGCTGATATTTTTGGCGGCGAAGTACCCGCACTGCAGGGTGAACGCTGCTGGAAAGAGCTTGAACCTGGCTTTTTCCACCACCCCGGGCGGCTGCTGGATGAAGATTTGAGCTGTGATGATCTGGGGAATAAAGTTTTGGAACTTGCTTCGCCGATACCCGGATATGAAAGCATTGAAGCCAAAGGATTTTTTATCACTGCATCGCGCCTTTCAGAAAATCGCACACTGCTTTTTTTGACTGCTGCAGAGTACGATGCCAAAATCAATCAGGCGTTTGAAGCGATCCGCAATCACCGTTCGCGGGTCAACCTTTTTACTCAAGCGCCCCCCTGCGGTCAGGACGGCAAGCTGAAAATCAAGCTGGCAAAAAATTGGTATGTTGACAATGTTATACTGCCGTTTGAAGAGTGCAAGGTTGAATTTGATGCTGATGGTGATGTGAAACTTGACCGCCCCGCAGTTTCTGTATTAGTAGAACTGCAGTTCAAGGGCGAGTGAGTTTTTCCAATTCGCCAAGGTAATCAAGCGCCTCCTGCCGGCAGCTGCCGCACATTTCAGACGACGGCTGCAGCGAGGCGCAGAACTTTGGGCGTTCCGGCGAATTGAATACTTTGCAGCGCATATTTTCATCCAGATTTATGCACGGCACGCCCGGCGGTTTGCCATCGGGCATTCCAGGCAGCGGAGAATTTATACTTGGAGCAATACAGCACGCTCCACAGTTTTCGCGGCAGAAAATCGCCGGTTTTTCTGTTGTTTTGCAGGACATAATATCTTCAGTTGCAGTTTTTCTTTTCTGATTATAATATAACCACTTTATGCTGTAAAGCAAATAAAAAAACTCCGGAACAGTTTTCCGTTCCGGAGTTTGAGTTTTTACGCAATATTACTTGCGGTCAGCATCAATGAGGTATTGACGGTAACCGAAAGTATTGCTTTTGCCGGCTTTGTCCAATTCCTTTTTGATATCAGCAACAGCCTGCTTGCTGTTATCGGCTTTGGCGGCGGGAACCACTTCGGCAACCACAACCAGCTGCGAGCGCTTGGTCGCTTCGGTTTCAGTCGAGAAGAGCCAGCCGATCAGCGGCAGATCTTTCAGGATCGGCAGTCCGCCGGAAACACGCATCACCGAGCGTTTTTCAATGCCGCCGATGACCAGTTTGGTTCCTTCATTGGAGATCATAAAGTCGGTATCGATCTTGGCGCCTTTCTGGATGCGCGGCGAACCGTCAGAGGTGTAGCCGATCAGCGATGAATTTTCGACCATCACATTCAGCATAGTAGCTTGGGTGTTGACCGAAGGCGTCATAGCGATCGTCAGACCGAATTCATCCGATGCTTCGGTGGTGATCGTGTTGCCGGATTCTTTGCTGTTGAAAGCAACAAGTTTGTCCGCCAGTTCAGTTACAACATAATCACATTCGACTTTTTTGCCCAGATTGGCACCGGTACTGCTGATAAAATTGCCGTTGTCGGTACGCAGCGTGTAGCGCAAACTCAAATCAGAACCGGCAGCCATTACGGTAAATGCACTGTTGGCAGAGATGTAGATCGGGCGTTTGGCACTGTCACGCGCTACTTCCATAGGAACAGCGCCGGATGCAGCAGTGCAGTACTTGCTGATTGCCTGATCCGCAATGGGAGTGGACTTGGCAAGGAACACCTGGGTACGCCTGGTCAGCATACCGGTGGTGTTGTTGCGCAGCGAAATTTCCGCAGACTGCACGACTTTGGCTTTGCCTTTGCTGGTAAGGAAGTCAATGTATTTGGTGTTCCATTTGGGGTTGAACTGGAAATATGTCGTATCATTCCACTTGCCGCCGCGTGCCAGCGCGTTGGCGGTGCTGTTGCGGGAAAAACGGCCGCCGGCACTGAAAAGATCAATGCCTTCGTTGTTTTTCCACGCCTGGAAATCCAGACCCAGCTGGGTATCGTTTTCGGCATAAAGTTCGTACACTGTGACTTTGGCACGGACTTCCGGATAGGGTTTGTCATATTCGTTCAACACATCCATAATGGTTTTGCGCGAGAAGGGCGCTGTGTTGAAGAATATCAAATTCAGACCCGGATCGTTGATCAGTACATCAGTACCGCCCAGATTGCCCATTACTTCATCAAAACCGAAAGCGCCGACCGATCTGACCATCGCCGCAATTTCCGCCGAAGAACGGTATTTGGGCGAATATACATAGGTCTTTCTGCCGGAACTGGCAACCAGTTTGGGTTTATCCAATTCTTTGACGATGGAGTCGAAACCCTGCGCGGTGGGAGTGTCGTCAAAACGGTAATCTTCTGCCGAAATCAGCAGTAATGCGCTGCCGTCGGTATATTTGACCGCTTCCACATTGGTCAGTTTTGTGTTTACACGGCGGGTCTGCACAATGCCGCGGATGTATGAACGCAGTTCGTAGGGGTCAACGTGCTTGATGACATACGCTTTGGTTATAACATTGGGGGTGGCATCGTCGCGGACAAAATGCACAACTTCAGTATTTTCTTTGACTGCCACGTTGAGACGGGCATCGATGCTGCTGGCAGCATACGCCGCATTGGGGCCGCCGGCAAGCGCACTTGCTCCGGCAAGCATACCCGCAGCACAGGTAAGAACAGTAATCTTTTTCATAATATATCAGTGCCTCCGGAGTTACTTTTTACAGACTTTGTTGAATTCAGCAAGTGCTCCGGGCGCCAGATTTTCGTTATAGACGACCGGCACGGCACGGGCAGTTACGATACAACGGGTAGTTTCGGTATTTTCAGTGGTAGTCCCGAAAATGTACTTGAGTACCGGCAGTTCGCAGAGGATCGGTACCCCGATGGTCTGTTTTACTGTACTGCTGCGGTCCCAGGAGGCAATGACCAATTCTTCGTTGAACGGCAGTGTGGTGCTGGCTGTGTAGGCTTCCATTTCGCTCAATTCCGCGCCCATATTGTTGCGTTCAACAACGGTCTTGTTTTTGATAAGATATTCAAAACTTACCGAACCGGCTTTACCGGCGGTGATCGTTACATCAAAAAGTTTTGCCGACATATCCGCCGCGCCGCCGACTCCGACACTGGTGGCGTGTTCGGCATTTTTGGTGATGTTCTGATATTCAGGGGCCAATTCGGTGCTGAAGCTTTTTTCCGGCACATTGCTTACCAGCAGGCTTGCTGTGCTGCTGACGGTGGCTTTGCCGTTCTGCTGCAGCAGACGGATAAAGCTCATATCAAAGGCGGGCGCTGTGTAGAATCCGCCAAATCCGTAGGTGGCGGTTCCGGCAAGTTCCAGACCGCGACCGGCAACCATTTCCAGAATTTTTTCGGCAACACGCACATTCAGCGCGTCATAACCGGCGCTGAAAATGTTCAGTCCGGGACCGTTTTTCCACGCCAGATAATCTATACCGATATCCTTGAGATCGCTGTCGCGCACTTCATAAACAGTCAGTTCAATGCGGCTCTGGGGAACGGGCTTGTCCAGCCAGGCGAGTTTGACTTTTATGTCATCAACTGTGGCAGGGGTATCTTTGAAGTAGAACATATTGCGTTCTTTATCCAGCAAAAAAGCACTGTCGGCATAACCGCTGAAAACTTCGCCGGTGGTAATGACATCGGTCATACTCTGGGTGGCGCGGTAGGTCGGCTGATAAAAACCGACGGCAATACCGTTGCCGGAAATGTTGGAGTATTTGTCAAACTTGGCATCGCGATCGAGCGCTGTAACAAGTTTGTCAAGATGCTCCATAAAGTTTACACCGGTGGAGACGATCAGCATCTGACGGTTGCGGACAGAATCTTCCAGCGTTGAAACCGTTGATTCGGATGCGTAACGCACCACAGCGTTGCGGATAAACGGCGCAACATCAGCGGCTTTGGTGTGTTTCAGTTCATAGATCTTGGATGCCATAAATTTCTGGGCATCATCTTCGACAAAGGTGATTTTCTGCACCTTGTCATCTGCTTGTGCCGCCAGCGGCAGCACGGCAGCTCCAGCCGCCAGCAGAGCCGCGCAGCTTCTCTGAATCCATGGATTCATAGTACAATTCTCCTTGTTGTGCAGAATAACCCATTTATCCTGCAGGTGAATCATATCCCATCCCCGTGAAAGGATATGTTTTTTTTATGAGGTACTTTCAAAATTCCTCAAAAAATCTAAAGCGCTCCCGCTTTGATTGGCAAAAGGAGCATTTTCGGTTGTTACCTTACAGGTAGCAACCTCAAATTACCTTTCACCACTCTTTGCGGATAGCATCTTTATCTTTTTTTGAATGACTTTTGAAAGTACCTCTGTGTGAGATGCCTTCAAAACTTTTCAAAATTTCAAAGCGCTCCCGCTTTGATTGGCAAAAGGGGCATTTCCGGTTGTCTCTTTACAGATGGCAATCACGAAAAATTACCTTTTGATGTATAATATACAACTGTTTGATAAAAATGCAATTTAGATTCGTCTAATTTTTGGTGTTTTTGCGGAAAATTATCAGCAGATCTCTTGTATGAGTGGTATAAAAAAGCCGGAATTGCTTTTACTTGCAGCAAAAACAATTCCGGTAAAATTTTTTATTAAACCTGCTGCGGGGGAAGTGCCCGTTGGCAAAAGTTCCCCCGCGCTTATTCCATTATTTATATGCAGGGCCGAAGTTGGCACAGGCGCGGTAGTCCGCACCTTCCGGATCCATACCGAATGCCGCCCAGGCAGAGGGCCGGTAAATGGATTCTTCAGGAACGTTGTGCATACACACTGGAATACGCAGAATACTTGCCAGCGTGATCAGATCCGCACCGATATGGCCGTAGTTGAATGCACCGTGGTTGGCGCCCCAGTTGGCCATTACGCTGTAAACATCTTTAAACGCACCCTTGCCGGTAAGGTTGGGGACAAACCAGGTGGTCGGCCAGCCCGGGTCGGTGCGCTTGTCGATAATGTTGTGTACTTCAGCCGGAGGAGCATAGGTGTAACCTTCGGCAATCTGAAGCACCGGGCCGAGACCGTGGATGCGGTTGACGCGCGAAAGGGTTATCGGCATACCGCCGCGGGTGAAGAAGCGCGACGAGAACCCGCCCCCACGGAAATAACCGTTGTTGGCAGGGCACCAGGTGGTGGCTTTCAATGCCGCCTGAACATCGCTTTCGGTGATGTCCCAGAAGTGTTTCATTGCCGGTTTCCCGTCAATGGTCATAGCACCGGTACCGTCCATAGTGGTAGCTCCGGAGTTAATCAAATGGATCATACCGGGTACTTCCAGATCGTAGCCGGTGGCGGCTTTCACTGCCTCGGGGCTCCAGTAGGTACGCACATCAGAAAATCCGCTGGCGCTGTTGGTCAGCAATCTGCCGAAGAGCATTGCCAGACCGTTGAGTCCGTCGTTTTCAGTAGCCATAACATAAGGCGCCCGGATACCGTTCCAGTCGAAGGAACTGTTGAGCACCGTTTCCATAAAGTCACCGTTGGGCATATGGTCGGTCCACTGGCGCTGCCCCTGGAAACCGGCCATAATGGCATTGTGACCGCAGGATTCTTCCACAAAACCCATCTCTGCAAGTTTGGGGTTGCCCACCATAAGGTCGCGGGCGATAATGGTCATCTTGGCGCAGTAATCAAAGATTTCGCGCTTGTTTTCCGGAGTGCGGCGGGCATCACCGACATTGTAAAAATCTTCACTTTCCGGGCAGTTGGCTTTGATCCAAGCCGATGCGCGGGCGAATTCATCGGCATCGTAGATGCCTTCGTTCACGCGGCGGATGATTTCAGTTGAGTCAACCGACTCGCAGCGCATATCAAAGTACTGCTCAAACATTTCAGGACAGAGGATCGAACCGGCAATACCCATAGAAACACTGCCGATGGAGAGGTAGCTCTTGCCGCGCATCTGCGCTGCTGCCAGAGCCGCTCTGCCGAAACGCAGCAGTTTTTCCTGCACATCAGCGGGGATAACTTTGCAGTCAGCATCCTGAACATCGCGTCCGTAGATGCCGAAAGCCGGCAGACCTTTCTGGGAATGAGCCGCCAGCACTGCCGCCAGATAAACTGCTCCGGGGCGTTCAGTGCCGTTGAATCCCCACACTGCCTTGATGGTGTGGCGATCCATATCCATAGTTTCAGAACCGTAGCACCAGCAGGGAGTTACGGAAACAGTGATCATCACATTTTCACGCTTGAACTTATCCTGACACGCGGCAGCTTCGGCAACACCGCCGATGGTGGTATCAGCAATAACGCACTGCACGGGGGTGCCGTCGGTGTAGCGCAGATTGGCTGTAAAGAGTTCAGCCGCCTGTTTTGCCATATTCATAGTCTGGTCTTCAAGGGATTCGCGGATACCCTTGCGTCTGCCGTCAATGGTGGGACGGATACCGATTTTAGGATAGTTCATAAGTTGCTCCTTGGGTTAAATTTACCCGTTTATGGGGAAAATCTCTTTTTTTTACCGTAATAATTGGCTTTTGTTTATATGCAAATATATAGTAATAAAGCTATCAAGTCAAGGTTGCGGCTATGAACAATATTTCTGAATTTATGAATAAAATTGATATACGCTCGTCCGCTGAAGCCGGTTTGCTTCTGGAATCGATGGGTGTGGTCACATTGGGCAGGTTCTGGAACCGGATCACTCTTTCCGGGGATTACTGGCGTTTTTATTATCACGATCAACCGGGTGCCGGAGTGATCGTGCGGGGCAAAAAGCGGCTTTTCCGTGAACACAGGTGTTATCTTCTGCCGCCGGCGTGCAATCTGGAAAGTTTCTGCAGCGGTACGCCGGAACAGTTTTTTATTCACGCTGAACTGACCCGGATCAGCAGCCGGATCAGCGGCGATATCGTGGAACTTCCGGAAGGTTTTGAGCAGCATACCGTTGAATGTTTACGCAACAGAGTTGTTGCCGGCGAAGCGCGCACACCGGCAGTGCGGCTGGCGGCGCTTTCTTTGATAGCCAATGCGCTGCTGCTGGTACCGCAATCGGTTTTTACTGCCCCGGAACTGGATGTCCGGGTCGCCGCCGCCCGCGATTACATAAATACCAGACTGGATGAAGAACTTGATCTGGATCTTATGGCGAAACAGGCGGGGATGTCGGCTACGGCATTTTTGCGTTTGTTCAAAAGCGAATGCGGTATTACTCCATATCAATACATCCTGCAGCAGCGTTACAACTGTGCATCGCGGCTTTTGAAAAACTCCGACCTTACGATCGAAAGCATCTGCGGTACGATCGGAGTAAAAGACCGGTTTCACTTTTCACGCCAGTTCAAAAGATTGTTCGGTATGCCGCCGGGAGCTTACCGTCAGCGTTATAAGCCCGTATAAAAAACAGGAGGCTTTTGCGTTATTGCAAAAGCCTCCCGGATCATCAAGTTGATTTATTACTTGATTATCTGTTTGAGATTTACCACTACGGGCGGATCAGGCAGCAGGAAGTCCCTGATCGGCAGATTGATTTTTTCGCCGACTGCATCGGCTTGTGCCGCAAAGAATTTTTCCCACGCGGCGCTGTTGTTTACCAGATCAGATCCGGCAAACGGCTGGATGCCGAAATATATGACTTTGCCTTTGCCGATATTGCGTTCCACTGCAGCGGGCGTATTATCGCTGTAAGTTGCCGCAACCTTGCTGCCGGAGGCGTTGACTGTATAACTGGCAAAACGGCTGCCGGGCAGGGCAGGGGCGTTGGAAATCATTGCTGCCGGGAGTTTGGTATTGTTCCAGATTACTTCGCTGTTATTGGCGGTTTTGACCGTCGGGGTGCCGGTTTGACCGGTGAAGAGAGCGCGTTCTTTATTGAGCGAGCCGTCCAGATTCCAGGTCATAAACAGCGGATCAAAAATTACCATAGTACCGCCGTTTTTCACCCAGTTGAGGAGCTTTCCGGCGATTTTTTCTGTGGTGTAAGTCATTTGCGGCACGTACAAAAGTTTGTAATTGTCAAGTTTTACTGCATCATCTTCCACGGCGGTATCGGATACAAACCGGAAGTTGCTGCCGACTTTTTCGTACAGCATAGCGTACAGCGAATATGTCGGATGCATAACGCGGTCGCGCTTTGCCCATTTGTCAAAGTTTGAATACCACACCAGAGTTCCGGTGGTCTTCGGCAGATTGATTTTATCCATCTTGCCGATCATAGCGGAAAGTTCCAGCATACCTGCGTAATCTTTAAAGATCGTGCTGGCGGACTGACTGCAATACCACATAAGATGTTCGGCGCCGTTTTTCATTGCCTGACTTGCCCATTCGCGCATTGCAGCCAGATCTCCGTGGGCGCCGTGATAGATGAATGCCTGCGGCATAACCATCAGACGGGCATCAGGTACCAGATCTTTGAGTACGCGGCAGGAAAAACCCACGTGATAGAGTGCGCGGTGCATACCAAAGTAGGCATTGGTGGCAGTTGGGTAGGGGTCGGTGGAAATGATTTCCGCTGTACCGTTGATATTGGCTGCATCAATATAACTCTGACCGGAACAGTTATTGTCGTTGAAAATCAATACCGGCATATCTGGAAAGACCTCTTTCTGAACTTTCTGTACGCCGCCGAGGCTTTTTTTCATTTCACGGTTCCACCAGCGGTAAAACGCCACATAGGCAAACGGCCGGTCTTTTTCGGCAACATCGTTTAAAAACGGTACGCCATATTTTCCGTAACCGAATGTTTTCCTGATTTCAGCATCTTTTTCTTTGATGACATCTGTTCCCACAGGATTGCTCTGCGGATTGTAGCAGATTTCCACAGAGTTGGTCGGTTCGTCGATCAGAATGGCATATTTGCCTGAAGCCTTCATCAGGTCATAATATCTGTTTTTCTGGAATCCGCGGATAAATTTTTTCAACACATCAGCATAGACCGGATCAGTAATATCGCAGCCCCAGTGACGGTTGCCGGGGGCGATGAGTTTGGCACCCTGATTCTGTGCCATACGGTGCAGAGAACTGTTGCTGACGTGAAAAGCAAATTTCATACCCTGTTTATGCAATTCCTCCACACGCTTCTGGCCCAGAGTGTTGATTACCCACGGCCAGGCGGGGCCGCCGATACCGGCAGTGAGCCAGGCACGCAGAAGTTCAGTCTGCCAGGCTTTGAAATCCGCATCGGTTATCTTGGCAAGCTGGGCTTTGCTGAAATCGTTGCGCGACATACCGTCGGTCCACAAATCCACCAGATAATTACCTTTGATGCCTTTCTGAATAAGTTCATTGAACTTGGCATTGGGCCGCTTGATGGCATAAGAGAGTGTTTCGTTGACTCTGGCGCGGGTCAGGGTTACTTTGTTATTGCTTATACTCAAAGTACCGAATTTACCCACATCGTGCCGGGTGCCGCGATAAACGCTCCACGACGGAAAATCGTTGTTGGTTTGAAAGTCGCCGTAAGCGTTAAAACGCAGTTCCGCACCCTTTGCCGGATCGATGCCGAGCGTTTTCCACGGAATGAAAAAGCGGGTTTCAAAACCGTTTTTGGTTGCCTGACCGCTGCGCAGCCATTTGCCGTTCCAGCTGATGTCGGGCTGCCACGGATCACCGGGTGCCTTCTGGAAGAGTTTTGCATCCATTGCTGTGCCGTTGGCGCTGACGATGAACTGCCAGCCGATTTCACGCTTTTCATCAAAAAGAATTATTTCATTGGCATCATCATCCCACAAACTGCCGTCGTGTCTGGTATTTGAAGTTTTGAGCTTTGAAGGATCGGTCGTATTCCGGAAGATGAACCCGATACCCGAAGCATCGGCGGCAACTTGCATAGATGCCGGGGTGACGGCATCTTTGCCGAACGCGTAAAAACCGTACTGGCGCATACGCGGGTTCCAGCAGGCGCTGGAAGCAGACGCAGAAAAATCCACATCAGCTGCAAAAGGCACTGTAACGCTGTCAGGAGAATATGCCGCATCAAAGTTATCCATAACTACAGTTGTTCCGGAGCCGTTGATACCGAAAACATACTGTACTGCGTTGGCTTTAGCCGGTACGGTAAAGATTCTGCTAAAGCGCGTCCACTCTTTTGCCGGAGGTATCTCGCAAGTACTGCGGCCCGCTGAACCGTTGCCTTTGCCGGGCAGATTGTAGTTGACAATGAGATTGAAAGGTTGTCCAGCAGCAGGAATAAATTTGTAATCAAATGATATTTCCAATGTGCCGGGGCCGGGAGTCTTCAGCTGTATGGAATTATATACCGTGGCACCGCCTTTGAGCGGCTTGACCTGCAATGCTTTTCCGTTCAAGCCGGGAATCAGCGAAAGATACTTTTGGGCAGATGCCGGATACGGCCCCAATCCGAAGCGGTGTTCAAAGTCAAAACGATGACAGCTGGCGGTCGGCGGCAGATCGTATGCTGCTCCGGAAGCAACTGCCGCGCCAATCAGCGCTGTGGATAAGATATTTTTCAACATAATAAGCTCCTTGTGATGGCATATTTGCCGGTTTTTATGCAAAACTGCTTTGCAGTGACAATTTACTGCTCATTAAACAGTTTGTCAAATTTTGCCAGTAATTATTTCAAACATATATCTTCATATAGATAGTATGAAAGTTTTTTTGATGCGGAAACAAAAAACGGGATCGTTTTTTACAAAAAAGCGCTCCCGGTAAAATACTGCTGCTGTTGATTATTTGGCGGCAGGAGCGGCATCAGGAATGATTTCAAGCTTGCAGTTGTCCATCAGAAATTCATTGTTGGCGCCGCTGATACTCCAGATGTACTGGATGCCGTTGACAGTGGCGGGAACTTTGAATTCATACTTGAATTTTGCCCACTTATCAGAATATTTGATGTTGGTTTGCTGTTTACCGGCCGAGCCGTTGCCTTTGCCGGGCAGATTGTAATTCATTGTCAGCGGTATATCAAACTCCTTGGCTCCAACCATTTTGTAGTCACAGGTCATCACCAGCGTTGCAGGACCGGGAACCGGCAGCGCGGAAGTTCCGTAAAAGATGGTGGATTGGGCATCGCCGTTGACTACGCGCATAACTTTGCTCTTCATTTCCGCATTAGCTTCGTGAGTCAAACGCGGTCTGGCAGCGGCAGGCCAGGCGGTGATGGTCTGGCGCCCTTCAAAGAGGTGGAGTGCCACGCGTTTGGCAACAGGTGCAGCGGCAGGAGCGGCTTTGGCGGCTTCAGCAGCGGTGAGAACGGATGCGGCAACTGCCGCAACAGCGATCAAAGTGAATTTTCTTTTCATAATTTTCCCCTTTTGTGATTGGTTATTATGTGATTTTATGCAATATAATTCAATCTGACAAATTTTGCAAATAAATTTCCAGATGTTTTCTCATTGCCGCAATGGAACACTTGCAGGTTCTGGGGTAAAATGGCATTTTTCCGGTTTCACGCAGAATATTGCCGTACTTGGCGTTGAAAGTGTGTCTGGCGGAAATAAACTGCCCCCAGAAACCGTAGTGCCATTTCACATTGGTATTTTCAGGCTGTTGGTTATCCACCCATTCCTGCGGGAAATATTTCAGCCAGTGCTTATTGCCGTTGAGCCACGAGCCGGTGCGGATATATTTGGCTTTCAAGATATTTTCAGCCACATCCAGCAGTTTGAAAAAACATTCCGGCAGATACCGCGGATCGGTAAAGATCGAATCCGGCGCCTTGGCATTGCCGATGTGAAATGTCACTGTATCGCAGCCTTCTGCAGGTATGTCATAGCGCAGACTCCCGCACTGGTAACGATCTTGCGGACTGCAGTCGTAATAGTCGCGTTCGCAGCGGTCGTCGATGGATTGGCGGAAAACTTCAAAAGCCTCTTTTTCAAATGCAGCGCGGTCATTGCGGCATTTCTGATAAATTTCAAACGCGGCGTTTTCCATATCCAGCCACGGCTTTTCATCAAAAAAGAGTTCCCCCGGGGTCAGCGGTCCCGGGTTGGCATCGGTTTTGCGGTAAATATCGACCCGTTCGCGGATGACGTACTGAAAAGTTTCCTCCGGGTGGTTTTCCAGATGAAAATGCACATAAAAGAGCATCAGTTTGACTATGTTGTAAAGATAGTCGCGGTGTTCTTCAAGAGTGTGTGATTGCGGAGAAGGCATAGATAAACTCCTTATTGCCTGAATGGTTCATATTTCACATATGTCGTTTCGATTACTCTGAACGACTTGCCCGGAGTGATTTCCACTTTATCCATAAGATTGCCTTCCCAGTCCCGGCAGGTCAGAGTCATAACATTGCCGTTGATTTCCAGTAATGTGCTGGTAAAATCTGCACCGGCACCGCGCGGGCCGTCGTTTACATAAACCGGAAAACGGATGTTTCTGCGGTCATTTTCTGTCAGCTCGCACTTTTTCGTTTCTGTAGCCTTGCGTTTTGCTCCTTCCATAATCCCGCGCACCGGGTCAAAGCGGTACGGTGAATGGATATCCGCACAGAGCCAGAGATCGATTCTGCATACCGGATCATCGCCGAAAAAGATATCTTTGCACATAAAAGCAGTATTTTTGGCGTAATATGGCTTTTCCCATTCAAATGGCGTGGTGTGTGCCATAACGATCCGCATTTTTGCGCTTTTGCATTCTTCAGATTGCACGATATTTTTCAGCCACTCTTTCTGGGCTTGGAGGTGTTCTTCGGTGTACTGGCGCCAGGTGTAGCGTCTCCGTTCAATCCGCGGTGTATCTTCCATAGTGTCCAGTACTATATAGAAAACATCGCCGTTGCGGAAAGCGTAATAAGGTTGATCGAACCACTCTGCGTAACGATCCGTATCAGAACCGCGATACTCGTGATTGCCGCGTACCGGATAAAAGCGTTTGCCGGGAGAATTGCGGTTGATTATATCCAGGTAGCTATCCCAGTAAACCCGGTTGAAATTGGAAAAATCCGATACTACATCGCCCAGCGATACAAACATATCCGCCTTTTGAAAATCCGGGTGTTTGCTCATTGCTTCAACGATCTTGCTGCGTTTTTTGTAGGTGGTCTGTGTGTCGCTGAACGCAATCAGACTCTGCGGTTTGCCTCCGTTTGCCGGATTGGTGGTAAAAGCTCCTTCGGCAATAACTTTTTCAAACTCATCAGCATTTATCAGACGGTATTTGTAAACGCTTCCCGGCTGCAGATCTCTGAATTTGAAATGGTGGATTTTCTTGCTGGGGACAAGTCCGTAACGGGCATTGTGTACAGTTTTTACATCTTTGCTGTTTTCCAGATTATACTGCAGTATGATCGATGACGGGTAGTAGGTCTGAACAGCCAATTCCGCACTGGTTGTGGATATTTTCATAAACTGTTGACGCCTGATTCCCTGCGGCTGTTTCTGCATATATAATTTGGTCATAAAAGCATTGCGGGCACAGTCATCCTGCGGTATATCGTTGAAATTCAGCAATTTGCAGGTGAAATTCCAGCTGGCAATACCCGGACGGGTGTGAATTGCCACATAATTGACTCCCTTTTTTACTTTTATGCTGACCGGATTATTCTGCGCTGCCAATTCAGAGATATCTGTGCCGGTTTCCCCCAACGGTTCATTGGAGAGGACAAGTTTACCATTGACATAACAGCTGAACCAGTAGTCAGCGGCAACTCCCAGCACGAGTTCATCATCTTTGGACGAAATCAGCCGGGTGCAGACTATGGCACAATCTTTTACCGGTGTATAATCAGGAAAGAGATTTTTTAAATTGAAAATGCCATTTTCATTCATTGTAAATGTTTTGAATCTGCCCGGGATCCTGCCGTTGACAGAGATTTTTGCCGCATCTTCAAAAGTAATGTTCTTGTCGTGGATGACTTTGAACTGATTTTCCAGTACTGCAGTATCTTTTGCACTGCATAAACCGGCAAAGGAGACAGCTAAAAAAGATATTATATTGCCCGCAGTAAAAAACTTCCGGAAAAAATATATATTCATTTTTATAAATCCCAAGTTCTGTTTTTTATCAAGCCTGGTTATCCGGGTTTTTACGCGGTTTTATGCCTTTTTCGGCACAAAGTCTGTTCAACTCCTTTTTGCCCATATCGCGCAGCATTGCTATACGTTTTTTCTGGCTTTCGCGCGGAGTGCTTTTGCCGTTTTCCCAATGCGCCACAGAAAGGGGGGAAACCTCCAGCAAGCGGGCATATTGAGTGCGTTTGAGTCCCAGTTTGGTTCGCCACTGGATTATACGCTGTGCAGTTACCCGGACAGATTTACTGCTTTCTGCAGTTTCCGCTTCACGGGGGGTGGCGGCAACTGCCGCAGGCGCTGTTGCTGCCAGCGCTTTTTCCAGTGTTTTGATCCGGCGGGTCTGCTCGGCAACAGTACGGCGCAGTTCTACAAGTTGGCTTTTTAACTCTTTTTCCAGCGTGATCACCTCTTTGCGTGCAAGGCGGCGGATTTCATCATTAAGCAGCTGCTGAATATTGGCCATAGAAAAACTCTCCTGTATAAAATTTTAAGGGTGTACGATTACATAATGTATAACCTTACACCCAAAAAGATTTTTTTCAAGTCAAAAAGTATATTTTACAACATTTTTTGATATATTTTATACTACTTTATATTTACTGCTCTGAAAGTTGCTGCTGCTTTGACAAAGTCTATATCTTCCAGTGCAACAGAAAGAGCTTTGCCGATATGGCACTCTTTGAGCGCTTTTTCCGTACTGCGGTAGCCTCCGGGCAGGTCTTCGGCATTGACAAAACCCTGCAGACCGAGTTCTACAAGTTCAATAACTGCACCGGAAGAGGTTACTTTTACTATCAGGGCATCGTGGATGTTTTCTCTGCCGGAAAGCAGCATTTCCTCCAGATAGCGCAGTTTCATCCGGCTGCTGGCGGCAAAGTATGCTTCGTCATTATTATTTTCCAATTCTGAAAGTGTTTCACCCCACTGCTGCATAGTTTTTGTGCTTTTCATTGCCTGATGTTCGTCAAAAGCCCACAACTGCTGATGTATGAGCAGGTCGCTGTAACGGCGTATTGGACTGGTGAAATGACTGTAAAGAACTTTACCCAATCCGTAGTGCAAAGATGGCTCTTCCTGATAACTTGCCCGCGGCAGAGAACGCAGAAAAGCGTTCAAAAGCGGCGTTTTTGCCGGTGTGTCCGGCAGATTTTCAAGATAGTTTTTGCAAGCCTGACGGCTGGATAGATCGCCGGCGGGAATATTGAATGCGCTTTCGGAAAGCGCGGCAAATTCTTCGAGCTTTTCCGGTTCCGGCTCCGGGTGGATGCGGAACAAACCGGGTATATGCCGTTGGGTAAGTTCGGCTGCCACAGCGCTGTTGGCGGCAAGCATACACTCTTCGACCAGTTCTTCGGATTTTCGCTGAAGGTGATTTTCCAAACCGAGGATCTTGTTGTTCACTTCATCGCAGATCACCCGTATTTCGGGTATTTCCAGATCAAGAAACTGTTCAGTCTGCCGGCGCTGCCGGCGCATTTTAGTTGTAATATCCAGAAGATCGCGTAATGCCTGACAGAGTTCAGAATCCCATTCTTCCGGATGTTTGTTGCTGTCAAAAAAACGCTGTACAGTGTCGTAATCAAGGCGTTTATTTACACAAATGGTTGTATGCATCCGTTGCGTGGAAACAATTCTGCCGGTGGCGTGTTCCACTTGCAATATAACACTGTGGGCAGGCGCATCGATATTTTCGGTCATACTTATTTTGCGGGTCAGCCCTTTTGGCAGCATATTTATGGTGCGTCCGGGAAGGTACGCTGTAAAGCCGCGCGCAGCAGCTTTTTTATCAAAATAACTGCCGGGCGGTATCCACGCGGCAACTTCGGCTATATGCACCCCGATCTCCAGCAAACTGCTGTCACTGCCGGGGGCAATGCTTACGGAGTCATCGTAATCTTTGGCGTCAAAGGGATCAATAGTTACAGTAAAACGGTCGCGGAAGTCGGTGCGTTTGAGTTCGCGCGGCTCAATGGCGGAAGCCTGCGATTCTTCTTCCAGCGTATAAAATTCCGGCAGATTGTATTCGGCACATACTGCATCCAGATCCGCCTGGATTATTCCGGCGGTGCCCAGACGGCGCACCACCGAAGCTGTTATATCAGACAACCGGCGGCTCATACTTTTCCGGGTGGTTTTCCGCGCGGGCAGGAGTTTTCCTGCGTAATCAGGTTTTACTTCCACCCAGTCGCCTTTTTTAGCACCGTGCAGATTGCCGGTTACCAGAATATCTGCCACCAGGCGCTTGTCCAGCGGACGCACGCGGTCGCGGCTTACCATTACGCCTACGATCGTGGAACGCGAACGCCTGACAACTTCCATTACCTGCGCTGCGTCGGACTCTTTTTTGCCGGAATCAAAGCGCGGATCCGGCGGCAGCAGGGCAACTTTGACTGTGTCGCCATCCATTGCGCCATTTAAATATTTGCCGGGGATGAACAATTCTTTTGCTTCTTCATCGGGAGTTTCTGAAAAAACTTTAACAAAACCGAATCCGGATGGATTTATGGAAATAACGCCGTTGAAAAATTCGCCTGCAGAGTCAAAAATCCTTTGTCTGCGCTGCAGTTTGCGTTCATTACGGCGTTCGGCAAGGCGCTGAAGGTGCTTCTTTCGTTCTTTTTTCATAATAAATGGTCCTAAATATTTTCTAAACGCAAGAAATGTGTTATATTATAGAATAGTGCTGTTGTAAAGATAGTTCAATAGAAACGTTATTGCAAGTGATTTGCATATAAATATTGCCATTTTCAGGCAAAAAATCTCTCTGGAGGTGCTTTTTTATGGAAAAACGCAAGTTGACTGTGGCGAGTTTCCGCAAGATGAAAGCCAATAAAGAAAAAATCGTTATGGTAACAGCCTACGATGCGCCGGGGGCGGATATTGCCGCTGCTGCGGGCGTGGAAATCCTGCTGGTAGGTGATTCACTGGCAATGACTGCGCTGGGGTACGAAAATACCCTGCCGCTGACTTTGGAGGAATCTCTGCATCACGCTGCGGCAGTCCGTCGGGGGGCACCCGGAGCGTTTGTAGTCGGAGATATGCCCTTTTTGAGTTATCAGCTGGATATGAACGAAGCCGTACGCAATGCCGGCAGATATATCAAAGAGGCCGGATGCGATGCGGTTAAACTTGAAGGCGGCTGCGAGATCGTACCGCTGGTGGAAAAACTGGTGCGTACCGGCATACCGGTTATGGCACACGTCGGACTGCTGCCGCAGCATATCCAGACCGCCGGCGGTTACAAAATTGTCGGCAGAACCGAAGATGATGCCGCACGTCTGCTTGACGAAGTCAGGGCGTTTGAAGATGCCGGCGCTTTTGCGGTGGTGCTTGAGTGTATTCCTGCAAAAGTGGCAGAGAATATAAGCTGCAATGTATCGATCCCCACTATCGGAATCGGTGCCGGAGCAGGCACTGACGGCCAGGTGCAGGTCTGCAATGACATATTCGGTTTGTTCGACCGTTTTGTGCCGCGTCACGCCAAGCGTTACTGTAATTTGCGCGAAATAATGCTCAAGGCGTGCAGCGAGTATGTTAAAGAAGTTAAAGAAGTTAAATTCCCCACAGAAGAAAATTCATTTTAAGGAAAGGTTTATTTATATGGCTAAAGGTACAGTTGTTCAGAAAATCATCGATGCTCATTATGTAGCGGGGACCCGTATCCCCGGTCAGGTCGTGGCAATAAAAATCGACCAGACTCTGACCCAGGATGCTACCGGAACGATGGCTTATCTGGAACTTGAAGCAATGAAAACATCTAAAGTCAAGACCGAACTTTCGGTCTCTTATGTTGACCACAATATGCTCCAGAGCGGCCCGGAAAATCGCAATGACCACCTTTATCTGCAGAGCGTTGCCGCCGCCAAGGGCGTGCGTTTTTCGCCCCCCGGCAACGGTATCTGCCACCAGGTGCACCTGGAACGCTTCGGCGTGCCCGGCAAAACACTGCTGGGTTCGGACAGTCACACCCCCACCGGCGGCGGTATCGGTATGATGGCGATCGGTGCCGGCGGTCTGGATGTCGCGCTGGCAATGGCGGGGCAGCCGTTCAATATGCCGTACCCCAAAGTTGTGGGTATCAAACTTACCGGTGAACTCAAACCGTGGTGCGCGGCAAAGGATGTGATCCTCAAGGTTTTGAGCATTATGACCACCAAAGGCAATGTCGGTTCTATGGCAGAATATTTCGGTCCCGGCGTTGCGACTTTGAGTGTGCCCCAGCGTGCGACCATTACCAATATGGGTGCGGAACTTGGGGTGACTACTTCGGTCTTCCCCTCTGACGACCGTACCCGCGAATTTCTCAAGGCGCAGAAGCGTGAAGAACTCTTTGCGCCGCTGGCGGCAGATGCCGATGCTGAATACGATCAGGTCATCGAGATCGCACTTGATGAATTGGAACCGATGGCAGCCTGTCCCTCCAGCCCTGATAATATCAAAACCATCCGCGAACTTGCGGGTATCAAAGTCGGGCAGGTCATTGTCGGCAGCTGCACCAACAGCAGTTACCGCGATCTGGCAATGGTTGCCACTGCACTCAAGGGCAGAAGAGTCCACAGCGATGTGACTTTTGCCATTGCTCCCGGCAGCCGTCAGGTTCTGGAAATGCTTTCGCGCAACGGTATGCTGGCTGATCTGATCGCTGCCGGGGCGCGTATATTGGAAACCGGCTGCGGACCTTGTATCGGTCAGGGACAGAGTCCGGCACAGGATACTGTTTCGGTGCGTACATTCAACCGCAACTTTGCCGGCCGTACCGGTACCAAGGGCGACCAGGCATATCTGGTAAGCCCGGAAACTGCAGTGGCTGTGGCGCTGACCGGCTGCTTTACCGACCCGAGAACTCTGGATGTGGCATATCCTGAAATTGCTGATGTTAAAGAATTTCTTATCAACGACAATATGATCCAGAATCCTCCGGCAGACGGCAGCGCAGTTGAAATCATCCGTAAGCCCACCATCGGTCAGCCGCCTCTGAATGACAAAATGCCGGAAAATATTGACGGCAGAGTGGTTATCAAAGTCGGTGACAAGATCACAACCGACCACATTATGCCCGCCGGTGTGCACCTTAAATTGCGCAGCAACATTCCCGCTTACAGCAAAGTGGTTTTTGAATGCTTTACCGAAGCTGGCAAGCCCTCGTTTGCCGAGCGCGCTTCTGCAGTGCGTGATGCCGGTTTGCACGGTGTTATCATCGGCCGCGACAGTTACGGACAGGGGTCTTCGCGCGAGCACGCGGCTATCTGCCCGATGTATCTGGGGATCAAAGTTGTGGCGGCGCTGGCTATTGAGCGTATCCACCGTGCCAATCTGGTGAACTTCGGTATTGTGCCCCTGCTGTTTGCCAATGGCGAAGATTATGAAAAGATTTCTGAAGGTGATACATTGAAAATCGAAAATGCCCCCGCGCAGCTTGCAGTGGGTGCTCCGGTTCAGGGAACGGTGGTTAAAGCCGACGGTACTTCGTTTGCTGTGGAATTCAAGCACCAGCTTTCTGAAGAAGATATCAGAATCATCAAGGCCGGCGGGAGACTCAATTGCTGACTCTGCCCGGAAATTGGCAGCCGGTTTTGGCGGATTTTACCGCCGGAGCCGGATTTGCTGAACTGCTGAAAACTGTGGAGCAGGAACGCGCGGAACGGGAGATCTTTCCCGCAGAGGAAAATACTTTCCGCGCATTGGCTCTGACCGGCATAAAAGATGTGAAAGCTGTGATACTGGGGCAGGACCCTTATCACGATGACGGGCAGGCGCACGGTTTGGCTTTTTCAGTGCCGCAAGGAGTGGCGCTGCCGCCGAGTCTGCGTAATATCTACAAAGAGCTGTCAGCGGAATATCAGTGGCAGACACTGCCGGAAAACGGCGACCTGACCAGCTGGGCAGAGCAGGGGGTGCTGCTGTTGAATACTGTTTTGACGGTGCGGGCGCATCAGGCAAATTCGCACGCCGGACTGGGGTGGGAAAAGTTCACCGATGAAGTTGTACGGTTGGTAAATATACACGCTTCCGGCAGAGTGGTTTTTCTGCTGTGGGGCAAGCCGGCACAGAAAAAGATTCCGTTGATCGATACAGCGCGGCACGCGGTTTTGTGCTGTGCGCATCCGTCGCCGCTGTCGGCATACCGCGGATTTTTCGGCAGTGGAGTGTTCCGGAAAGCCAACGATATATTAGCTGCAGCAGGCAGGAGTCCTGTTGATTGGAGTTCGGTCTGCAATAAAGATAACCAGGATGAACAGCCGGAGTTGTTTCAGAATAAGGAGTGGTAGTCTGTTATGAAAAATGAAACCGGTAATTTTGATGCTGTGAGCGTAGCTTCAGCAATGATCGCAGCCGCGCGTCAGTTCGGTTACTTTGCGGAAGGTGAAGCGTTGCGTTCAGCTCCGGAACTAATTGAGCTGGAACGCCCGTTGTTTGTTAAAATGTTTCAGGCTCTCAAAGAGCATCTGCAAAGCGTAAAGCGTATGGAACTTACTGAAGAAGAAGTTGCTTCGATGTTCAATTTTGCAGTCGGCAAAGGTTCGGAAATGGCGTTCAACTATATGAACAACCAGTCACAGGACTGCCGGGTGGACGGACTCTTTAATTCGCGCGTGTCGCTTTATGTGGATGACCGACTGATGAATTTTCTTAAAGCCGAACCCATTGCCGGCAATCTGGGCGGAGCATTTGTTGATTTTCAGGCAGATAATCCGGGCGTGGATCCGATTCTCGGATTGTTTGAAGCCCTCAAATGGACGATGCGGATATCCGGACACATTACACTGGGCTTTTTTGAGCGCCACCGGGGGTAAGCTGTGAAAGTTACACTTCTTGGTACATCGCACGGCGACCCCACATATTGCCGGTTTAATACGTCAACACTGCTGGAAGTTGAAAATTACGGTGCAGTGCTGATCGATGCCGGTACTCCGGTACTGGCAATGCTGATCCGGCAGCAGATTCCGCTGGAAAAATTGCGGGCGATTTTTATAACACATATGCATCAGGATCACTTCGGTGGTCTGCCGGATATCTTGAAATATGTTGTCAAGCGGCTGGATCCTGCGTGTCGTGTCAGAATTTTTCTGCCGGAAGTTGAAGCAATGGAAACAGTGTATGCCTTTACAGAATTGGCGCATCGCAAGATCGACCGCAAGATGTTTGAAGTCGAGCCGCTGATCCCGGGGCCGGGTGTGCTGGCGGAAAATCTGACTTTTGAAGCCATTGCCACGGATCACTTCAGCAATGAAAATCTGCATTTCCCAAGTTTTGCACTGCAGTTTTACAACAATGACAAGAGTGTGCTTTTTACCGGCGATGTTGCCCGGGATCTGCACGATTTTCCGCGCGGACGCACGGCTGATATGGTATGTTGCGAACTGACCCATTTTCATCTGGAAAATCTTCTGCCGATAGTGCAGAATGAGCAGTTCGGTACGCTGGTGTTCAATCACATAGGCAATCCGTGGCACGGCAGCGCGGCGGAAAAGAAGTTTTATTCAATGACAGAGTGTTTGCCCTATCCGGTACATCTGGCTCACGACGGAGATATTTTTGAGATATGAAAATTGCAGTTTTGGCCGATTTGCATTTGACCGACCGTACAGAAACGGTCAAGATGCAGGTATTTGAATGGGCGCTTTCGGAAACGCTCCGGCAGAAAGCGGATGCGATCGTATGTATTGGCGATTTGACCGCATCGGGCAATGCTTTTCAGTGCCGCGCTGTGCTGGAAAAACTTTCAAACAGCGCAATACCGTATTGTTCCACTCCTGGAAATGCCGAACTGCGCAGCAGTTTTGGCAGGGAGGCTGAAAAACTTTTTACAGTGGAGGCTCCGGAAAATATACCGGTCATATTGTTGAACACAGCGCGGCGTGAGCCGTTGGCTGAAGATTTGCAGAAACTCGAAAATCTGCCGGACAACAGCGGTTTTCTGCTGGCAACCCACGTTCCGGTGGAGCGCTGGAGTCAGGCGGCGCAAAGTGTGCTTGAACAAGCCCGGAAACGCCGTGCAGTAACCGCGCTGATCGCCGGACACAACCATAATGATGACATTGAAGTTATGCGCGGTATGGATCCGGATAAAGCTTCCGGAGGCGTGCCGATGATAGCTTTTTTTGAACAGAATAAAAGTGATGGTTCCTGGCAGAGAAGTGATTGTGCCATACCGGGCGTGGATCCCGGATGCTGGGAAGACTCTTTGCGGAAAAAATTAGCAGGACACATCGGGTTGTCAGCTATGCACGAACCGCTGGAGGGTGTGAAATTTGCCGTGCAGGAAAAAGTGCCGCATCTGGAATTCCGTCCGCCGCTTGAGTGTTCTGATGAATTAATGGAGTATATAAAAGTGTGGCGTGCCGGCGGAGGAAAAACACTTTCGCTGCATCTGCCTAATCTGCTGCCGGATGATCCGGAAGGAGTACTGAAAAAATATGCTTTGATTGCTTGTAAAATCGGTTGCGACCGCGTGACACTGCACGTGCCGAAAATCACAGCAGATAAATTTGCGGAAAATGAACAGCGATTTCTGGAGCGCTTCAAAGAGGATTTGAGTGTGCTGCTGGAAAATAATATCGTTATCGGTATAGAAAATCTGCACACATCCCCCGGCAAGGAGTCGTTTGAAGAGCGCAATTACGGTTGCAATATAGAAGAATGTGTACACTGGGTAACACTGCTGCGGCAACACTTTAACACTGACAAAATCGGTTTTCATCTGGATGTGGGGCACGCGCGGAACAATGCGCCGTTTTCTATGGATGACAATCTTTCGGATTACTATCTGGTAATGAATCATCTGATAAATGGATTTCATCTGCATCAGGTGGAACATATTGACGGAAAATATATCAATCACTGTCAGGTGAGGGGATTTTACGATAAACTCATATCTTTTGCCGGTCTTTTTATGGCTTTCAAAAACGGTATGTTCAATGAAGACGTGCCGATGTTTATGGAAGTGCGTAACCTGCCTGGCAATATTGAAACATACAGCAGAATAAAATCATTGCTGCAATAGGAGGTTTTTTTTATGGAAATAAGTACAGCGCTTATTATGATTATGCGTCTGGCAATCGCCGGACTGCTGGGGACTTTGATCGGACTTGAACGCGAATACCGTGCTAAAGAAGCTGGTATGCGTACGCATTTTCTGGTAGCTCTGGGCAGCTGCCTGATAATGATCGTATCGCAATACGGTTTTGGTGCATCCGCTTACGACGGCAGCCGGGTGGCGGCGCAGATCGTCAGCGGTATCGGTTTT
Organism: Victivallaceae bacterium; assembly: GCA_045587205.1. GTDB lineage: Bacteria > Verrucomicrobiota > Lentisphaeria > Victivallales > Victivallaceae > SIG78. The sequence continues at coordinate 97,962 of JAZNBV010000074.1, forward strand.
ATCGGCGCCGGTACGATTATGATGCAGAACCAGTTTGTGCGCGGTTTGACCACCGCTGCCGGATTGTGGGTGGCGGCCGGTATCGGTATGGCAATCGGCGGCGGACTTTATATTATGGGGATTGTTTCCACGTTGCTGGTGCTGCTGGGACTTGAACTCTTCGGTCGGCTGTTCGGGCGTTTTCAGGCACGGGTGCTGAATCTGGTATTTACCGCAGATTGCAATACCGATCTGGTTGGTATAAGCAACGACATAAGCCAACACAACTGCCGGGTGGTCAAATGTACCGTAACCGGCTGCGGTAATGAGTCAAACAACAGGATCCGGGTGGAAATGGTCATACACGAACACGGCGGCAACGAAGAAGCGTGGCTGCTGAACGAAATGAACAAATTTGAAAATATTGTTGTAGAAAAGATCGGCTGATTGCCGCAAATCATTCCTGTCCGGCGGGTGCACGCGGCGGAGTTCTGCCTTCGGCGGCGTACCAGCTTTCCAGACGGCTCTGGATAAAGGATATGATATTTTCGTGCAGTTCTTTGCCGGTATCAGTCACCATTGCCGGTTCTCCGAATTCAAAATAAACTTCGCGCTTTCGGTAAACCGGTCCCATATCGCGGATGATTTTACCGTTGCCCAGAAAGTCGGTCTTAAGTGCCAGCGGCAGCACCGGAACTCCGGCAGCCTTGGCAAGTTTGATGCCGATAGTGTTGAATTTTTCCGGAATAAAGGTTTCGCTGCGGGTTGCCTGCGGGAATAGCACTATGGATTTGCCGCGGGCAAGGCGCTCTTTACCTTCGGTCAGAACAGCTTTGAAGTCATCGCGCGGATTTACCCGGTCAACGGCAATGGCTTCCAGACTGCGCATAATATCACCAAAGTATTTGACATCAAAAAGCGAGCGTTTGATAACAAATGTGAAATCGATACGCGGCCGGATGATTGAGTGCAGGATCGCTGTTTCCAGCAGACTCATATGGTTGGCAATGATAACTGCGGGCTGACCGTTGAGTTTATCTATATTATCAAGGTTGCGCAGGTGCAGTCTGCCGCCGACGGCTTCCAGCAGTTTGGTATTGCCGTTGGAGTATTCGGTCTGGTGCCAGCCGTCGAGTTTGCCTGCTTTGCCGCATTTGCCGGTATTGATGAAGATACCGAAGTTTTTCCAGTAAAAGTACCAGCGGCTCCGCAGGAGCAAGTTATCCATAAAAGCGTGCGGAGTATCCGCAGGCGTGTCGTAATCGTTGCCGGCAAAAAGATAGTTGTCAAGATATTTCATAAGATTATTTTCCCTGTTATTTTCCGTAATGACATATTAAAATAGCGCCAAAGCGGTTGTTTTGCAAAAAAAAATGCTTTTAAACTTGAAAAAATGGATATTATGGAGTATATTGTAATGCTTACAAGATTGTATTGTAAATAAAAATCAACTTTATAAATAATAACTGGAGAAAGTGCAATGAAAGAAGATATCCATCCGAACTACGGCCCCGCCAAAGTCATCTGCGCCTGCGGCGAAATCTGGGAAATCAAATCCACCCGCCCGGAATACAAAGTCGGTATCTGTGCCAAGTGCCACCCGTTCTTTACCGGTAAGCAGAAGTTTGTTGATACCGCAGGTCGTATTGACAAATTCAACAAGCGTTACGGCAAAAAAGCCGACTGAGCTTGAGTTTGGCGGATTGTCCGGATCACTCCGGACCGGAAAAATCCCGGCAGTTCCCACAGGAAGGTGCCGGGATTTTTTATAAGGGTATGATGATTTTTGCGTTTGCCGTCCGGATTTTTACAGTATATTGAATATTGCTGAACAATATAAAAGAAGAGTTTGATTTATGACTCCAGAGGATATAGCAGCACATCTTGAACGTTTGCAGGCACGGTTTGACGTGTTGGAGAAAAAACTCTCCGACCCGGATATTTACCAGAAAAGTGCCGAGCTCAAAAGCGTATCCCGCGAACACCGTCAGCTCAAAAGTCTTTTTGAAAATGTTGCGCGCTGGCGGAAAGTACTTTCTGAAACAGAAGAAAATACCCTGCTGCTTGCGGAGGAAACCGATGAAGATCTCCGGGAACTGGCAGCAGCCGATCTGGAAGCGCTGAAAAACGAAAACTCCGATCTTGAAAATAAAGTCCGACAGGCATTGCTGCCGCCGGATGAAAATGATTCGCGCAATATCATTGTGGAGATCCGTCCGGCGGCCGGCGGCGATGAAGCGGCGCTTTTTGCCGGTGAACTCTGCCGGGCGTATATGCGTTATGCCGATTCAAAAGGCTGGAAAAGCGAAATTCTTGAAGAGAGTTCCAGCGATCTCGGCGGAGTCAAGTCGGTATCATTTTCGCTTGCCGGCGAGGATGTATATATGTATATGAAGTTCGAAAGCGGCGTCCACCGTGTTCAGCGCGTGCCGGTAACTGAAACGCAGGGCAGGGTGCATACTTCCACTGTGACTGTGGCGATTATGCCGGAAGCTGAAGCCGTGGAAATAAATATCAAGCCTGAAGAATTGCGTTTTGATGTATTCCGTTCCAGCGGTCCCGGCGGGCAGAGTGTAAATACCACCGACAGTGCGGTGCGTGTTACACACATACCAACCGGGCTTTCGGTAGCCAGCCAGCAGGAAAAGAGTCAGCACCGCAATAAAGAGATTGCCCTGCGTATTCTTTACGCGCGGCTCCTGGAAGCCAAACAGGCTGAAGAAGCCGCCAGAAAAGCTGCCGATAAACTTTCGCAGGTCGGCACCGGCGATCGCAGTGAACGTATCCGTACTTATAATTTTCCGCAGAACCGCGTGACCGATCACCGCTACAATGTCAGCAGTTTTGATCTGCCGGCGATTATGGAAGGCGAGTTTGAACGGATTATTGAACCGATCCTTGCATTGGACAGTGAACAGCGTTTTGAGGAATTGAATAAATGAGCGGTAATCTTCTCGGTATAGCCGGTGGACTGGTTGCCGCGTTTATGCAGTCGGTAGCCTATTTATTCGGGCGGAAATTCATCAACGGAAAAGGTACGCCCAACCAGTTGCTTTTTTCCTCTTTGATCATTACCGGAGCGATGGCGGTTTTGCTGATTCCGTTTTTTATCGACTGGCAGGCGGTGCTTACCTGGCGTATGGCGTGGAAACTCTGTGTGGTCAACGGCGGATTGCTGGTTGGTCATTGGGGATTTTTTTCTGCTCAAAAGTATATTGAATCCAGCCGGATAGCCTCTCTAATGGGCTTGAAGATCATACTTGTGATGCTGCTGGTGATAATTTTTGTACACCGTGATTTTTCCTGCTGGCAGTATATGGCGGTATTTGCCGCTGCATTTGCTGCTGTGCTGATGAATTGGAGCAAAGGCAGACTGGATTGGAACGGTATGGGGTTTCTGCTTTTTGCATTGCTCGGATATGCTGTGTCAGATCTGGGAATCCAGCTGGTAGTTGATGAAGTGCGCGTAAGCAACCCAATAGAAAGCGGTATGCGCGGATTTACGATCTGTTACAGTACCATCGGTATAGCGGCGTTGCTGGCTGTGAAACCCTGCCGGATAAATTGGCAGATTCTGCGCGCGGCAATGCCGCAATCGCTTTGCTGGATTGTTTCAATGGGCGGTTTGTACGTCTGTTTCGGCTTGCTGGGCGCGGCGTTCGGCAATGTGGTGCAGGCAAGCCGCGGTGTGATTTCACTGGTGCTGGGGATCGTAGTAAGTTATCTTTGCGCCAATGTGGCTGTAGAAAGTAAACAAAGCGCAACTGTATGGGTGCGCCGGGGAATTGCCGCACTGCTGATGTTCGGTGCCATTGTAATGTATGCTTTGACGGCGAAAGGTTGAGGTTATGAAAAATATATTGTATCTGGAAGGCGCTTCCGGTATCTCCGGAGATATGACCGTTGCCGCATTGCTGGACTTGGGCGGCAATCAGGAAAAACTTTTGAAAGTTCTGGAGAGTCTGCAGCTTGGAGATGAGTTTCATTGCCATATAAAACCGGGCGAATCTTACAGCATAGCCGGGTGTTCATTTAATGTGCACTGCCACAATGAACACGCTTGTGAACATCACCACGATCATTCGCACGACCATCACCACAACCATCACCACGATCACGACCATCACCACGAACATATACACCGCAATTTATCTGATGTTACAGCGGTAATCCGCCGTGCTGATATGACGGAAAATGCGCGGAATCTGGCGATCCGTATTTTTGAAATTGTAGCTGCAGCCGAAGCCCGTGCCCACGGCTGCAGTATAGAAGATGTGCATTTTCACGAAGTCGGTGCCATTGATTCGATTGTGGATATTGTGGCGGCGGCAGTGCTGATCGATGACCTCGGAATCGATGAATGTATTGTTGAATCGCTTACTGAAGGCAGCGGTACGGTGCGTTGTCAGCACGGAATATTGCCGGTGCCGGTTCCGGCAGTTCTTAATATAGCGGCGGCCCACAATATTGTACTTAAAAAAAGTTCAACTGTTGGCGAAATGGTCACCCCCACAGGTATAGCCATTGCCGCAGCATTGCAGACAAGTGATAAACTGCCGGAGCGTTACCGGGTAAAAAAAGTGGGTACAGGTGTTGGAAAACGCGATTTCGGGCACGCCAATATTCTGCGGGCAATGCTTATAGAAAATGTTGACAGAAGTGATCGTGATCAGATTTTTGTTCTGGAAAGCAATATCGATGATTCCACCGGCGAACAACTTGGTTTGCTGCAGGATAAATTGCTGAAAGCCGGCGCGCTGGATGTAACAAGCATACCCTGCTTTATGAAGAAGAACCGTCCGGCATATCAGCTTAAAGTCATAGCCGCTGCAGAGGGGATCGATACGCTGGAATATATTATTTTTGCCGAAAGTTCCACCATCGGCATACGGCGTTATCCGGTAGAGCGCAGCTGTATGCAGCGGGAAATTGTGGAACTGCCTACTGTGTACGGCACTGTGCTGGCAAAAAAATGTTCCTGGCTTGATATCGAACGCATTTACCCGGAATTTGAAAGCGTAAAAGCTCTGGCAGAAAAAAACAACACTGCGTTCAGCGAAGTTCTTGCCGCTGCCCGCAGTGCGTGTTGTCAGAAAAAGTGATGTGAGCGTTTAAGCCAATACCGGATACTTTTTATTGCCTTTGTTATTAACTGCAATACATTCGATTTCCACCAGCCAGGCGGGGCGGCAGACCGGAGCTTTTACTGTAACAAGCGGTATTTCGCGCTGCAGTGTTTCATAAACTATTTTCCGGCAGATATCGGCATCAGCGGTGTCGCGCAGATACATAGTTGCAATGGCTATATCATCCAGCGATCCGTCGCCTTCTTTGAGCAATGCTCCGATATTTTCCATAACCCGGCGTGTTTGAGTTGCCACATCGCAGCAGTAAAGGACTTTGCCGGCTTTGTCGATACTGGCAGTTCCCGAAATAAAATAGTGCGAACGGTCGCCGAAGATCACCCGGGTGCCGCGTTCAAAACTCACTCCGTAGATTGCTGTGGGGGAGAGGTTTTCCAAGGCATACAAATACTGCATCTGCCCTGTCTGCAGCGTGGGATAATTGATCGAATCCATCATCACGAGCTGTTTTACATCAACTATTTGCGCTTCAATGCCGGTACTGGCAATAAAGTGAGTGTCGGAGGTCAAGCCGTTTTCTGCAAAAAATTTATTGCGTGCCTGCACCAGACCGGCGTAATTGTTATCCACATCGCGGCAATAAAGCCAGGTACGCACCGTGTGGTTGTAAACATCGGCATTATGCGCGGCAAGGTGATCTTTCAGCGCGGCAAATGCTTCATAGGTCTGGTCGAAACTGCCGCTGGAACTTACCGGTTCACGGCGGAACCAGCAAACCGGATAATTTTTCAGCGCAATTTCCAGAGCGGCGGCGTTGCCGTTTTTTCCCGGCGCGTGCCAGTGCCACGCTTCAATGGCTATACGGCGGTTATCCACCGGCGCCTGACCAACTATGGAAATAAAACTTGAACGGTTTTTGACTATTTCCTGCAGTATATCATATTGATTGGTAACATCGCTCAAATGAATGCGCAGGAGCATTTCGCTTGTCTGCGAACATCCGCATTGCTCAAGCATATTGTCATACGCCTCAAACAACTCCACTGCTTCTTCGCGGAACGTTTCTTTTTCTGCTCCGACGGCGGTAAAGAAGTCTTCCCGGATGCCTTCCGGGGTACTGAAATTTTTATGCAGTACCTTCATTTCTCTCCTTCTATATATAATGCCGGCAATATTGACTGCTGGAGATAAGTTCTGACTTTGCCGTTTTTATCCGGTTTGGATTGGGTTTTCCAGGTGACTTTGAAAATCACATTGGCCTTTTTGCCGGCAGCGTTGCCGACTGTTTGTAAGGTGATTTTTAGCGGAGGTACTTCCAGACGGGGGCGTTTTTTGTTGATTTTCACCAGCTTGGTTTTTGCGCCGGGATTGGATACAACTTTGAGCCAGTCCGGCAGATCGACCGGCTGAATCTTGAGTTCCACGCCCGCGGGTACATAGTTGACCAATTTAGCTGTAAGCGTTACGGGTTTATTACTCAAACGGAGCGTATGCGACTTCAGCTTGTCCCAGCGGAATACCGAATTGCGCCACATAACCCGGCAAAGGAACTTCTGCGCCGGATTTATGTGCGTATAAGCAAATGCCTGCATTGCTTCATTGCCCGGAATAACGCTGGTTTTGAAATCCTCTGCCGAGGCTTCGATAACCAATTCTTCAATGGGACGCTGCTTGCTGGCGACCGCACTGATTGTGATTGCTGTGCGGTCACAGCCGGCGGGAATTATATCACTGCCGATGATCCTGCAATGCCTGGGAGAAATAACTTTGAGCTTGATTGGTCCCTGATAGTTATCGTGCCGGTCTGCGATCAGTGTTACCGGATTGACTCCAGAGTCTTCCAGACGCAGTGAAGACGGCACGCTATAAACATTGAAGAATTTACGCTTGCGGTCCACCCGCAGAAAGTACTGGTAATCATTGCCGAAAGCACCGGCTGTATCAGATACATTTACTGTGTAAACTCCGTCGGCAGCTGCAGTAAAGAACAAACGCGAGTCTGCTGCGTTGTGCAGGATAGTACCCGCCTTGAGCCGGGCAACATCATCGTTATGGAGTATGAGTTTACCGTTGGGATCGTAAACTTTTATCACACTGTCAGGAGGCAGACCCAAACGGCGGGCAAAGACCTCCAGAACCGCTTCTTCATTCTTTTTGAATTTGAAGTGATAATTGTTGCCTGCCGGAGTATTGAGCGTGTGTTTTATCATTACCGGCCACGGAACTGCACCTTTGATCTGCAGTTTGCCCATATCCTGAACCGGCAGATTTTTGAACTGCGGCGGAACCGGAACCGGCGGCTTGTATTTACCTTTGAATACATTCACGCGGTAAACAAAGTCTTCGCGTCCGCGGTAGAGTGCATCGCGGATGTGCAGCGTGTAAGTACCGTCAGCCGGGGCGGTAAAAGTCAGCACCGGGTCGGGATCAAAGTAATAATCGTCAGCGTATGCCACAGATTTTTTATCGGCATCAAAAATTTCCAGTACTGCCTGAAAATGCCCCGGAACCCCGTCGCCGATAAAGGGATTGAAGTAACGGCCCAGCAGTTTGAATGTTATTACTTCATTCTTTTTAGCTTCAAAGGTAAAACGGTCGGTTTCGCCGGGCATAATCTGGCCATTGAGTACTGCCGGAACCGTAAATTGCGGGATTTTTTTGGTTGCCGGCGGGAAAGGGAAGTAATCTTCCCGGATTTCCGGAGCTTTACCCACAAAAAATTTCAGCGGATTGCTCAAAGTTCCATTACGGTCAACCAGGCGGAATTCCCGTTCGCCGATGGGGGCATTTTCCGCAATCTTGAGCGTGACAATGGTTCTGCCTGCAATCGAGGGACTGGCCTGCAGGCTGTTGCGCGGCACAAACCACGCGTGATAAAGTACATCGCGTTCACAGGGTGTAAGCTCGGTCAGCCGTTCATAAAACGGGTGTTTGCGCCAGCCTTCGGTACTTTCCGGCATCTTGATGGTGATCTTTTTGCCGGCGTGGAACTGCTTGAGCAGCTGCATATAGTACCGCCGCTGTTTGCTGTCGGGATTAGGCAGACCGCCACGCACAAATTCAACTTTTTCAACCGTTACACCTTCACCGGATATATACGCTGTATTAGTTGAACTGAAGCCCTGGCCGCCGATGATTATTTCCACCGTGGAGCCCTGTCTGCCGCCGGAAGGCATCATAAAGCCTATGTGCGATGCTGCAGCGGAAAATGACCCTGAAACGGCTGCCGCCAGAACAATTACAAAAATATTTTTTCTATTCATACATCCTCCCGGTAGAGTTCTTTGAGTTTGTTTCTGCCGCTTCCGGGGGGCAGGAGCGTCAGATCAAAGTTGCGCGGGTTTTGAAGTTTCTGCGCCGGATTGATCCCGGCAAGCTCGTAAATGCTCCACAGCAGATCCACCGGGGAAACCGGACGCTCAATGGGCCGTTCGCCGCGTGCATCAGAAGCTCCAACGACTTTGCCGCCTGCGAAACCGCCGCCTGCAACCACTGTGCTGAAGCAGTGGCAGAAGTGGTTGCGTCCGCCATTCCACGGTTCGTGATAATCTACGCGCGGAGTTCTGCCGAATTCGCCTGTACACCATATAAGGGTGGTATCCAGCAGTTTTTTTTCGCTCAAATCTTCCAGCAGGGCGGAAAATCCCTGATCGAATTCAGGTCCGAGCCGCTGCATTGATTCAAAGTGCTTTTTATGCGTATCCCATCCCTGGGCATTGATCGTTATATAAGGTACACCCATCTGCACCAGACGGCGTGCCGCCAGACAGCACTGACCGAAGCGTGTTCTGCCGTAACGGTTGCGCATTTCTTCTGTTTCCAGATTCAGATCGAATGCTTTGGCATCATCGCCGCTCAAGACCGCCTGTGCGTCAGCAGATGCCTGCTCAAAGTTGCGTAACTCGCGGCAGCTGGTAATTGAACGGGTGAAGCTGTCCAGTTCTTCAGCATACTTCTGACGGCGCAATACGTGTTCTTTGCTTATGCCGCCGGGGGCAACAAAACCATCCACCAGAAATTGTGGATTGTTCGGGTTGGAACCGGTCGCCAACGGCTTGAAGCGGTCACTCAAAAATCCGTTTTCAGAGAAACGACCTTTATTGCCGGTCAACGCAATGTAGGGCGGCAGTTTGCCTTTGTATTCGCCGCTTTTGAGCATTGCCAGCACTGCTCCGATTGCCGGATAGGTTATACCGTCGCCGGGCATACGGCCTGTCTGCATAAGGTAGGTAGCTGTTTCGTGCCCGTTGGTACCGTGGCACATACTGCGGATTATGGAATATTTATCTGCCTGCTGTGCCAGCTTGGGGAGAAATTCGCTGATCCTGATGCCTTTGACATTGGTAGGTATATCGCCGTAATCGCCGTTATATGCTTTGCCGGCATTGGGCTTGGGGTCAAAAGTTTCCAGATGCGAAGGTCCCCCCCACACCCAGATCTCAATGACCGAACGCGCCGGTTGCCGGTCCGGACGCGGGGAGGGTGCCGCCAGCAGATTGCCGGAAACGCGGTTGAAAGCTCCATAGACTCCACAGAGAGTCATTGCCTTGAGAAAATCACGCCGGTTGATCATAATTGCACCTCATATATTAATGATAAAAAATAAATTCTTTGGAATTCAGCAGTACCCAGACTGTATCTATCCACGCCAGAAAGCGTACTTTGGGTTCCAGATCCAGGGCATATTTGCTGAATGCTTTGCGTTCTCGTTCGGTCGGATATCTTGAGAGTATATCCATATAAATGCGGTCCAGCCGTTCGCTTTCATACCGGTATTTGCCTTGCTGGCGCTTGCAGTAATTCTGGATCCGGCGGTAGAGTGCCGCTGAATTCATCAGATACAAGCCTTGAGAGTCGCTGCTGGCTGTGTTGCGTTCAGAAATCTGTCCGGAATCCCGCGGCGGTCTGCCGAAACTGTCCAATACCCCGGTGGAGATACTGCCGTCGGCAATATTGATTGCTTTGGTGTCCCACGGCAGATAGGTAAATGGTTCTGGTATAACACTCATATAGCGGTCATAGCCTTTGGTGATAAAAGCCAATGCATCGATCAGCAGTTCCGACTCCATACGCCGCACAGGATAAACTGCAAAGTATTGCAGATTTTCTTCGCTCTGCAGCCGCGATGAAGCGCGGAAACTGGCTGTTTGCAGAATAAGTTTGTACAGTGCGCGCAAACTGTAATTGCTCTTTTTAAATTCACTGATCAGACAGTTCTGCAGCTCTTCGCTGAACGGCACATTATCTGATGCCATCGGTTGGGAAAAAATGTTCCAGAACGACTTTTCCGCTATTTCAGGCAGATTGTCTGCCACCGGATAGATCCCGCGGCCGAAGACCCAGTACCACACTTTGTTGACCATAGCCCTGGCAAAGTAATCATTGTCTGTTTTGAGCAGCCAGTCAGCAAAAACTTTGCGCGGATCAGTTTGCGCACTGTTCACTTGTACAGTACTGCCGTCCGGCAACATAGCGGTAAATTCAGCAGGCTCTACAGCATTAAAGACAATTTCTTCTTTCCACTCATAAGTGCTTTTGTAGCGGATGCAGGAAAAGAGTCTGGCGAATTTTTCCAGTTCCCCGGCAGAAAAGCTGCTTTCGCGCATATTCATAGTTGTCAGCAGTACCATTTTTGCCAATCCGATCGGCGAACGGTCCGCGCTGGCACGGAAAAAATTGGCGTAAGCGTTGCGGAAATTGCTTCCGGAGGCAGTCAGCAATTCATAAAAAAGTTCATTCAGCGGCCGGTCGCGCTTGAGGTCATCGCGCACCGTGCGGTGATAAAACTGTACCGCATTGGGCCACAGATTGATCGGAAACTCTGACTTGATCCGCAGCATATCGGCAAAGCGCATTGCCTGCATATCGGCGTAATCGTCGGAAACAAGCAGTTTATCGATCAGCAAATCGTACTTGTTGTTTTCATCACTGTTGACAAAGTTGCGTACTTCATCGGCACTGGGCAGCCGCCCCGCCAGAGTCAGTGTGGCGCGGCGCAGAAACGCTGCATCGGAAACCGGTGCCGGCACTGCAATATCGTGTTGGTTCCAGATAGCATATAATATGCGGTTGACCGGTAATTTCTGATCCACCGGATTGGTTTTTTCAAACACCGAGGCGCCCAAATAAGATATTCCTATCAATGTTGTCAGCATAAAAGATAAAAATCTGCTCATATTAAGAACTCCTTTGCAAAACCCGTATTCCGGGCTAAATATAATGCTCGATTTCTGCAAATACAAACTTTATTCGAACTTAAAACAGAACTTTTCAACAAAAAAAATGCTTTCCGGAACTGTTTTATTCTCCGGAAAGCGTTTTTTTATTGATTTTTGAGGTGTTTTTTTACTTGTTGGCAAGGAAAAAATCAAAAATGTTTTTTTCGTATCCCACCACAATATTGTTGTTATGCACCTTGCCGGGAACTACGATCAGCTTATATCTGGAGCCGCCGGCTTTTTTCAATGCTTCAATCATATTGTAACTGTACTGCAGTTTTACAGTACTGTCGCGGTCGCCGTGCAGAATCAGCAGCGGTATATCTTTGAGCAGTTCAGCGTGATTGATTGCCGAATGTTTTTTGTAAAGTTCCGCATCCGCTTCGGCAGTTACTTTGTAAGCTTTGAGCATACTTGCCTGGTATTTGGGGTGATCTTTGAGCATTTCCAACAGATCGGTTACGCCGAAAAGGTCGCATACAGCAAGCACTTCGCCGGGGTGACGGGCAGAATAAATCAGTGCGGCTCCTCCGCCCATACTACCGCCCATAACAAAGTATTTTTTTACATTCATCTTGAGCGTTCTGCCCAGATATTCAACCATCCGTTCAGCTATGAGCATTGCATTGTCGCTGCCCCAGCTGTCGGCGCCGCAGCCGGGAACCGCCACTGCGATATTATTTTTGTCGCAGTATTGCCGGAAAACGGCAAACTCCGGCGTATCGATTCCGCCGGAACCGCCGGGCGTGCCGCCTCTGCCGTGAAAAAAGAGCAGCAGTGATGCGCCCGCAGAATTAAAGTTTTCCGGTATATAAACATAACCGGTGTGAGAATTGAATTTGACAACTCCGCTTTCCAGCGCCGGCATCAGAACTGGTGAAAGTGCAGCAAGCATAATCAGTAACCTTTTTAACATAATATTTCCTTGAGTTTGTCAGTTGTTATATTTCCAACGGCATACATACATATCATTGGAGCGTTTTACTATACTTAAATTCTGATTGACCACCTGCTGCAGCTGACCGAGATAATTGTGCTGTGAGTAGTAAACCATAATATATTCATTGTTTCCGATCGGCAGACATTTGCCGTAAGAACAGTCGCCGCCGCTGGGGAGGGTGCATTGCAGAGTAAGTTTCCCGCTGCGGTCCATAACAAACATATCGATCCGGTGGTTGGTTTTGTCATTGTCAAGCCAATCCCAGCAGCGGGCGGCGATGATAAATTTATCACCCACTGCTTCAAACATTATGCCCTGCATCGGCAGAGAAAGTTTGATTGTTTTATATGTTCCGTCCGGTGATACGCTGCAATAGTTCGGGTGCATATCGCCTTCTTCATAACGGACAATGCAGTGCAGTTCTCCGGTATTGTCAACGGTCAAACTTACTTCGTTGCCGTCCGGCAGATCGGTGAATTTTTCCCAATTCCGGGCATCTTTGCTGAAGTAAAGACGGGGACGGGTCTGGCGGATGTTGTCGCCGACATTGTGGTATGCTGTGGCAATAAATCCGTCACGGTAGGCTGCACAGCCCCAGAAAAATGAATTTTCAAGTAAGCCGCTGGAGGTAAATTCTGTAAAGTTCACCCCGTCAGAGGAACTGTAAGTATAAAGATATTTGTAAAAACCGCCTTCGGGCAGCTCATAAAGTCCACAGCTGTAAAGCATCAATTCATTGCCGGCGGCAAAGATAAAGGGATCGCGCATATCGTGTTCGGTGCTTATACAAGCTGTTTCCTGCCAGGAACTGCCTTCATCATCTGAACGGCAGATAATGATTTTTCCATCGCCCTGACCGCGGTGTGCTGTTCCCCGGCGGAAAGCTGTGAACAGCGCATTTTTGAATCTGCACAGCGAGGGAAATGCATTATGGAATCCATCGCGTGCCAGCACTTTGTGATCAATAAGTTCGATAACTGAATTTTCTGCATAACGGACTTCATTATTGACTGAAACATATTTGTCCATAAGAAATCTTTCCTTTTTTTTGAGATTTTTGTTTGGAGTTTTATTTGTTGTATTCTATATTATTTTAGCACAGTTATGCAATATAGTCAATAGGGGAAATGTTTATTTTATGGGAAACTTGTTACCTTGTTATTCTGATGTAAAACCGCCGCGCGCCGGAGTCTGGCCTGGCGATGCGGTTTCCAGTGCAGAAATGCTTGAGGCATTGAAAGATTGCGAAGAACTGCTAACTGATGAAAGATCAAAGTTTTTTTATTTATCTGCCACGCCCTGTATTGAAGGCTGTGAACGGTATGACAATATTCTGCGGGTGATCTTCAATATTTCCGGAACTTGTTCTATGATTTCAGCCTACGATGGCGAAATACTCAATCAGGAGCTGCCGCCGCGCAGTATTGTTGCGGGCGGACACTGCAACTGGAACTCAACTGCGTGCAGAGATAAAGGGGAGCATTACAGTTATTCGGTTATTTTCTGTCGTGCGCTGACCAGACTCGTTTTCAGCAAATACACTTCCGACGGACAGATCCGGCAGACTTTTTACTGTCATTATCCGCCGGCGTCAGAACTGTTGTCGGAGATGCTTGATTCTGCAGATAAAGTCATCAACGACCGCAACAACCCGCGCGACAGAAGGATGCGGGCACTTTTGACCGCGATTTTTGAACAGTTTAAACTGGATGTAAAACATTCAGACTCTCCGGTTGCGGCATTGCCGGATAATGTGGCAATGGCTGTGCACTATATAGAATTGAACTATTTTCTGCCGATAAACTGTTCAAGTGTGGCAGATGCCCTGCAGTTGAACCGCACAATGCTTTCCAATGAATTTCACCGCGCCACCGGGGAAACGATGAAAGATTTTATTCAAAAACTGCGGATGGAAAAAGCGTGCTGGCTTTTACAGAAACAAGAGCTTAAAGTCAGCGAAGTCGCCCGCGAGTGCGGTTTTAATGATACAGGGTATTTCATTAAAGTTTTCCGCCGCAGATTCGGTAAGTCCCCCCGGAAAAGCAGCAAAAAAAATACACTTCAGTGAGCCGGACGGCATACATTGAAGCGTATTGTTCTGCAAAGGTGGAATTTTACTTGATATTGCACGCTTCCAGCAGCGCTTTGTGCAATATGTATTCGTGCTGTGCTCCGTAGGGATTGACTATTTCGCCGCGCACAATGCGGGCAAATTCTATAAGCTGGTCATCGTAACGCTTGCCCAGCACTCCGCAATCGATCATTGTGGTGCCGGCCTCGTAGCCGAATCCGGCTTCTTTGAGCGACAGCCGTGCCTGCATCGGCAGTGAGTAATTGCGGTGCTCAATGGGGCAGAGTTCAAATGAGCCTTTGGTTCCGCAAATGACCACCCGCCGCTGATTGAATCCATCGACTTCGATCAGGGATACGCGCACGGTGGCTGTGGCGTGCGGATATTCCAGAACTGCAAGGTTGTTGTCAAAAAATCCATCGTCGCGGGTCTGGCGCAGGAACGGTGTGACTTTATCAGGAGCACCCAGCAGTTTGACGATTATATCGATCAGGTAACCGCCGAAAATATACATTGCTCCACCCTTGAACTGCGACATCCACTTGCGGTATTTTTCGTTGTTGCTGTCATCGCGGCTCATAACGGTGTGGATTTCGAAAATTTCGCCCAGTGCGCCTTGGCTGACCAGATCGTAGCATATCTTCAACGCCGGATTATTGCGGTAAACGTATGCCAGCTGCAGTGCCAGATTTTTTTCTATGCAGGTATCGCAGAGCTTGCGGAAGCCCTGCAGATCCTCGCCGCCGGGTTTATCCATATGCAGATGCAGCCCCAAATCAGCACATTTTTGAGCTGTTGCAAGCAGCGCGGGGCCGTCAGTTTCCACTGCCACGGCTTCAAGTCCGGGGGTGGCAAGCAATTCATCTTCATCCATAAACGGCAACCCGGCGTATGCTGCCATTTCGTGCCGTTCTTTGTACCAGTACGGGTCCTTTTCGCAGACGCCGACCACTTCAAAATAGTCGGGCAGATTCCGGATTGCGCTCATTTTGGCCGCACCGTGATTGTGACCAATGCCGATTTGTGCAAGTTTGATTTTCTTCATAATTTTTATCCCTGGTAAAGGTTGATGATATTTTTTTGCATAATCTGTTCAATTACTTCATTGCTTATGCCGTTTTCCTGCAATATGGGAAGCACCATAGCGTGAATGGTGTCAAGTCCGTAAGGCTCCTTCTGAACTGCCGGCGGCGTATTCATTACCGTATCACGGCAGCAGATGTGGTCGTGCGCGATAAAAAGCTGTTTCTGCCAACCGCGTTTGATTATTTCAAGTATGATTCCGGCGCGCTGCTGATAATTTTCCGGCTTGATACGATCAACTGAAACATAACAGCCTTTATCCAACAGCTCCAGCGGATAACTTAAATCGTCCGCATCGCCAGTATGCCCCACAATGATTTTATCCGCCCGGACTCCGGATTGCAGAAAAAGTTCCAATGCCTCAATACCGTTGCGTTTGTACGACGATGTATGCATAAAAACCGGCAGCCCGGTTGCCAGTTGTACAGCGGCTGTCACAGTCATCATCTTTTTTACATCGTTGCTCATTCCATCTGCATCCACGGCGCATTTGAGCATTGCCGGTTTGATCGCTCCGGAAGATATTTCGCGGATCATAAATCCGGCAAGTGTATCTACCGGCAGATTCCGCTGGGCAAAGGATGGGTAAAAATAAAATCCGGCGGAAGCTATGATATTGACATTGGTTTTTTCGGAAACCTCTTTAAGCAGCTCCAGATCGCGCCCCAGACTTAACGGAGTGCCGTCAATAATGGTTTTTATGTTATATTTTCCGGAAGCATAACGCACTTTTTTCAGCGCAATATCCAAAACGGTTTCACGCGGCAGCCAATCGGAATATTCGTTGGAAAACTCCGGACTGGTGCAGATGATGTGCTCGTGTATAAGCGTGGTGCCAAGGTCGGCAGGGGCTATTTGCCCAGTAACTGTAGGTATAAACATAATCACTGCTTTCTGTTATCAATATCGGCAATACTTCTGCCGAAGGTTTCCTGCATCTGAAACGAAAAATAGAGAACCAGCAGCGATGCTGCAAAAAATAATGCAAAAAGTGTACACCAGGTACTCTGGCCGTAAACCAGTACTCCGGCGCGTTCCTGCGGAGTAAAGAGCTTGAGTATCCCTCCGGCAAGATTGCCGAAAAGTGCCACTGCTGTATAAAAACTGAAGTTGAGCATACTTACCGTTTTGCCAACCATTGCCGTACCGTTGGTTTCGCGCAAAAGCGGTATGAGTATCGACGACAGACTTGCTGTTCCTGCCAGCACAATAAACATTGTACTGTAAAGTATGGCATTGTGTACATTTAACATAATCATAACCAGCGTCAGCGCAAAAACTGTTGAACAGACTACGCCGGAAATCCGGCAGAATATCCGTCGCCGGTTGTTGAACAGCGTACTCAATGCTGCTACAGCCATACCTCCGCACGCCGCCATAGCACCGGTGATGGTGAATACCCAGCCGGAGGAAATTTCAGACATACTGCAGAAATCCTGCAGGAATTTCTTGCCGATGACCGTTTGCAGTACATAAAAGAGTGCAAAGTTTATAGCGCTGAAAGTATAGAGTTTGCAGTTGTGTTTGAGTTTGAACACCAGCTTGAATTCTCCGGGCGAAAACGATCGCTCTTTGTGTATTGACTGCCATCTGCCCGGCAGCAGCATCAATATAACCAGCACTGTAAATATCAAAGCAATCACAGCATTGAGCTGCAGTGTACAGCTTAAATTGGTACGCTTTATGATCATCAGCATTGGCGCATTGGCAAACATTCCTCCGGCGTAGCCGATCAGAACGATCGTGGCAAGCGCTATATTGTAGTGGCTGCGGAAAACACGGATGTTTTCTTTTACTATTGCCAGATAGATAGATCCCGCACCGCATCCGCACAATATCTGTGCAATATACGCCGCTGCAATGCTGTTGGCATTGGCAAAGCAGAACAAACCGCTGACAAAGACGGCACCGCCGGCAATCAGTACTCTGGCACTGCCGAAACGGTCCAGCAGCAATCCGGTCAATGGCTGCATAACTGCATAAATATACATAAATGCCGCGCCGAGCCCGGCAATGCTGCTTGCCGGACAGGCAAAATGATTTTGCAGCCGGTCAAAGACTGCTCCGGGTATGGCGACACGGTGCAGATTGGAAAAAAAGTATATGCCCGACGCAAAAATTAAAAGCAGTATGAACCGCCATCTTATAGGTGTAAGAAATTTACTCATTCAAGCGTCAGGATAACTTTGCCTATATTTTTCTGTTCAGACAATACTTTTTGTGCCTGTGCCGCATCGGCAAGCGGAAAAGTCTGGTCGATCACCGGGCGGATGGTATTATCTGCTATCCGCGGCCAGATGCGTTCCACAAGTTCGCGCAATATATCGCTTTTTTCTGCATCGCTGCGGCTGCGCAAGGTGCTGCCCATCACGCGCAGATGCTTTTTCAAAAGTACGCGCAAGGGTATTTCGGTACTCTCTCCGCCGAGCGTAGCTACCAGTATCCAGCGGCCGCCGGGGTTCATTGCATCCAGGCATTTGCCGAGAAGTTCTCCGCCGGCGCAATCCAGCGCCACATCAACAGTGTGTGCTTTAAGCACGGCTTCCACATCTTCGGTTCTGCGGTTGATGACCACATCAGCACCGAGTTTGCGTACCGCAGCAGCTTTTTCTTCTGAACCGACAGTGGTGATGATCTTTGCCCCGATTACTTTGGCTATCTGGATGGCGGCGATTCCCAGACCGCTGGCTCCGGCCTGAACAAAAACTGTTTCGCCGGCTTTCAGATTGCCGATACGCACTAAATTGAGCATAGCAGTGGTATAGACTTCCGGCAATGCAGCGGCTTCGAGCATAGAGGTATTTCCGGGTATGGGCATAATCATACCTTCGGGTACCAGTACTTTTTCTGCATAGCCGCCGCCGCCGAGGAGCGCGCAGACTTTATCGCCCTTTTTCCAACGGCTGCCGGGATTGGCCTCTTCGATCACGCCCGAACATTCCAGTCCCGGCCAATCCGGCCAGCCGGGGGGAGGGGGGTATTTACCGGCAACCTGCAGCAGGTCGGCGCGGTTCAACCCGGCGGCGTGGATCTTGATGATCGCATAGCCTTCGCGCAATACCGGATCGGGGATAACGGAATTTACAAGTTGGTTATTTTCAATAGTTACAGCTTTCATAATAACAAATCTTTCAATAGTTTTTCCAATCAAACACTACACCCAGCAGACTGGGATCGCGGGCGTAAACGCGGTCATAAATGCCGGGGGCGTCTGCCGGGTCGGCAATCAGGTCGATAAGCGGACGGCTTTGGAGTCTGCCGGCAGACATATAGCGCAAAAGTACGCTCATATCTTCCTGCATTGTCCATACACCGGGGCGGCGGTCGTGCAGCGGCCGCGCCACATTGTGAGCACCCAGTATGATGATGCCGGGGCGGTGTACAAGATTGTAAAAGTCGATATTTTCTGTGGGAGTGCGCGAACAGCCCACCAGGGAGAATCTGCCGCCGGGGGCGGTCAGTTTCAAACCTTGAACCACCGCCTGCGGATTGCCGGTGATTTCGGCAACGGCATCCACTCCACGGCCGTTGGTGATGGCTTTGATTTTTGCATCCAGATCCGGATCATCCGGCGAAAATGCCGCATCGGCACCGAGTGCCAGCGCCAGCTTGCGCCGCTTTTCGTTGAAATCCAGTGCAATCACCGGGTATGCTCCGGAGAGGTGCGCCGTCTGAATGGCAAACTGCCCCAGCAAACCAAGCCCCATAACCATAAAGGATTCGCCGATTTCCGGACGGCAGCGGCGCACCCCCTGAAACCCCATACAGCCGACGGTGCAGAAAACCGCTTCTTCCGACGGCAGATTATCATCTTCTATTCTGGCAAGTTTGTATCGCGGCATAAGCTGATAACTGCAGTGTTTGCTGTGGTAGCAAAGACAGCGGTCACCGGGGGCAAGATCGGTTACGGCGCTGCCGGCTTCCAGAACTGTTGCCACGGCACTGTAACCCAGTACAGCCGGATATTTTACCGGCGCACGGTTGGTTGAATCATTCAGCAGAGAAAATTCAGTACCTTGCGATATAAGTGTACAGATTGTTTTGAGCCGCACTGCATCGGGCGGCAATTCTTCTGTCATTTCGCTGGGGCGCAGTTCAGCTTTGCCTTTGCTTACAAAATAAATAGTATTAGTTTTGATCATAATTATTTTCTTACTTGTATAAGCGGTTGTGTGCGATCTTCAAGCGGCAGTGCAAGCACTCTCCGCTGCAGACTTGATTGATATGCTCCGGAAATCATCTCCAGCGATTCCACAGCCGTTTCAATCCCCGCCCGCAGCGGTTCTCCGTGCAGTATTCCCTGCATAAGGTTCCACGCGGCGCGGCGGTTATTGGCTGTAAAATAGACACTGGCGATATTGGGCAGATTCCACTTTTTCATATCAATAGGCTCTGCGCCGGGGATCGGTTCATCTTCCGGAATCTCAACGTGTTCAAAACGGCAGTCATCTTCAATGGGTACCGGGTTGTCGCGGCAGATGCGCAAATCGCGGATGCCGGTGTAACGGATCGTCAGGCTGCCGGTGGTTCCGCAGACCGTGATGCCCAACCGCTGATCCCCGTTGGGAATAACATCGCGGCGGCTTTCAAAAATACCGTTTACATTGTTGGGGAATCGGTAAAATGAAAGTATTTCATCACCTGCACACGGGCCCACCGGTTCTGCTGTGGGAAGAGTATCTGCCGGAGTAATGGGACGCCCCTGATAACGGATATCGGAAAAAACTTCCAGCGGTCTGCCGAAAAGCCAACAGGATATATCCAGTATGTGCGTACCAAGTACCAGCATATCTTCACCGCCGCCGCGGTAATCTTCTTTGCCTCGCATATAGCAGGTGAGGACTCTGCCGATTTCGCCTGATTGGATCATATCCTTCATCTTGCGGAAAGTTGGTGCAAAACGCGCGAGGTGCGCTATCTGCACAAGGCATTTGCTCTGGCGGGATAAGCGGATAAGTTCATCGGCCTGTTGAAGATTTTCCGCCAGAGGTTTTTCGCACAGAACGTGTGCGTTATGCTCAAGCGCGTACTTGATCTGTTCATAATGCTCAAATGGCAGCCGCGAACAGAGTACGACAATATCAGGCTTTTCGGTTTCCATCATTTCGTGATAAGAGTTGTAAAACCGTTTGGCTCCGATAAGTCCGGCAAGCTCTTTGCCTGCCGGATTACTGTCTGCCAGTGCGGCAACTTCCACACCCGGCAGACCGGTAAAGGCAAATTCGGTGTGATGTCCACCGAGTCTGCCGTTGCCGGTTTCCTTGTAAACACATACTTTCAACATTGTCAATGTAAACCTCAAAGATTGTGGGCAGCAATGTAATCATCCATCCGCTGGCTGTTGGCGAATTTTGTATCCCGCGGGGTACGACCGATTTCAAACTTCAAACCGTCATACAAAAGACGCATCGAACTTTGACTCATACCCGTAGCTGCCAGCACTTTGCTGTTGTCCACAGCGCGGTCAAAGAGTCGGGCGTATTCCAGCTGCCAGCGTTTGGCGCGGTTGAAGGGATTGGTTTCCAGGATCCCCAGATAATCTTCTTTATCCACCCAGACTGCCTGCAGATTGCAGATATCCTTGTAGTAATCGGCGATCTGACCCCAGGTGTTGTATTCGGCACTGTTGATGTTGAAGATCTCGCCCATAGCCTTGTCGTTGAAAACCAGTTTGCCGATCATCAGACCCGCATCGCCCGCCCAGCTCAAGCTGGCGGGTTTATCTTTGGCTTGAATTGGCAGAACCACCTTTTTGCCGGCAAAAGCGCGGCCGACCGTGTTGGAGGCTTCCAGCGTGACCAGCTGATAACGCATATAACCGAAAATGGTGGAAGGGCGGATGATCGTCCAGTTCTTGCGTTCATTGAGCATTACGATGTTTTCGCCGCGCGCTTTTTTGATGCAGTAATCATCGGAATTGAGCAGATAGGGGTCTTTGCTGGTATCCAGCAGACGGGGCGATGTTTCCTTGACGGGGCACTCCAGATTGTCGTAGATCCTGCCGCTGGATGTATAAATATACTGATCTGTGTTTGCCATCAGTTCGGGCAGCACAAAAGGTGCTTCCGCCGAGCTGTACTGCAGATAGTCCACAATGCAGTCGTAGTGCTTTGCCAGATATTCTTTGCGGGTGGCAGGATCTTTGGCATCGAGCTTGAAATACTGAATATTGGGATTATCGCTTACTGTGTCAAGCAACGTATAGACATCGACTTTATACCCCTGATCCGCCAGATACGGTACCATGTGGCTTGCCATAATACCGGCACCGAGTACCAGAACTTTTTTCTGTTCCATAATTTACACCTTTTTTTATGCTATATTGTTTGAGTTATGCTATATGTTGTGTTTTGGGCCCCAGCACCCTGCCGCCGTCAACCGTCAGATTAGTGCCGGTTATATAACCTGATTCCTCTTTGGCAAAAAAGAGTACCGCGTTGGCGATCTCATCGGGGGTTCCGACTCTGCCGAGATAGTTGCCTTCGCTTTTCAGTTCAGGCGCATCGGGCTGTATATCGTGGGTGCGGCTGATCAGACCGGGTGCCACGCAGTTTACGGTGATGCCGTCTTTGCCGACTTCCATTGCCAGAGTTTTGGAAAAACCGATGATCCCGGCTTTGGCTGCCGCGTAATCGCAGCGCTGTAAAATGCCGACTTCCGCAGCAATGCTTGACATATTTATGATCCTGCCGTATTGCCGGGCAGTCATAATCGGCAGCACTTCGCGGGTGCAGCGCATAGTTCCGTGCAGATTAAGGGCGATCACCCACTGCCAGATCTCTTCGCGCGCATCTTTGAACATTGTCAATTCTTTGCGCAAAGCAGCACTGCCGCCGGCATTGTTGACCAATATATCGATCCTGCCGAATTCTTCAACAGTTCTGGCAACGGCATTTTTTACTGAATCACTGTCAGTTACATCCATTATCAGCGGCAGAACACTGTTCCCAAAACGGCAAACAGCATCAGCTGTGACTTGCAATTTAGCTTCGTCAACATCGGTAACAACTACTTTGGCTCCTGCCGCTGCCAATCGGCAGGATATGGCATAGCCTATGCCGCCGCCGGCACCGGTAACGATAGCGACTCGGTCTTGCAGTTCCATAAACTTTACAATGCCCTTACTTGAGCGGCTGGAGTTTGAAGTGTTTGTCTTTCACTTCCGGCAAATCAAAGAACCAGATATCCAGATTGTTCTTTTCGCCGACTTTCTTTGCCTGGTCTGCAAAGAAATCTTTCCAGCCTTCCGGAGTGATTGCCGCATTGGAAGTACCGAACGGCATCACGCCCGAGAAGATCACTTTGCCTTTGCCTATAGCGCGCTCGATGATCGCCGGTTTGCCGTTGCCGTAGGTTGCCAGAACTTTGGCTCCGGCGGGCAGCTTGGCAAAGTCAAAGGCATACACCGTGCCGTTTTCCGGCAGATCGATGTGTGCAAGTTTGCTTACCGGCATCGGCTTTTTGTTGTAGAATATCTTCATATCGCCGTTGCTGATCTTTTTCAGCGCAGTCCCGATGAATTCAGCGCGTTCAGGCACGGTGCTGCCGTCGATATTATTGCTCATAAAATCAGGGTCAAGAATCACTGCTGTACCGCCGTTGATCACAAAATCTTTGAGTTTGGCAGTCAGCTCCGGATCGGTAAAGCGCATCCGGGGGATGTACAGCAGTTTGATTCCGTCCATACGCCAGGAGTTCTTGCTGACAAAACGGAACCAGTTGGTGTTGTGTTCGCCCAGAATTGAGTAAACGGTGTATGCCGCGTGCAGCGGACGGTCAAGCAGCGCCCAGCGGTCGTAATCACTGTAGAAAATTGCGGTTTTGGTTTCAGTGGGGCGCTTGATCTTGGGCAGTTTGCCGACAAAGCGCGATATTTCCAGAGCTTCGTTATAAATTTCTGTATTGTGCGAAAGTGCGCTGCTGGAATACCACTGCAGTTTATCCGCACCGTTTTTGATGGCCTGACTTGCCCATTCGCGCAACTCGGCGCGTACAGGAGTACCGCCATTGTAATTGAATGCCTGGGCATAGATCGATACTTCGGCTTTGGGGGAGAGGTCGCGCAGGATCTTGACCGAAAAGCCGGTGTGGTACAAGGCTCTGCCCATACCGAAATAGGCCTTGGTGCTGGTCGGATAGGGGTCGCAGCTCACAACGTGTTTGCCGTCACAGAGTGCTACATCAATGGTATCAGTACCGCTGCAGGTATTGCGGTTGTAAAGCATAAAATCGTAACCGGGAAGTTTTTCCGCGGCGCGTTTGCTGACACTCTGCACATAGTTGGCAAAGTTGTTGTTCCACCAGCGCCAGAAGGCAATGCGGTCAAACATTGCATTTTTGCCGGGTTTGCCGAATGCATCATAAACGCCGTATTTGCCGAACCCGGTGGATTCTTTGATAATGGCATCGTATTTATCGATGATATCCACCTGATTGGGGTTGCGGTTTTTGCTGTAAATGTAAGTAATCGCATTGGTCGGTTCATCAATGCCGTGGATGAATGCAACCAGCTGCTTGAGCGCGGGTTTTCTTTCCAGCTCCGCAGCAATATTGTCAAGATGTTTAAGCGCAGTTTGAATACTTGCCGGGTGACCGGGGTCAACACTGACTCTGCCGGGGGTGATCGAAACCGAGGGTTCTGCTCCGGCTTTTTTGGCTGCTCCGTCAGACAAACGCGAACCATAGGGGAATTTGGTGCCGTATTTCTTATTGAATTCCAGAAAATCATTCAGCTTGAGTTTGGTGTTGCGCGGCATCATAACGTGGGGCATTCCCGGGCCGGCAATATTGGCTTCGCCGTATGCCTGAAGCATCTTTTTCTGGTGCGGTATGATCGATTCAAGAGTATGTTTGGCTTTTACCGACGGCTGCTGATAGACCAGATAAAATTCGCCGCTCCAGTTCCAACCTGACCAGTTGTTCGGTTCGGTGCCCAGCAGTTTTTTAAACTCTTTGCGGGCGCGTTTGGGTAGATAGTTGACCCGTTCGACCTTGCGGTTGCGGATGATTTCATTTTTCTGGAAGTCAATAACAGCGTAGTTGTTCACTTCATCAAAACCGCCCTGATAGCAGTTCCAGTGGCTCTTTTCTTTGTTGGCGTAACGCTCGCGTGCAAGGTTGATTTTCATCGGCTGGGTGGGTATGCCGCTCAAACCGATAGTGGTCCAGGGTATGCACATAGCAGCTTCCCACTTGTTTTTGCCTTTCCAGACTTTGGAGGTCCATTTGCCGCTCCAGGGCTTGACTTTGTATGGGTCACCTGCCTGCGCCTGACGGCGTTCGCAGTCGAACTGGGTGTTGATGGGGTTGACTATGAACTGCTTGACGATGTCGTGCTCTGTATCCAGAAAGTATAATTCCACACAATCGTCGTTCCACACGCCGCC
Source organism: Victivallaceae bacterium (assembly GCA_045587205.1). GTDB lineage: Bacteria > Verrucomicrobiota > Lentisphaeria > Victivallales > Victivallaceae > SIG78. Next base: position 122,723 of record JAZNBV010000074.1, read on the forward strand.
GTCGCGCTCTTTGACATCGGCTTTGAGCAGATGCATTTCCGGTTCGGAGGCTATAAAACCTACATAGAGATTTTTGTCGTCATACGCCAGTTTTACGCTGGTACGAACTTCCGCAATATTGATGTTCTGGTGGTTGAAGAAGCAATCCAGCTGCGGAACACCTTTCCAGCGTGACGGCATAAGGTTCATATTGGGGGTGATTTTTACCAGTTTTACATTGTCCGCAGCGTATTCTATGGTCATACGGGTCAAGTTCCAGTTGGAACCTTTGTTGCCGTTCAAACCGAAAATGTACTGCAGTGCGGCGGTATCCGGCACAACGGTAAATTCAACAGTCTTGATGAATTTGCCGGGTGTTACTGTAAAGCTTTTTACTTCTCTGCCGGCGGAACCGTTGCCTTTTTTGTATTTGTTGTAATTGACAGTCATATTGATCTTGTCGGCTTCGCCGGAGATATCGCCAGCCAGAGTCAGCAGCAATGTGCCGGGTGCGGAATATTGGGCAAACGGTCCCTTCGAACCGCTGTAAACCGCATTCCCTCCGGGAATCGGGATACATTTTTGACCGTCAACAGTTACTATCGGCGGCTTACGCCCGAATTCGGGGTGGGATTTGGTATAGGTCATACGGGGCGGTTTGGCGGTGCCTCTGTAGGCAAACGGCAGCAGATCGACCGCTTCAGACGCCATTGCCGGAGTTGCTGCAACAGCAAGCATAGCGGCAATGTTTTTCCAGCTGGACTTGAAAGTTTTCATAGTTGTTCCTTTGGGTTGGTTTGAATATAATATTCTTATATTACAACAATTTACAATCCAAAAGTCGGATCGTAGCCATGTCGTTCTGTGA
>JAZNBV010000075.1:0-5948 GCA_045587205.1 Victivallaceae bacterium
AAAAAAATATTGCAATTTACTTATAATAAACAAGTTGGGATTGCTTTTATTGAAACAATAAAAGCAATCCCGGCGAAAGTTTTTGGAGCCGACTTCATTTCATTACGCCGTGCCAAGAAATGGGGTTCCGCCGTCGCCAAAGGCTATGGCGGGACAAGGTGGGGAAAAGAACATTTTTTCAAAAAGGTTCTTTCCCCACAAAACAGTTTTGCAACAGCATTTTTTTATTTTGTCAAACTGCATCAGAATATTTTAGTTTTTTTTCTTGCAATAGCGTGAATCTTTACAGAAAAAAATATTGCAATTTACTTATAATAAACAAGTTGGGATTGCTTTTATTGGAACAATAAAAGCAATCCCGGCGAAAGTTTTTGGAAAATGGGGGGTGGGGAAAAGAACCTTTTTTCAAAAAGGTTTTTTCCCCACAAAACAGTTTTGCAACAGCCTTCAATTGCGGATCTTGTCTGCCAGCGGCAGCAGCCAGCCGCCGAGCGAATTGCCCAGCGTCATTAAAAGCACACTCAAAAGTGTGTTGACGCTCCACATCCCGGCTGCGGAGAAGTAATACATATTGGCAATGCAGTGTTCAAAGCCGCAGAGAATAAATATCGCCACGCAGAGAAATACTGCCGCAAAGCGGAAAATATCGCCCAACTCTTTGCGCCGGTAGGTTTCCACTGCCAGATACATAAGTATGCCGCAGAAAAATGCCAGGATCAGTATGCTGCCGGGTGAATCGTTGAGTTTTTCGGTGCATACAGCCATTGCGCGTGCATCGAGTTTGCCGAATGTACGGCTGCAGCGCACCAGAGATCCCACCGCAAAACATCCGCCCAGATTACCCAGCCAGATCAATACCAGCGTTACCAGATATGCAAGGATATCTTTGCGCTTTTGCGTCATCAGATAACCGATCGCGCCGGTATAGAGCTTGAACCCGTAGCAAAGTATGGTCATCAGGGCAAATGCAAAGAGAAATGCCCCCAGATGCGGATTTTTCACCGCCAGATAGACCGTGCCCGCCATCCCGATGAACAGACCCGCCAGCAAAGCGTTGATAAATATTTTCCATCCCTGAATAAATGTCATAATGTAAACCCCTGTTTTGTTTTCCCGTAAATGCAGTTTAATTTTTGGCGTAAAACATCACGGGATTTTTGCACAAAGTCTTCCGGTACGCCGGAAGTGTGCGTTCTTTAAGCACACTCAAGTGGTGGAGCTTGTGCCGGATATGCCACGCGGAACCGATGTAATCCATACTGGGTTCCCAGCCCAGACGCGAGTCGGCTTCCAGCAGGGGCAGGGCACGCTGAACATTGATTTCTTCATCGGCGATGATCGCTTCAAGTTCATCGACCATTTTTTCTGCGGCAGCAAAATCGTATTCGATTTCCAGTTTGCGGTTGAGCAAATACCACTTTTTGGTGTTGAGCATAGTATGTATGGCGCAGGAACAATACACCCCCACACCGACAGCTTTGGAGGCGCGTTCAAGCTTTTCCGCCGGAACTTTTTTCAACGCGTCAAGCATAATCTTGTTGCCTTCTTCCCAGATATCGAGCGCTGCTGAAATGATCTTGATATCTTCAGGCAGTTTTCTGCCGCTGAAACTCATATTGTAAATGTGTTCAGGGTAGTAATTGGGAGTTATCCATCTGCTGCCCACCAGCGATTCCGGCGGAGCAGGGTATTTCAGCGACGGCTCAAAGTGCGGGTAAAGACACGGGAGGAAAAGCAACGGATAGCTCGGCCCCACCCGCAGCGGTCCTGCCTGATCTTCAAAACCCGGCGTATAAGAGTCGATCGCTCTGCTCCAGAGTTCCCAGCCTTTGACGATATCAGCAGCGGCATCTTTGCCGAAATCGCGGACCGCCATCTTGTAGAGGATATCTTCCTGATCGATTGCCGGTGTCCAGAAATTCCACTTGGAGTATTCCGAAATTTCCGAGGGATACCAGCCGTAGTGATGCGAATCCATCACACCGCAGAGTCCGTAAAGCTCGTGCGCTTTGAGCATTTGATTGTAACGTTTGCACCACTGCTGCGGCACCGGTACATAAGGCACGGTACCGAAATCCCAGGTTCTGCCGGCAGTGTTTGCCATAGTGTAGAGCCGCAGATTGCGTTTCCTGGCTGCTTTGGCTTCGCTGGAAAAATATTCTCCGGGCCCCGGATGGGTTATTGAGTAATCCGGCTGTACGGTCTGAAAATTGGGGTATTTTTTAATGATGTCGAACATTTCAAACGTTGCTTGCAGTGAGACATCTGTCGGCAGTTCGTTGATAAGCTCAATACGCGGTTCGCTTTCCACCCGGCCCCAGTTGTAGGTCCAGAAGACTATATCCGCATCCGGAGAATATTTATACACAGCCTTTTTTACCGCGTTGAGCCACTGCGGATAATCTTTGCACGGAAACCAGCCGGAATGATGGCGGTAATCGATATTGCCAGCATATTGACCATCGGGCGAAACTTCTTCGGGTTTGCGATCTTTGGGGTTTCTGGGATTGGCGCGCGGGTCTTTAGTCGGGAAATTGCAGCTCTCGCCCACCAGAATCAATCCTTTTGCACGGGGGCAGGCTTTGAAAACTGCGCCGTAACTGTTGTCGAAAAACTCTTCGGCATCCGGTTCATCGGGATGCTTGAAACTGTCAAGATAACTGTAAAAATAGACTCCGAGTCCATATTTAGCACTGCGGTCAACCAGATCATTAAAGTCAATATCGCCGTGAGTGGTTTTATTAGGCCCGGTCACAAACAGCAGGATCGAGTCAAAACCGGCGTGGGCAATGGCGTTGAGATGCGAATCCGGAAATTTATCAATGCTCCAGCCGGAGTGGACCATACGCGGGGCAAAGACCGGTTCGCGCAATATATCACACCGGGTCAGGAACGGCGCCTGACGCAGATTCATCAAATCTTCAATATAATAGCAGCCCTGACCGAGTCCCTCTGAAGTGTTGCCTTTGATGACCACTGAAGAATCTGTTACGGCAAAAGAATATCCGCGCGGCGCGCACTTGAAATCTTTGTCCTGAACAAATTCAATACGCTTTTCCGCTGCGGCATCAGTGGTGATCTGCAGGGTGATTTTCATACTTACTGCAAAGTAATCCTGCAAATCTTCAACTGCGGTCAGCAGCACTTCATTGGCATTGGCGGGAATGACCAGTTGCCAGGAATCATCAATAACAGTTTCATCTTTTCCGGGGGTTGCCTGAAAATCCCGGCGGTCCGGCTTATGGATCATATCCATATCTTTGCGGAATTCATAATGCGGTTCAATACTCATAAAAAACTCCTTTGAGATTTTTGTTAAAGTTCTATCCATTCACCATTATTTGCCGCGCTGCGGCAGATGGCGAAACAGGCTTTGTGCGAATTTACTGCCGAGCGGGCATTGTGTTCGGAATCACGGTCTTCGCGCAGACATTTTACAAAGTGTTCCACAATCGCAGGGAAGGGGTGACCGTAAACATCGCCGGTCTTTTTTACCCCGGTATCCACGGTGAAAAACTCCTTCTGCTCCTGAAATTTGCGCAGGTAAAATTGATCGTTGGAAATGGTACCGTCTTCGCCGATGATATTTATATTGGCTGTGTAAGGCACAAAACCGGTAAGCGAGCAGGAAAAAGCCCCGATCGCCCCGTTGGCAAAACGCACCTGTGCCGTTTCCACTGCCGGATAATCATACCACGACCCGGTCTGCAGGGCATCGCCGCGCACTGCGGTTATGTCGGAATTCAAAAGAAAGCGCGCCAAATCCACCGAGTGGCAGCCGCCCAGCACAAATGCTCCGCCGGAACGCTTGCCCTCTTTCATCCAGCCGCCGCGGTCGCGCCCGAACCAGTAATCGACATTGGTCAGCAATACTTTGCCGAGTTCGCCTTCGGCGATCAGGCGTTTCTGCATTATGCTCAAAGGATTGAAACGCAGCACCAGCCCCATTACGCTTTTGGTTTTATACTGATCAAAAACATCGATAAGTTCGTCGAGTTCTCCGGCGTTTACCGCGGCAGGCTTTTCCAGGAAAACCTTTTTGCCGGCGCGTGCCGCCATCATAGCTTCCCGGGCGTGCAGATCGTTAGGGGTGCAAATCGAAACAATATCCACCCGGCTGTCGTTGAGTAATTCTTCAAAAGAGTTGTAACGTGTGGTATTGTGCAGGGCAAATTCGGTGATTTTTGCCTGCACGCTTTCACTGCGGCGGCTGCCCAGTCCGATAAATTCGCAATCGGGATTTTTCAGATACGCTGCAATGTGACCGCTGGCGACCCATCCGCAGCCCCAGACAGCACAGCCATACTTGCCGTTATGCATAAAAACACTCCATAGGTTGTATTTCCTGTACAGGAAACTAATATAATACCGCAAAAGAGTTATTGCAAATGGATTTATACTCAAAAAACAATAACTTGCAAAATAAGAAAAATACCGGTCTTGTAAAAAAAAATATATGAAGTATATTAAAGGATATTTCTGCTCGTAAGATAAAACTTTTTTCGGGAATCAATATTTGTTATGGCTGCTCCTGCAAAATATAATGTCGATATGTGCCACGGTCCGCTTCTGGGCAAGATAGTGCGGTTTGCGGTACCGCTGATGATGGCGAATGCACTTGCTTTGATGTTTCACGCTGCTGATTTGATCGTGCTGGGGCGTTATGCTTCCGGTGAAGCAATGGCGGCAGTGGGATCGGCTCCGGCATTTACCACTTTGCTGCTCAATTTATTCTGGGGGGTCAGCGCCGGGGTGAATGTGCTGGTGGCGCGTTATATAGGATCCAAAGATAAAAAGAACCTTTTTCACACCATCCATACTGCTGTTCTTACCGGCTGCGTGGGCGGCTTTTTTATGATGATCGTGGGGGTGCTGATTACCAGACCGGTGCTGCGTATTATGGCGGTGCCGGAAGTCATTCTGGATAAGGCAACGCTCTATTTCTGGATCTGGTGTCTGGGGATCCCGGCTATGATCCTGTTCAGTTTCGGCAGTGCCATTTTAAGAAGTATCGGCGATACAAAACGCCCGCTTATATATATGACCATTGCGGGCGTTGTCAATGTACTGCTGAACCTCTTTTTTGTGCTGGTATGCAAGATGGATGTAGCCGGGGTGGCGATTGCCACAAAGTTATCAAATATTATTTCTGCGATACTGGTTTTGCGGGTGCTGACCAAAACTGCGGAAGATTATAAAATATACTGGAACAAACTGCATATCCGCTGGGGCGTATTTCGCGAAATGTTCCGCATCGGTCTGCCGGCCGGGGTACAGGGAATGCTCTTTTCCATAGCCAATGTTATCATTCAGTCCACGGTCAACACTTTCGGCTGGCAGGCGATCGCCGGCAATACAGCTGCGCTGAGTATTGAAGGGGTGGTTCATACAAGTTTTACCGCATTTTCGCTGGCGGCAGTAAGTTTTGTCGGTCAGAATCACGGTGGAAAAAAGTATAAACGCGTTGCCCGTTCAATTTTGATCTGTCTTGCCAGTGCAGTGGTTTGCGCTGTTGTTCTGATAGCTGTATGTCACATTTTCAAACGGCCGTTGCTGGCAATATTCAATCCGGACAGTGCGGTTATCGAATGGGGTGTTATCCGGATCGATTATCAGCTGACATTCTATTTTCTGCTGGCGGTTCTGGAAGTCATTATCGGCGGTTTGCGCGGACTGGGGTATTCTTTTGCACCGACAATAGTTACTTTGATGGGCGCGTGCGTATTCCGGATTTTCTGGGTGTTTTTCATATTCCCGCTTTCGCCGACTCTGGAAAATCTTATGCTCTCTTATCCGGTGTCGTGGATACTGGTTTCGCTGGTTAACGGTACAATGCTGTTCTGCATCTGCCGCAAGATGATGATTCGCGCCAGCCGCCGTCAGTTCGACGATCTCTCTGTAAAATAAATCTGGTTGTAAAAAAAAAGAGGGTGTTGCAAAACCTTAAA
>JAZNBV010000076.1:0-5220 GCA_045587205.1 Victivallaceae bacterium
AACGGTTTTGAAATATTGAACAACGCGGGTTCAATCAGCAATAATGAGATGAAAACAATCGTAAGCGAACGCTACGAAGTATTCAACCAAAGGCGTAAAACAGAAGCCGCCAAACAGGCTGATTGGGAAGATTTACAGGAGTTGAAACTGCTTGAAGAAGAACTCACCGCCCGCAAAAAAGATCAATAATGGGGATGTATTCGTTATGACCATAGTGCCCAACGACTACTGGCTCGAAGTCATTCCCGAAAACCGGTATTGATACTCAATTTCTCCGGAAAGAAAAGAAATATGCCTGAAAGCGGTATCGCCACTTTCGGGCATATTTTTTGCCGGAAACTGTTGACAAAGCAAAAAAATAGCGGCTATGAAGCCGCTGTTGTGGACTTTCCGCAGAAAGTTGCCAGCAAATCCTTTACCAGGACTTGTAGAGTTACCATAAATATAATCCTGATTTTTAAAAAATCAAATTGCATATATACAAAAATGTGATATTATATCAGTAAAGTATAAATATTAGTTATTCGGGAGGTAATGTATGAGTATGTTTACGCTTGGTTTGGATTTGGGAATTGCATCAATCGGTTGGGCGGTTTTACAGGAAGATCGTTCCGGCAGGAAACTTGTTGCGTGGGGCAGCAGAATTTTTGAGCCAGGTGTTGAAGGTACTGAAAATGAAATTTCTGCCGGAAAGGGAATTTCCCGTTGTGCCGAAAGACGTTTGAAGAGAGCATTGCGCCAGCAATATTTGCGGCGCCGTGGACGCAAGGCTGAAGTGCTGGATATTCTTGTTGGGAACGGTTTTCTGCCACAAGATGTTGATTCTGCTTTTTTTACTGAAATTGATCAGAAGCTCTTTGCGTTATTTCCAAAAACGGAACACAAGCGCGTCGGACATGTGTTGCCGTATTTGCTGCGCAAGATGGCGCTTGATCGGGTACTGGATAAATACGAACTGGGCAGAGCAATCTACCACCTTGCACAGCGGCGTGGTTATTTGAGCAACCGCAAACAGGAACTCAAAGAGCAGGAAACTGCCGGAGCCGTAAAAAGCGGCATAAATGAATTGAAACTGGCAATCAAAGCTGCCAATGCCAGAACTCTCGGCGAATATTTTTCGATGGTAGATCCTGAAGTAGAACGCATCCGCAGCCGTTATACTGACCGTGAAATGTATCAGAATGAATTCCGGATGATTTGTAAAAAACAACGGCAGCATATATCTGAAGAATTGGAAGAAGAACTTTTTCAGGCAATATTTTTTCAACGTAAATTGAAGTCCTGTAAGGGGTTGATTGGACGATGCCGGATTTATCCGGAACGCCGCCGCTGTTCTATGGCGACGATGGAAGCGCAGTTATTCAGAATTTACAGCAATGTGAATAATTTGCGTATAACCAATAAGGCACAAGTGCGTTCACTGACAGAAGATGAACGGCTCAAAGTTATTGAAGTGCTGAACGGATATTCGGATATATTCAATAAATCCGGAAAAGTTACTCTGTCAAAATTGCAGAAAGCAGCCGGATTGGCAAAAGGGGAAAAATTTACTCTTGGCGATGAGGAAAAAGAAATCTACGGCAATGAATTGAATAATATACTTTATCGGGCGTTTGGCAGTAAGGTCTTCGAAATGCCGCTTGAAGAACAGTTGAAGTTTTTCAATGATTTGCGTTCAATGGAGAAAAATGATGTACTGCTAAAACGGTTGACCGGTTATTGGCAGATTGATTCTGAAAGAGCAGAAGATGTTGCATCAATGGCATTACCTGATGATTATTGTGCATTTTCCCTTAAAGCCTTAAAGGATATGTTGCCCGATTTGCAAGGGGGAGTCAGTTTAAGTGATTGGTTGAAAAATAATAACCATACGCTTATCGCCAGTAAAGAATTTGATTTATTGCCTTTATTTGATGAATGTGGTTTTGAACTGCGTAATCCTATTGTACACAGGGTGTTGGCGGAACTGCGCCGGGTGGTCAACAGTATTGTTGAGCGTTACGGTAAACCGGATCGTATCCACATTGAACTGGCACGGGATCTGAAGGCCACCAATAAAGAACGGGAGCAGATTACATTTAATAACCGGAAAAGAGAAAAAGAACGCGAAGCAATAGCCAGACGCATTGCTGAAGAAGCCGGTTTGGAAAAAATATCCCGCAATGATATATTGAAAGTAATGCTTGCCGATGAATGCGATTTTACCTGCCCATATTCCGGTGAACGCTTTTCTATGACCGATCTGCTGCACGGTGGATTGGTTCATATAGAACATATTATACCTTATTCGCGCTCGTTTGATGATTCATTTGCAAATAAGACACTTTGCATAAACCGTTTGAATGCTCAAAAAAGCAATAAGACTCCTTACGAAGCGTTTGGTGGATCTGCGGCATATCCTGAAATGCTGGAACGGGTCAGACATTTTAAAGGTGTTTATGCTGAACGCAAACTTGAATTATTTGAATTGCAAAAAGTAGAACCCGCTGAATTTCTTGAACGCAATCTCAATGATACGCGTTATGCCAGTAAACTTGCTATGCAGTATCTTGCAATGCTGTACGGCGGCGTGGTGGATAAGAGCGGTAAAAGACGGGTTTACGCCATTGCCGGCGGATGTACAGCAATGATCCGCAGGGCGTGGGGGGGCAATTATCTGTTGGGTGAGGGGGAAAAAGTCCGTTCTGACCACCGTCACCACGCAGTGGATGCTATGACCATAGCGTTAACTACGCCGGGACTGGTTCAGGAGGTAGCAAAAATGTCGCCTGAACGCCGCAGAGAATTCAATGAAGTTACCAAAAAATTTATAGATACAGACTTTTATCACCAGGCTCATTCAATGCTTGATAATTGTGCGGTATCGCACCACGTAGTCAATAAGATGCGCGGTGCATTGCACAAAGAAACGATTTACAGCAAAGATTACAGCAATGGTAATTCGGTTCGTCACGAACGGGTGGCATTGGGTATGCTGACCGCAAAAGAGATCAAACAAATCGTTGATCCGGCAATCAAAAATATGATTTTGGATAAACTGGGTGTTGCCGAGGACTATGAAGTAACAGATTCAATGCTGAAAATTTTCAGTGATGAAGCAAATTTGCCACAGATGCTTGATCGTAATGGCAATCCCGTAAACACTATAAGGAAAGTCCGGGTTGCGCGTACTGTTAAAACCCGGTCGATCGGCAAAGGTGACGGCAGACGTGAAGTTGCTAATGGTGCCAATTACATATTGGCTATTTTTGCCAAACTCAATGAACTGGGCGAGGAAACCGGCTGGGAAGGTGAGGTGGTTTCGCTGATGGATGCAGTACAGCGTAAGCAGCGCCGTCAGGAGATTTTCAGCAGGGAACGCCCCGGAATGAAATTCAAATTCAGCTTGCAGAAAGGTGATATTGTCAAAATCAATAAAGACGGCGAAGAAAAATTGTGTATAATCCGCGGTATATCCCTGCCGCAATTTTACTGTTGTCCGATAAAAGATGCGCGTAAAACACAAGACTTAAAGGCAGCTCATTGCTGGTTTACTCCGACATTGAGTGCCGCCAGAGAGTGGAATATGCGTAAATTCAATATGAATATTTTTGGAGAGCTGCAAATAGCCAATGATTGAACGGATAATAGAAATTGCCGAACAATCGGCTTTTTTGAACTTGAACAATAATCTATTGAGCATCCGGTTAAAGGATTCTCAAACAGTAACAGTTCCGGTAAGAGAAATCCAATGCCTGATTCTTGCCAATCCGGCAGTTACCATTACCGGGGCATTGTTGGCGGCACTGGCGGAGAATGGTGCCGTAGTGGTGATATCCGGCAAAGATCGTTTGCCTGTATCTATGCAATTGCCGATAAATGGGAACTACATACAAAATGAGCGTTTCCGAAGTCAGGTAAATGCTAAATTACCGCTGAAAAAAAGACTTTGGCAAACGATTATACAGGAAAAAATCCGTCGGCAGGGAAAGCTGTTGCAAAAGCTTCATAACAGTGATTACGGTTTGCTGAAGCTTGCAGAAAACGTCCGTTCCGGGGATCCGGAAAATATAGAATCCAGAGCAGCAGTTATTTATTGGAAAAATTTCTGGGAAAAATCTTTTCAGCGTGATCGCGAAGCAGAAGACAGTAATATGCTGCTGAATTATGGCTATGCGGTTTTGCGAGCCATAACTGCCAGGGCGTGTTGCAGTGCCGGCTTGCATCCTACCATAGGGATAAATCATCATAATCGTTACAATGCGTATTGTCTGGCTGACGATCTTATGGAACCGTTCAGGTATATAGTAGATGAAGCTGTTTATAATATAAACCCGGAAAATTTGTTCATAGAAAGTCTTTCACAAGATATGCGCAGGCAACTGATAAGTGCATTGCAGGGCAAGATAAATACTGCTGATGGCTTGTGGAAAATATCTGATCTTATTCAGCGTTCAGCACATCAAGTTGCGGAATCATTTCAAACTGGAGAATTGTTGTTACATTATAATTAAAAGATGATTTCGGAGATAAAATCTGTGTGGCTGATGGTTATGTTTGATCTGCCGGTGGTAACAACTGAAGAAAAACGGGAGTATGCCCATTTTCGTAAGTATTTGCTGCGGGAAGGTTTTTTACAATTGCAATTTTCTGTGTACGCTAAATTTTGTTCCAGTAGAGAAAATGCTCAAAAGTATCTGAACCATCTGAAATCTGCCGTTCCCCCCGGCGGTAAAGTTCGCTTGTTGATGATTACCGATAAACAATTTGGAGATATGATATCTTTGTACGGTAAAAAAATTGAAGATGTTGAAAAAAAGCCTGAACAACTGTTGCTTTTTTAGTTGCTTCAGTGTTATAGACTGTAAAAAAAATGTGCCAATACAATATGTTTTTTGCACTAAACGGATTTTTTTGAAAGTAATCTGTAAAGTAATTCTTTGCTTATAAAACAGTTGCAAAAATTACAATATAGCACACTTTTCAAACTCTACAAGCCCCAGCGAGGCAGTCAAGACCGCAACAACCGCTGAAAATATAGCACACTTTTCAAACTCTACAAGCCCCAGCGAATTAGCTGCAATCCGTGTTTTAAATGTGAATATAGCACACTTTTCAAACTCTACAAGCCCCAGCAACGAAAACACCACCGCCGTCAAACTTGCTAATATAGCACACTTTTCAAACTCTACAAGCCCCAGCTATACGATAGCGTTCTATGTGTAAACGATAAATATAGCA
>JAZNBV010000077.1:0-61532 GCA_045587205.1 Victivallaceae bacterium
ACACCCCGGAAAAAATTCCGGAGTGTTTTGAGAAAACTTCTTCAAGCAATCAGATTACTTGTCGAAAGCGTGACCGGCACTGCCGAGCACTTCGCGGTTTTTGCCCATATACAGCTCTTTGTGAGAGGTACGGGCGGGACCGAGATATTTGCGGGGGTCGAATTCAGCCGGTTTTTCGTTGAAAACTTTACGGATGGCAGCGGTCATTGCCAGACGGCCGTCAGAGTCGATGTTGATTTTGCAAACCGCGCTCTTGGCAGCTTCGCGGAGCTGATCCTCACCGATACCGATGGCATCTTTGAGCTGTCCGCCGTTTTCATTGATGATTTTGACCAGATCCTGCGGGACGCTGGAAGAACCATGCAGAACGATCGGGAAACCGGGGATACGCTTTTCGATTTCAGCGAGGATGTCCAAACGGATTTTCGGATCGTCGCCGGGCTTGAATTTGTAAGCACCATGAGAAGTACCGATAGCGATGGCCAGAGAGTCAACGCCGGTAGCCTTGACGAAGGCTTCCACTTCATCGGGTTCGGTGTAGGTGTGCTTTTCGGCCTTGACATCATCTTCGATACCGGCCAGCACGCCGAGTTCGCCTTCCACAGTCACATCGTGAGCGTGGGCATATTCCACAACCTTCTTGGTCAGGGCAATATTTTCTTCAAAAGAGAGGTGCGAACCGTCGATCATCACCGAGCTGAAACCGTAATCGATGCAGCTTTTGCAGGTTTCAAAGTCCGGCCCATGGTCCAAGTGCAGAACAATCGGAATAGCTTTGCCATTGTTGATTTCCTTGGCATATTCGACCGCACCCTGTGCCATATAGCGCAGCAGAGTCTGGTTGGCATACTGACGGGCGCCCTTGGAAACCTGAAGAATCAGCGGGGATTCAGTTTCCACGCAAGCCTGAATAATCGCCTGCAGCTGTTCCATATTGTTGAAATTGTACGCGGGGATAGCGTAACCACCCTTGACGGCTTTGGCAAAAAGCTCGCGGGTGTTTACCAGACCCAGATCCTTGTAGTTGACCATAATGAATCGACTCCTGTTTTGATACTTTTTTAACTCACTGATCCGCAAAGCCGGACCAATACAACATACGCTATATAATTTAGCAGAAAAATCGTTTTTTTCAAGTTCAGAAAGTTTTTTTAGTGTAATTTTCCAATAAAAGCATATCTCTGCTGTATTTGTGTTTTAACCGGAACAGTTATTGAACTGCAGGAATTTTTTCTGAAGTTCATTTTTGCCTGGATAAAAAAAAAGAGCAGCTGTCTGCACAGCGGCTCTTTTTGCTTTTTTGCTTCAGCAGCAGTTACTTGGCAGCAGGCGCGGCGGGCGCCGGAGCCGGTTCTACCATTTCAAATTTGATTTCTTCGATCGCAGCGGCACCCTTGGGGTTGGCAATGTAGAAATAGAATTTGACCTTGTCGGTGCAGTTGCGGAAACGCAGTTTACCTTTGGCGCCGATGGTATTGCTCAACATTGTCGGTTCAGTAATACCTTCTTTCGGGAAAGTCAGAACATATACATAAGTGGCACCATCGGTGTGCATACGCACTTTGGTTCCGGCAGCATATTCCTTGCCGAGTTTGCGCGACAACTTGACTTCGATACCGTCAGCACCGGGGGTAACAGATTTGACCGGGGCAACATCGTAGTTCGGCAAATCGCTGTAGTCGGGCTTGGTATTGAATGCAACATAGGGGTAACTGTGCATTTTCCAGTTGGGAGCCGTCTTGACCTTAATGGTATCACTGCCGGCGGCAGCAGTTTCCAACAGCTCTGAATCGGTTCTGTAAGCAATCTGTACGTTGCGACAGGCGATTTCTTTGCCGTTTTTGTCAATCGGCACCAGACCGCAGTACATCGGTCCGGGGGTGGCTGAAGCAAACTTCACGCTAAACTTGTAAGTGGCTTTGGGATCGACTTTGATCGCTTCGCTGGAGAAAAGCGGCTGATGGTACTTAAGATTCAAAGTCTTGTTGGCTTTGTCAAGTTTTGCTCCATAGACTTTCCAGCCGGCGGTTCCCTGCGAAAAATCGCCGTTCTTGAACAGGTTTTCGGGTTCTGCAGCAAATACTGCGGCGACTGCACAGAGTGCAACTGCAAAAGTAAGTTGTTTCTTCATAAACACGCTCCTTTTTTTTGGGTGTTACTTTTTAACTTGTTTATTATAAACGGATTTTATATCTTCAAAATTTTCCTTGAATGCCTTTTCCAATATTGCACTGACATCGTTCTGCGTGGTGTGTACTGTGCTGGTACGCAAGATCTTGCGGCACTCATCCACGGCAGCAGCGTGGCGCTCATAGATTTTCTTTTCCAACGTATTGAGTTCGTCATCCGGCAGCAGCGGCTGCTTTTTATCCATAAGTTCAAACGATGCATTGCTTAAACTGCCGTTGCACAACTCTTCCGGAACCTTGCTCAAAGTAACGGATACCGGCAGATAAACCGAACTTTTTGGCCACGAAAAAACCATATATGCCGTACTCAAATACTCCGGATACTCTTTATCAATGGCAAAAGTGGTTGCCGAAATAGTGCTTTTTCCGCACGGCGGAGCACCTTTTGCGCCATCGGGCAGTTTATCGATACGCGATGCTGCGGCATTGTCCAGCGGAGTGATCACGCCATTTTGGCGCCACTGCTTATTGACCAGAAAATCGCGGATGGCATATTCGCGGTGCGAGTGCTGGATCAGGCTTTTGTGTGAACGCAGACTGTAAATCTGCATTTCCGGGTAATGGAACGCATTGGCACGCGCTATAAAGCCGCTGTTGACCGCTTTGGCGACAAATTTGCGATTGCTGTGCTCAACAATATAGACATTTTTATGGTCACCGATAAACCAGATTGAACCGCATTCAACGTGGGTGTGAGCATCACTGTAAATGATTTTTTCCAGAAGTTTTACAGCTTCTTCAGCAGTGGCACACTCTTCAAGCAATATCCGGCAGATTATCAGCACTCCGAAACCGTACTGGCTGTTTTCCGCTTCCGGCAACGCATCGCCGGCATTCATCATTACAGCCACACCGCGGTCATTGATCCCCTGCGTGGGCTGAAATCCATATTGCGGACCATTGCCGATCCAGGCGTGCTTGCCGGGAACTGCGCGCCGCTGCAATGTAAGCGGACGGCCGCGCGAATCACGGTTTTTATGGATCAATATGCTTTTACCGCCGGTGAGATTGTCCATAGTCACCCAGGTGGTACATTCGTGTTCGGGGCTGGGAACATCTTTTTTGGGTGCAACATTGCGCGCCCCGAAACGCATTACTTCAAGGTAAGTACCTTCTTTCCAGCCCAGAGCCCGGTCAATGATAAAAGATTCTTCCACAATGTGCGGAGCAAACTTCTGCATCATTGCCTTGAAATGCCGCAGCCGTTCCGCTTTCGATTCCGGAGTCAGCGGCCAGCGTTTATCGCCATCGGCAGTTTCCACATTGCGGTTGTGCCAGATGTACCAGTATTTTTGAACATAATTCGCTACATCAATATCTCTGCTGAAAGCACTGACGGCAGTCAAAATCATTACTGCCCCTGATATAACGCGTTTCATAACTTAACCTTTATTTGGTGTTTTCCTGAATATCTTTGAAATTTTCGGCAAAAGCATCGTTCAGGATCTTTGCCACATCAGTCTGAACGGTGTGTTTGGTGCTGGTACGCAGCAATACACGCGCTTTTTCCACAGCGGCAGCGTGGCGGTCGTAAAGCCGCTTTTCCAGAACGGCGAGTTTTTCTGCATCCATAATGGGGGCTTTTTTATCCATAAGTTCAAACGAACGCATACTGTAAGAACCGTCAAGGATGGCTTCGGGTATATCGCGCACGGTCAGCGGTATCGGCAGATAAACCGAACTTTTTGGCCACGAAAAAGTCATATATGCCGTACTCAAATATTCCGGATACTCTTTGTCAATGGAAAAAGTCGAACCGGAAATAGTGCTTCTTCCGCACGGCGGATAACACTTTACGCCCTCCAGAGTCTTGTTAATACGCGATGCTGCGGCATTGTCCAGCGGCGTGATCACACCATTTTTTCGCCACTGCTTATTGACCAGAAAATCGCGGATGGCATATTCGCGGTGCGAGTGCTGGATCAGGCTTTTGTGTGAACGCAAACTGTAAATCTGCATTTCCGGGTAATGGAATGCATTGGCACGCGCTATAAAGCCGCTGTTGACCGCTTTGGCAACGAACTTGCGGGCGCTGTGTTCTACAATATAGACATTTTTGTAATCACCGATAAACCATATAGAACCACATTCAACGTGGGTGTAGGCATTGTCATTGACGATTTTTTCCAACAGTTCAACCACTTCTTCAGCAGTGGCACACTCTTCAAGCAATATGCGGCAGATAAAACCGGTCGCCATACCATACTGGCTGTTTTCCGCTTCCGGCTGGGCATCCCCGGAATTCATCATAACCACCACCCCGCGGTCATTGATACCGGCAGTGGGAACAAATGAACTCTGACCGCCGTTGCCGATCCAGGCGTGCTTGCCGGGAACTGCGCGCCGCTGCAATGTCAGCGGACGGCCGCGCGAATCGCGGTTTTTATGCATCAGAATTGATTTGCCGCCGGTGAGATTATCCATCATAACCCAACTGGTACATTCGTGAGCCGGATTGGGCTTGTTGGCATCATTTTCAAGAACTTTAACTCCAAAGCGCAGAGCTTTGAGGTAAGTATCTTCTTCCCAGCCGAAAATCTGGTCAATGTTTTTACATTCTTCAAGGATATGCGGAGCAAATCTCTGCACCATTGCTTTGAAATGTCTGAAACGCTCCTGCAGCAGCTCCGGAGTCATCGGCCAGCGTTTATCCGGAGAAAGTTCCACTTTTTTACCGGCAAACTTTGTCCAGTATTTTCTGACATACTTTTCCAGGTCAATATCCTTTGCAGCCGTTATAGAACAAACAACACAGCAAACTGCGATCGGAACAATTTTTTTCAACATTTTTTCTCCTTTGTCCAGTATATAACAAACTTTTTATTCAGTTGCCGACAAATACTCTTTGCAGTTTTCGCGGAACGCAGTGTTCAATACAGCCGCCGCCTGCGCGCGGTTTTTGCTGCGGCGCATTATCCGGCGTGCATCGGCAAGCGCCTTGCGGTGACGGGAATTGAGTTTTGCCTCACAGACGCGTACTTCATCATCGCTCTTCCACGGCATCTTTTTGGCAAAACGCTTGAAAGCCTTATCCGGATTGGTGCCGTCGGCAAGTTGTTCAGGAACCCCTGTCAGCATCAGCGGTACCGGCAGATAGAGTGTATGATCCGGCGGACCGAAAGCGCATACAATATAACTCAAAACTTCCGGAAACTCCTGATCGATCACAAACGTTGCAGCTGAATTGGTCAGCGGCCCGCACAACGGATAACTTTCCGGGGCATCTTTGATTTTTCTTATGCGCGACGCTTCTGCCATCAGTTCAACGGATGCACCTCTATGAAGAACATCGTTCAAATTGAACAGAAAATGCCGTACTGCGTATTCGCGCTGATTATTTTCTGATATTTCAGAGGGCTTGAACATTGAATACGGCAGAATTTCCGGGTAATCCCAGGCATTGGCTCTGATCGCCATACCACTGTAAACCGGTTTGGCAACAATGTGTTCAGCATTATTTTCCACCAGCCACACATTTCCGGGATCGGCAATAAACCAGATCGAACCGTTTTTGCCGTGGGTGTAGGCTTTTTCGGCAATGATCTTTTCCAGAAGTTTTACCGCTTCGTCAGCATTGGAGCAATTTTCCAGCAATATGCGGGCAATAAAAGTAGTCCCCAAACCAACATCGTTATTTTCATTGGTTTTGTCGGCATTGTTCATAACCACAGCCAGAGCTTTTTCATTGATCCCCATATTGGTACCCAACGCGCCGAAATCACCGATACCGACCCAGCGTTTTCTACCGCTGACCGCCCGCTGCTGGGCAACAATATTACTGGACGATGAATCGCGGTTTTTGTGCAGCAAAAGGCTCCTGCCGCCGGTAAGTTCAGGCATAAGAACCCAGCTGGTACACTCGTGAGCAGCGGGTTTTACTGTACCGAAAATCTGAATATCCATACAGGTCCCGCTGCGCCATTTCATAATCCGGTCAACTGCAGCGTATTCATCAAGTATATACGGAGCAAATTTCTTCAATGCAGCAATATGTCCATCGCGGCGCCGCTGAATATCAGCTTTTGACATTTTAACACTGATTCTTGCCTGCGGAGGATTTTTCTGCCACTTGTTAAGGTGAGCCGTAAAATTACGCTCCAACTCACCGCCGGCTGCGCGAACACAAACCACCACCAGAACAGCCAATAAACTCCAACGCATATACAATCTCCTTATAACAAAAAAATAAAATCCCTTTCATTATACCACAACTATTTAAATTTGTCAAATATCAAGTTACATTTTTGATTCATAATCTTATTTTTTACACTTTTCTGCAGATTAAAAAACAAAAAAAGCACAGCAGAATTTGAGCAAAGCGGTTTGTTGGTGTATATTAAGGTGCAGTTTTATAGAAAACAGTAAACGGGAAGTGTGATTATGACAAAAACAATGCGTATTTTTTTACCGGTTCTTTCTCTCGCAGCCGCCGCAATGATTCTTACCGCCGGCTGCGGTCAGAACTCCGGTAACGGCAAAGTAGCAAAACTCAAGATAATAAGCGGCAGCAACCAGTACACCCTCCCCGGCAGAGAGTTTGCCAAAGATCTGGTGATCAATGCAGAAGGGCCTTCCGAACGCGGATTCTTTGGCAGCAGCAGTGCCCGTCCGGCAACCAATGCCAAACTGAAAATAGTTCTGCCGGAAAACTCTGTACTTTCCGTAACACCTATGACCATCAATACCGACCTCGGCGGCGCGGCGCGTTTCAAAGTTACCGCCGGCAACAAAGTCGGCGACCACTATTTTACCATTGTCCCGGAAAGCAATCCCGATCAGGCAATAACTGCTCATTATACGATCGGAGCCCAGATAACCGGCGGCGATCAGGAAGTCAATGTAAGCAGTATTGCCCCCAAACCCCTTTCGGTAAAACTGGTACGACATAACGGAACACCTGCTGATGATGTGCCGGTTTATTTCAAGGTGATAAGTTCTCCGGTTTCCGGAACCGCCGGAGCAACCGTTTCTCCGGAAACGGCAAAAACTGACAGCAAAGGCGAAATCCAGACCATTGTCAAAACCGGCAAAGCCAGCGGTGAATATATTATCGGCGTGGAAATCGCCGACCCGGCTGACAACTATTTTATGCGCCAAATCCAGGTACGCATACTGGCGCTGGATGTCTGGAAGGTGGTCATTAATGTGCTCGGCGCGCTGGCGCTCTTTGTCTTTGGTATGAAACTTATGAGCGACGGTCTGATGAAAATCGCCGGCGACCGTATGAAAAAAATCCTGCAGTTTTTCTCGCGCAATGGTATCGTGGCAGTATGCGCCGGGGCGGCAGTCACCGCTGTGGTGCAGTCTTCCAGTGCAACCACTGTTATGGTTATTGGGTTTATCAATGCCGGGCTGCTGAATATTACTCAAGCTATCGGAATTATTTTCGGTGCCAACATCGGTACAACTGTTACTGCCCAGATCATCTCCTTTAATCTGGGGGTTCTGGCTATGCCCGCCATTGCCATTGGTATGATCGGAATTTTTGCCAGCAAGCGTATGGTGCGCGGCTGGGGTGAATCGGCGGTGGGATTCGGTTTGATCTTCTACGGCATCGGCTTGATGAGTTCAGAACTCAAAGTTTTGAGCGTACTGCCGAGTTTCCAGCACTTTTTCCAACTGTTCGACTGCGCTCCGACTGTGGCAAACGGTTTTGTACCGCTGTTGCCGGTGCTGGGGGCTTTGATCATAAGTACCGTATTCACTATGCTTATCCAGAGCAGTGCTGCGGCACTGGGGATTGTGCTGGCGCTTTCCGGCGGCGGACTGATCAATTTTTACACATCCATACCGCTTCTGCTGGGGACCAACATCGGTACAACGATTACCGCATTTTTTGCCTCGCTGGCAGCCAACCGCCACGCAAAACAAGCAGCTTTGGCGCACTTTTTATTCAATACTATCGGTTCGGTACTGCTGATTGCCAGTATGTATATAACCACATCCAACGGTCACACTCCGGTATATCTGGCACTTATCAATGCCATTACTCCGGGCGATGTTTTTGCTGAAGTACCGCAGAATATTGAACGGCACATTGCAATGGCACATACCATTTTCAACGTGATCAACACCATTATTCTGCTGCCGTTTATCAAGCAGTTTGCCTGGATATGCGAAAAACTCATTCCCGTCCGGCAGGAAAATGTTGACCGCACCCAGCTGCTTGAGCCGCATTTGCTTGCCACCCCCACCGCCGCATTGGAACAGGTGGTTATGGCAATACGCAATATGGTCAGCGACTCCTGGCGGATGATCGATCAGGCGGTTAATGAGCACTTTATGAAGTTGAACATCGATCAGGATGCATTTGATGAACTTGCTGATGAAGAGGAAAAAATCGACCGTATGCAGGCGGATGTAACCGAATATCTGGTAAAAATTATGCGCCGCCGCAACCTGACCGATCACCAGTCGGAACTGATTCCGCTTTTGATGCATTGTACCAACGACGCGGAACGCATTGCCGACCATACCGCAAACATCATTGTGCTGGCGGAACGCTTGAGCAAGAGCGATAAAAAACTTTCCGCTGACAGTGTAAAAGCTATTGAACAGGTTTGGAACATACTTAATTCCGAGGCAGCCAGCGTAATGGTTGCCCTCGGCAGCACCGATGAAACTGAAGTGCGTTCCGCCCTGAAAAGCGAACGTAAACTCAACAATCTCACCCGTGAACTTGAACTGGACAACATCGACCGTCTGCGTACCGGCTCCTGCAGTCTGGTCAACAGCGTTATCTATATTGAACTGCTGGCGGAATTGGAAAAACTCGGCGATCACCTCTCCAATATTGCTGAACGCGCTCCGGAAATCCAGAAACATTATCTCAACCTTTAACAAGGCATTTTATTATGAGTGAAAAACTTAAATTAAAAATCGATCCCAACCGTACAATGGCCAATGCTATGCGGACAATACCGTTTGAAGAAATGGTCGAAGCCGTTCGTCTGTGCTGCCTTTCTGCTGCGGTAAAACTTCCCGCAGATGTACTCGAAACTCTGCAAAACGCCTTTGACAAAGAATCCAATCCGCTGGCAAAAGAGTTGATCGGACAGTGTCTGGAAAATGCCCGTATCGCCGAAGAGGAAAATATGCCGATCTGTCAGGATACCGGTTTTGCAGTTTACTTTGTAGAGATGGGAACCAATGTAAGAATCGACGGCGGGACCATTTACGAAGCCATCACCGAAGGCACCCGGCGCGGTTATAAAGATGGATTTCTGCGTAAATCCATTGTCACAGACCCGCTTTTCGCCCGCAAAAACACCACCGACAATACTCCGCCGATCATTCATCTGACAATGGTGCCGGGCGACCGGATCAATGTTATACTCGCCCCCAAAGGAGGCGGTTCGGAAAATATGAGTGCACTGAAAATGCTCAAACCCTCCGACGGCAGACAGGGCGTTGTTGATTTTGTTACTCAAACCGTTATCAATGCCGGCGGCAATCCCTGTCCTCCGGTGATTGTGGGGGTCGGTATCGGCGGAACATTTGAACAGGCGGCACTGCTGGCAAAAAAAGCGCTGCTGCGTAAAGTAAATACTCCCAGCTCCGATGAACAATATGCCGAACTTGAGCAGGAAATTTTGCAGAAAATAAATGCTTCCGGCGTAGGACCGCAGGGTCTGGGCGGTGATACAACGGCATTGGCAGTGCATATAAATTTTCACCCCTGCCATATAGCCAGTCTGCCGGTGGCGGTAAATATCAACTGTCACGCGGCGCGCCACGCCGGATTCGAAATTTGAGGTGAAACTATGCATATAGATATTGAATTGCCCCTGACCGCAGAAAAAATCGCCAACCTCCGCGCCGGAGATACCGTAAGACTCAGCGGCGTGATCTATACTGCGCGCGATGCCGCACATAGACGCCTGGTTGCCGCATTGGATGCCGGAGAAGACCTGCCTGTGGAATTGCGCGACCAAACCATATACTTTGCCGGTCCCTGCCCCGCTCCGCCCGGCAGACCCATCGGCAGCGCCGGTCCTACAACCAGCGGCAGAATGGATGCCTATTCGCCACGGCTGATCCGTGAGTGTCAACTGCGTGGTATGATCGGCAAAGGCGAACGCAATGAAGCTGTGCAAGCAGCTATGCAGGAATGCGGCGCAATCTACTTTGCAGCCACCGGCGGTGCCGGAGCGCTTATTGCCCGCTCGATTGTTGATGCCGAAGTGGTGGCATTCCCTGATCTGGGTCCGGAAGCGATCCGCAAACTGACAGTTAAGGATTTTCCGGCAATCGTTGCCATTGACGACAAAGGCGGTAATCTTTACAAACACTGAAGATTTGTTTATTATAAGTTATTGTCCTGAATCTTGTGATAAATCAAAGTATGTTGTATCCACAGACGGAAAACTGCAGTTTTGCTGTTTTTTGGCAAATCATAACTTGTGTGGTAAATTTATAAAGCACAAATAATATAATTCAACACTTCAGTTTCACAATATTTGAGACATTACCCCAAAAAAGAAATGGGGTGCTGCAAACTTTTTTGAAGTTTTCCAGCACCCCTTCTTATTGCCGATAAAATAAATTACGGAATAATGCTCCCTCCGGCATCCATAATATTCTGACCACCGAAAGTGCCGATGGTCAATTTCACCGGATAAATAACGTGATTTTGAAATTCCGCCGCCGATCGCCATTCAACCCGGCTGGGAGTAAACGGTGTCATAGCAGCCAGTTCGCTGCGCTGATTTATAACCACCTGATTATTTCTTGAGTCATTGACCGTTGCGGCAATAGTCAATTTATCCTGCGGCTTGAGCGGAACCGACTGAATAACACACAGATCATTGCCGGTCTGAAAACTGAACACCCAATCTTTGTTTACCGAATCAAAACGGGTAAGTCCGCGCAAAGTCAACATTCTGAATTCAATATTTTTCTGTTCACCGCCTTTAAGTTCAATTCGCCAGGCGGGGTTGATATTTCCGCGCACAGCTTCCCAGATCACATCCAGATAAGTTATCTTTTCCGCCGGATTTTCACCGAGATCCCAGATCAGAGTGCCTTTGCCGGCAAGCCCGGTAATGCCGAACTGCTGCGGAGGAACCAAACGCGCGTGAGTAAAGGGGATCCGTTCGCGGTTGAAGTAATTGGTAAAATCCTTGCAGTCACGCGCCACCCGGCGCCACCAATAATCGCGCCCGCCGCCCCCCAGCAATGTCTTTTCATAGCCGCGTATCTGTTTGCGCTTACCGTTTTCGTAGCGCACAAAGGCGCGTTCCATTATCAATTCAAGCGGCTGGATATCATTTCTCAAAAAAATAAATTCAGGAAGCACTTCCACCTTTGCAGAGCCGGAACCGTTATTCTTTATTGTCGCACGGCAGAACACCTGTGCTTTTTCCGGATCAAATGTTACAGCAATATCGGCACTGACAGAACAGGCGGCGCTGACAAACTTACGATGAAAATTCACCCCTTTATCAATTTTAGTCAAAGCCCAGTTTTCCGACCCATACACTGCCCTCACCCGGCGTCCTGTACTGCTCACCTTAACGTCCGGCTTGAAAAATATCCGGTGGCACGCCTCTGATTCATCAAGGGTATGTTTACCGGTCACATCCCGGCGCTGCATAATATTGAAGTCTCCGCCGGTGATTCCGCCGCCGTGCAGCGACGGGTTCAGGAACGCGATCTGGCAATACTTATTGCCGAACACAAAACCTTCTTCGATATCTTTATTTTTGCCACCCAGGATAACAGTATATTTTTCCGGAGCAGCGAAGAGCGCCGTCACAGACAATACCAGCAATCCGGCAATCAAAAGTTTATTCTGCATAATAAAACTCTACCCCCATATATCAATTATAAATCCATACATATAAATATAGCATCCAAACAGTTAAAACGCAAGTTAAAAACAGTTTTTATAGTGATTTTAAAACAAATTATCCACCTTATTGTAATTGCAATAAAAGATATTGTGTGGTATATTATAATCTTATGATTATTTTGTTTTAATTAAGATAATTGAAAGGTTCTGTTTATGCCTATAACCGAGATTCTTACACGCAACGCCAATTTGTACGGCAATGATATTGCGTTGGTGGAAATAAATCCGCAGGAACTGGAAAAACGCCATACCACCTGGCGGGAATATTCATTGATTGAGTCCAGCCCTGCCGACTCATTCCGCAGCGAAATGACTTGGAAAGAGTTTGAAGCCAAAGCCAACCGGATTGCGAACTTTCTTCTGACCCGCAACATCCGCAAAGGTTCCAAAGTTGCCATATTGCTGATGAACTGCCTGGAATGGCTGCCGATCTATTTCGGGATCCTCAAAAGCGGAGCAATGGCAGTACCGCTGAACTTCCGCTATACACCTGAAGAAATCAAATACTGTTTGGAACTTGCTGATGTGGATTGTCTGGTTTTCGGCCCGGCATTCACCGGCCGTATTGAAGCGATCTGCGACCGGATCCCCCGGGTAAAAACACTGCTCTACACCGGAGAAGACTGCCCGAGCTTTGCTGAACCGTATTCACTGGCATCGTATTGCTCAAGCAAAGTTCCGGCAGTACATATTGATGAAGATGATGAAGCGGCTATCTACTTTTCCAGCGGCACCACCGGCTTTCCCAAAGCTATTGTACACAATCACCGCAGTTTGATGCACGCCTGCGTTGTTGAGCAGAAACATCACAATCAGACCCGCGAAGATAACTTTCTGTGCATACCGCCGTTGTATCACACGGGGGCGAAAATGCACTGGTTCGGCAGTTTTCTGGTCGGCGGCAAAGCGGTGCTTTTGAAAGGTATAAAGCCTGAATGGATCATCCGGGCGGTTTCTGAAGAACAATGTACAGTGGTCTGGCTGCTGGTTCCGTGGGCGCAGGATATTCTTGACGCCATTGAACGCGGCGAAATCAAACTTAAAGATTATCAGCTTGACCAGTGGCGTTTGATGCATATCGGTGCGCAGCCGGTGCCGCCGAGCCTGATCAAGCGCTGGAAAAAGGTCTTCCCGCACCACCAGTACGATACCAACTACGGTTTGAGCGAGTCCATCGGCCCCGGCGCGGTGCATCTGGGAGTGGAGAATATTGATCACGTCGGCGCCATCGGCAAAGCCGGCTACAACTGGCAGACCTGTATTGTGGACAGTGACCGCAATCCGGTAAAACCCGGCGAAGTCGGCGAGCTTGCCGTCAAAGGTGACGGGGTTATGCTGCGTTATTACAAAGATGAAAAAGCGACAAACGAAGTACTTTCTGCCGACGGCTGGCTCTACACCGGAGATATGGCCAAAGAAGATGCCGACGGATTTATTTATCTGGTTGACCGCAAAAAAGATGTTATCATTACCGGGGGGGAAAACCTCTATCCGGTTCAGATAGAAGATTTTCTGCGCCGCAACAATGCCATAAAAGATGTGGCTGTCATCGGATTGCCGGAGCCGCGTCTGGGTGAAATCGCAGCAGCAATCATTGAAGTCAAGCCGGATATGACACTCTCTGAAGATGATGTCAATAATTTCTGTCTGGATCTGCCGCGTTATCAGCGTCCGCGCAAGATCATTTTTGCCGAGGTGCCGCGCAATCCCACCGGCAAGATCGAAAAACCCAAACTCCGTCAGATGTACGGAGCAGCGCTGCTGGTGGCTCAACAGAACGAACTGAAGTAAATTTCCCCGGAAAGTGCTGAAATGAAGTACCTTTTTTACCTTTTGCCCGGGGTGCTCAATATTGTCACCGGACTGCTCTTTTTCATCACAGCCAAACGGATGGCTGATGCCGGAGTCTCTTCGCTGGCTGTAACCGCAACTCTGCCGATGTGGGCATTGACTTATGCTGTAAGCAGTTATATCATCGGCAAATACACAACTAAACGCAATGCTGTAAAAATATTGTTTATCAGCCAGATCATACTGTTTGTTTCGCTGCTGGGGCTGCTGCTTACTCCTTCGGTAAAACTGCAATATTTGTATCTTTTCGGCAGCGGCTTGGGCACTGGACTCTTTTTTGCACCATTTCAGGTGGTTGTAAAACTTTTTGAAAAGGTGGAAATATCAGCAGAAACCTTTGCACGCAGTGCGGCAACCTATACCTTTTCGTGGAGTTGCGGTCAGGGAACCGGGCCTTTTCTGGCGGCGGTGATCTGGGGGGCGTTCGATCCGCTGAACGGCTGGAAATACTGCTATATCGTAACGCTTGGTATTACCGTTTTTGTATTGATAAGCCTTGTTTTTATGCAGAAATTCATCACCCGGCGGTTGGAGGAAAATGCTCCCTCTGCTGCAGAAAATCCCGCAGACAATGAAAAAACTGCAGATACGCTCAAACTGCCGGATATAATGAAAGCGGTGTGGGTGATAAGTTTCGGAGGTTATCTGGCATTGGCGGTACTGCGTTCATATCTGCCGGATTATGCAACCAAAGTATTGCACTTCCCTACATCTTCACAAGGAATTATGCTTTCGCTGATAAGTTTTGTTCAGGCATTTGCGGCATTATCCTGCATAAAGGCGCGCCGCTGGCAGTTCCGGCCCTGTGCAATAGCCTTCTGTACTATGCTGGCAATGATTTCGCTTTTGATCGTTTCAATGTGTTCCGGCAGTATGGCGGCGTGGCTGGCGGCAGGGTTATTCGGCGTTTTTTCAGGAATACTCAGCTTTGATATAACCTATCACGCGCTTGCCAATGTGGATAAAAGCGCGCGCTACGCTTCGGTCAACGAAACTATTGTGGGCGCCACCTCGGTACTGGCTCCGCTGGCAGCGGGGGTACTGGCTGACTCAACCACCGCGCAGATGCCGTTTTATGCATTGATTGCCACATTGCTGATTGCAGCAGTTATCTATTGCCAAATGACGTGGCAATACCGTAAATTCTGAAAAAACGCTGTTCACTCGGCTTTTACCCGGCGTTTTTCAAGCTCCTGAATATTGTTCTGCAAAAGTTTTCCGATATTGGCAGAACTTTCTTTCAGCAGGGTTTGGACTTTCTCTTTTCTGATAAAGAATCCCCGCCCGGCGCAGCTCAAACATTTGATACGTAACGAGCCGCCGCATTTTTCGCATTTACCGCTGCCGCGGCAAACCCGGCAGAAATCGTTATTGACAAATTTTTCTCCGCGGCACCCGGTGCATTGACCTTTTGATTCCCGGCAATATATACAGCGGGTGATACCGCGACGGCACTTCGGACAATCGCGCAGCAGAGCGGGACTTATCTCTTTAAGCATAACTGCGTCTTCAACATTCTGATAAAGTCCGGAAGCATCTTCCAGAGTACCGGCAAGCAGAATAGCAGCAAATTGCATTTTTACAATTTCAGCAGCAAATTTCTGCTTATTTTCCGGTACAATGTTGCTGTAAACATTTGTCAGGCGCGACAACGCAATCGCGCGTTTCTGCTGACGCTGTCCCGGATCGGCAAATATTTCATCGATCTTTTTACCTATTCTGTTCAGCATACTGATGTTTTCTGTGAGCTGTTTATTCAGATTCTGCATTGCAATATTCATTGCCTTTTCACAATGCGGACGGCATTGTTCCCGGATCGGAGCAAACTCGGCATCATCAGTCAATATTGTCAACAGATCGCGCAATTTTTCAAATTCATTGCCCTGCTGCAGTTTATTTATAATGATACCGGCGGCAGTGGCGGCTTTTTTCCAAGCCGGGTTCCGGTCACATTCAGCAGAAAATTTGCTTACTTTGCCCAGAAAATCCTGCAATGCTTCAACATCACAGGCAGCGGGATCAAACTCATCGCACAATTTTTCCAGTTCCAGAGTGGCACTGGCAAGTTCAGCACTCATCCAGCGACCGCGGAACAACACCAGACCTTTATCGTAATTTTTCCTGAACAGCGCGGAATCTTTCCAGTAATATTGATTATTGTATTGAGTAACTTCCGCCGGAACCTGCCAACTGCCGTCAAACCAGCTGCCGGCTTCCCGTGAAAGATCTGTGCTCTGCGGATTATCTTCCAATACCCAGCCGGGCAGAGCCGGATCATAGCAGATAAAACATACCACTTCATAATCCCGGCTTACCAGATCACTTTTCTGCCGGTTCAAATAAAAATAATCCGTTTTTTCCGGCGGCAGATATTTGCTGACAGTATTTTTCAATTCCAGCTTGACAGCCTCAGATTTTTTATCATTTTTCAGCGCCGCAATCCCAATGGAAACACCGGGAGCGTGCTTCCATAAACGGCGGTTTTCAGTGACAGAAAGTTTTATAAAACTGCGGAAAGTATATTTTTCGTGTTCATAAGGCGCCGGCGCTCCGCTGACAATACCTTTGATCAGCAACTCCAATTCCTGCGCGGCATAAAAGCGCGCCACTGCATATTCATCAAGCAATTTATGATCCGCCTCCCGGTTGAAAACCTCCACGCCGTCAAATCCGGCCATAAAAGTTCTGCCGCCGGTTACACATTCTGTATTGCTTACAGCTGTACACCATACAGCATAATTACTGTTCAGTTTGCTCTGTCCGGCAAAAACCTTGCTGATATATTTTTCCGCCAGCGATTTCTGTTCATTCTGCAAACGCTTTCCGGCAACACGTCTGTCGCTGCATCCGCAGAATAGAATAAAAACGCTCACCAGCATCAATACTGATAATCCGCACTTTCGCATAAACAGCTCCTCTCAACAGGATTTTTGATTACGCCGCTGAATATCTGCTATATCCAGTAATGCCCGCAACGCTTCTGCCAGCACCAGCAGAATAAAAGCTGCCAGCACAGTATCAATCCATATATCCATCAATTTATCTGTAAGTTTTTTGTAAAGTTTATCCCGTTCCCGTTCAAACTTTACGGCATAAACTTTTATGGAATCCAGAATATTTTCCATTGATTTGAGATGAGAATCAAGCCGCCAGTTTTCCAGAATAAAATCTATACTGAAAGCATTTTGAGCTGCCTGCGTCTGCGGGGCTGCTCCTTGAGCATTACTGTTTTCAGAGGTTTTATGTTTTACTGTGGTAGCAAGTTCAGCAACTCCGCCTTTTACCAACTGGCGGCGTATAAAAACACTGGCCTCGGAGAGATGTTTTAAAAGTTCTTTGACTTCAGGATCATTTCCAACAGTGCTTTGCGCGTTTTTCACCCAGTTGTCAAGTGCGTCAAGCTGCTGATTTTTCATAAACAAATTATCGTAAAACGCCGGATTGCTTTCGCCGGTTTTAATGGTGATAATCCCGGACGGCGCAGCGGAAATTTTAATTACCACCTTTGCATCCGGAACAATCAAGCCGGCAAACTTTTTGCGGAAAGCATCTTTAAGCGTAGTGATTTTTTCCCGGTAAAGGGTTATTGTTCTGCGGGCATTGGCCTGCCGGTCAGGCAATTCTATATTGCCTGACATCAAATCAGGATTGGCAGTTACACTTTCATCCAGCGCCAGCCCTCCGGCTGCAGCCGGCAGCATTATAACGGCATCGCTGAAAAGTTTGACCAACATCTTTTCCGCCCGGGAAAACTTTTCATTTTCATACTTTATGATCTCCCGTTCAGGAAGATTTTTCACGTCGCGCCAGTATTCTGCAACATTTTTTATGGTCAGAACAATTCCTGACAAAAAAACCACCGCCGCCAGCATACGCGCAAAAATACAATAATATCGCCCCAATGTATATGAAGTATTTTTTTCGATCGGTGAATCTGCCGCCGCTGTTTTTGCTGCTTCAGTTTTTTTGTCTCCAGTTGCAGGCTTGATCTTGCGGATGATTGTCTTACCATATTTTTCAGATGCTTTTTCCGGTGTTTTTATCTGTGGTTTTTCCGCAGGTTTATCCGGCTGTTTTACCGCTGCCGGAGCATCCGGCATATCCGGCATATCCGGCATATCCGGATCTGCGGGGGCATCCGGCATATCCGGATTTTCCCATTGTTCCGTGGTTGACGGGGTTATCTTTTTCTGACACACCGGACAGACAATATCTGTATTATTCAGATTTCCTGCCACATTCAATTTAGCGTTGCAATAGTCGCAATAATAGATAAATGATGTCATTAAGTTCCCCTTTTCCCCTTCAATTAAAAGTTTTCAGTTTCCTGAACCATCCGGCGGTACTTGCTGAAAATCGGTGTTTTTTCCAAAAATCCGATAAAAACCCCTTCAGTACTGCACACCGGCAGCACCTCCAGCCGGTGGGTATCAAAAGCAGCCATTGCCTTGGCAAGATCATCTTCAGGATTGAGTATTGCCAACGGGTTTTCCATTATATCATATATCAGCAGAAAATCAAACTCTCTGCTGTTGAGCATTGCTTTCATCACCCGCTCCAGATAAACGACCCCCAGCAGCTTTCCATCATTATCCAGTACCGGATAGACCGGATTGCCGGGAGATGCTTCAACTTCTGCTATCAATTTACTCAAATGGTCGCTGCTGCCCAGCGCCCGGTAACGGCGGTTGATACTGTTTTTAACCTGCAGTCTGCGCAGCATTGTCTGGTCGCGGTCATTGACCAGCAGATTACTTTCAGCCAGCGCTTTGCGGTAAACCGAATTCGGTTCCAAAAGATGGGCAAAAAAGTACGCCACACTCGATACAATCATCAACGGCACCAGAAGTGTATAGCTGTGTGTTATTTCGGCAATCAGAAAAATCCCCGTCAGCGGAGCGCGCATTACAGCAGTAAACACCCCGCACATACCTATGGCTACAAAGTTGTTTTCCTGCAGAGCAATCACTCCGGTCATATTCACCAGATGCGCAAAGGTAAATCCGGTAAACGCCCCGGTGAACATTGAAGGCGCAAAAATCCCCCCGTCTCCGCCGCCATCGACGGTCAGTACCGCCGCCACAACCTTGAGCAGAATTATCACCACCAGCAATATCATCAGTACCCATTCGCTTTCCGGCAGCGCCCCGCGAAGCACCGTGGATTTGGCGCGCAAGCCTGCCATATCTCCGGCAAACAAACGCTCAATAAACCAGTACCCCTGCCCCCGCAATACCGGCAGAACGCTCAATATCAGACAGAGTATCCCGCCGGCTGTAAGCAGACGCAGCCAGGGATTGCGCAGATGTTTTTTCAATTCCCCGGAGAGTTTGTAAGCGGTTTTGATTACATACACACCAACCAGCGCACAGACTGCTCCGCAAAGCACATAGCAGGGTACTGCATTGAACCGCCACGGCGCTATATCGACCAGAAAGAATTCCATATCCGGCATCAGCCGCTGCGAAATAACTGAAGCCACCGCCGAAGACATAATCATCGGTACCAGCGCCGATACGCTGAATTCCGGCAGCAGCACTTCAGCAGCAAAAAGCACCCCGGCTATCGGACTGTCAAAGATAGCTGCGATCGCTGCCGATGCGCCACACCCCAGCAGCAGAGCCCGCCGTTTTTTGGTTACAAAAAAGAAACTGCCGGTATTGGCGCCGATCGCCGCACCGGTCAAAACACTGGGAGCTTCCAACCCTGCCGCACCGCCGCAGCCAACCGCCAATGCACTGGAAAGCAAATGAGAGAATGTTTCAGTAAATGGTATGGTAGGTCTTTTGCGGTGCAGTGCCAGTATCAGCGGACTCAAACTTTTGGCATAACGCGCCCCGCCCATTGTCCGCTGCACCAGATACGAAAGCGCCATACCGATCAACGGAAAAAGCGCAAACAGAATAAATCCGCCAGTTACCCCCAGTGCGGTATTTTTCAACGCCCCCGGAATACTCTCCACCAAGTGAGCGATATTTTCCACCACCCAATGCAGCGCGGCTTCTGCCAAACCGGCAACCACCCCGATCAGAATAGCCAGCGCTGCCAGGAAACTGCGTTCCCCCCAGCGACTGTGCCAGTAATTGACCGCATTGAGAACCCATTTGCGCTGACGGCGCACAGTTGGGGAATCGATCTGACGCCACCGAAGCAACTCTCTCATAGCAACTCTCCAGAACTTTTACGCGTTTATTCGCCTATGATTTTTATCAGCAGGCGTTTGTCGCGCAAGCCGTCAAATTCACCGTAAAAAATCTGTTCCCACGGACCGAAATCCAATTTGCCGTTGGTTACTGCCACTACCACTTCGCGCCCCATTATCTGCCGTTTCAAGTGAGCATCGGCATTATCCTCGTAGCCGTTATGATCATACTGATTGTAAGGTTTTTCGGGAGCAAGCCGTTCCAGAAAGCGTTCAAAATCGCGATGCAGACCGCTTTCGTCATCATTGATAAAAACCGAAGCAGTTATATGCATAGCATTCACCAGCACCAGACCTTCGCGGATACCGGACTCCATCAACGCACTCTCCACTTTGCCGGTAATATTCACAAAACCGCGCCGCTGCTTGAGATGCATAACCAATTCACGCCGGAAACTTTTCATACCTCACCTTTACATAAAAAATCCTGCAATTTATATTATATAATAATATAACCGCAAATCCGGTGTCTTGCAAAATTTTTTATTAGTCAGAAGTGTTATTTCCTATGGATATATTGCAATCGCACCGTTCCACGGTACTCAAACGGTGGGCAATAATGATCATAGTAAGTTTGCCGTGCAGAGTTTCAAGCGCCTCTACAACGGCATTTTCGCTGGTGCTGTCCAGAGCACTGGTGACTTCATCAAGAATCAGCAGCTGCGGTTCGCGGTACAATGCACGCGCTATGCCCAGCCGCTGACGCTGACCGCCGGAAACATTCACACCGTTTTCGCCGATCGGGGCATAAGTTTTTTCCGCCAGAGATTCTACCCATTCGCTCAAATGCGCCATTTTCAGAGCGTTGGCAAGTTTTTCTTCATCAACATCTTCCGGAGCAATACCGAATGCCACATTTTCCCGGATCGAACCTTCAAACAAATATACATATTGCGGAACATAACCGATTATTGAACGGATATTTTTTATATTATCCCAGATATCGACTCCGTCAAAACTTATACTGCCGGCGTCGGGTTTAAGCAAACCAGCTGCCAGATCAGCCAGAGTGGTTTTTCCGCCGCCGGTAGGACCGGTCAAGGCAACTGAAGAATACGCAGGAATCGTAAGGGTGAAT
Source organism: Victivallaceae bacterium (assembly GCA_045587205.1). GTDB lineage: Bacteria > Verrucomicrobiota > Lentisphaeria > Victivallales > Victivallaceae > SIG78. The sequence continues at coordinate 21,174 of JAZNBV010000077.1, forward strand.
TTATCAAACACCTTTTTGCCATTTTTATACGCAAACTCCAAATCTTTTATTTCAAGAGAGTTCTGCAGTTTACCCGGCATATTGATTTGAGTTTTATCCTGCGGCACCTCCGGCTTGATATTTGTAAGATCATCATACAGTTCATTGAACATAGCGTACGACTGGCGTATGCGGGCAAGATTGTAGTGCATACGGCTCAAAGCCGGCATCACCCGCCCCATTACGGCAATCAGCAGGGCAAACTGCAGCACTATCGACCCGGCGGGCATACCAATTATGATCATTGCCGCAAAAATCCCCAATGCCAGCAGAACTGCCAGAAATTCAAGCAGCAGCCGCGGCACCTGCCCCAGCCGGTAAAATTTGTCATACACAGCACAATAGCGCTGCACATTGCCGGAAAACCGCCGGAGCATAAAATCCTCGCAGCCGGAACTTTTTACCGCTTTTATACCGGCAAAAGCACTCCATTTATCTGCCGTTACGGCATTATCCAACCGGGCAAATTTGCAACTCAATCTGCCAGATATCCGGCGCAGCGGCAGATAGATCGATCCGCCGATCAGCAGAAATGCCGCCAATGCCAGAATTATCATCTGCGGCATAAAAAATATCAATACTGCCAGCAGCACAATTATAACACCCAGATCGCTGCAGAATACCAGCAGCGAAAGCAATGTACCATCGCAGAAAAAATTTATCCGGCTGACCCGGGTGCTCAACTCCGAAGGCGGTGTTTTGAGCATAAAAGCGTAATCAGTGTGCAGCAGCGCCGAAAACAGCCGGCAGCTGAAATCACATTGCTTGGCAAAAACCCAGCTGCTCTGGAGTTTGAGCACCCACAGATTGTACAGCGTTTTTGCTGCAAAGTTCACTACCACCAGCAGTATTGTAAATATCATAAATTGCTGCTGATCCTGCACCGGCAGCCAATTGCGATAGATTTTAAGATAAATATTCTGCTCCAGCAGCTGCGGATTCACCACTGCCGCCACCACCGGTATCAGCAATCCGATTCCTACAACTTCCCAAGCTGCAGATATAAATGTGGCAAGGGTTATAAAGATCAGTTTGTATTTATCTTTGGGTGTAAGCAATACACGGATCTTTTGAATTGTATCAAACATAGAAACTCTTTCTCTTCTGCACTTTATATTTTATAGTATAACACCAAAAGTGCCGGATTGCAACTGTGGAGTATGTATAGAAAGAAAATATAACAAAAAAATACCCCCGCCGGTAATCAACGGAGGTAATCTGAATAAAATTACAATCAATATTCCGCAGAATTGGCACGCAGCACGGCAGCCGGATTGCGGAATGCCAGCTCCCGGGCGGTAAATCGTATATCGCCGGAGCTTTCGCCAGCCAGCTGCAGAGCTGTACCGTTAAGATCATTGTATGCAGGGCGCGCAGCAACAGTACCCATAACGCACAAAGCAAACAGCGCCAGCACCAGCCAAAGCATTGTACGGCTGCGGATCAAACGATGCACTCTTTTCATAATCTCGCTCCCCTGATTAAAATTACTCTCTGATCTCCAGATCTTTTACCAACTCAATATCACCGCGATCCATTTCGTGCGCGTTGATAAGTTTGAGTTCCTCCTGCCAACGCTGTAAATTCCAGATTTCCACGCCGATCTCCACGCCTGCAATGATCGCTTCCGTCCCCGGTTCCAGGCGTGCGTTCTGCCGGAACTCCACCGGCAGAGTCAAACGCCCCTGCGGGGTGATGGTTGCCGATGCGCTCCAGGCTCCGAACTTGCGCAAACTGCGGCGTTTAAGCATACTTGTTCCAGCCAGACGGATATCATCTGCATCGCGGCGGCGCATTTCTGCATAGACCCTCTCCGGATAGATGGCAACCGCCCCTTCCGGCAACGCATAAAAGACTACATCGCCTGTACCTTCTGCCAGAAAGTCGTTTATCAGATGCGGCGGCAGTTTGAATCTGCCGTTAGCATCGATCAATATCCGGTCCTGTCCACAATATGCCAGCATAAAAAATCTGTAAATTACAGTATCCCAAATTCCATTTTATTCCAATATAATCCATTTTATTCCAAAATACAAATAAAAATATAAAAAAAATTGCAAAAAAACAGGGCTGGATGCTTTTTTCAAGCGATCCAGCCCTGAAATCGGACTTTATTGTAAATCAGGAAATTACATTTCCACAGTTACCTGCTGATCGGCCGGTACACTTACGCACCAGATATCGTTGAGATAGGCACGCTCCGGCAGAACGATCATTACATTCAAAGGTTTGTTTTCAGTGGCAAATGCTGCGTGGTGCCATACGCCGGGACGCAGTTTGATTATTGTGCCCTGCGGAACCAGAAAGGCTTCCACTTCATTGGCATCAAGTTCACTGGCGGCCGAAGCGGGTGCCACCCAGACAACCGCATCCTGATCCAACGGCATTGCCGCTTCGCAGGTGTAATTGTGAAATTCGGCATCCGTCACCACCATCGGGCGCGGCAGAATACGGCAGGTGGAAAAAGATGGCACTGCTCCGCCAAGATCAACCGGCAGCATATCGCGGAAAAACGCGCACACTGCATCTTTGGGTCCGGTAGCCGGTTCACTCATCGGGTCAATCAGCTGTGCGTAATCGCCATACTTGTGGAACGCTTCGCGGGTAAGTTTCTGAACTTTTACTGTTTTCATAACATTCAACTCCTTTCGTATTGACATTGCAGTAAAATCTCTCTTTTTACAATTTAACATAACACACGGAAAAATCAAATGACGGAAAAATTTTTCCTGTTATTTTTGTTGCAAGCAGAAATTAAGGTGGTATATTAAAAAAAAACTTGAATTTGTATATAAAGGATCAATTTTATGCTCAATATTACATATCCGTCAGTTGACAAACTTGTTTCCCTGCACAATCACACCACTTACAGCGACGGAGCATCCTCTGCTGCAGAACTCTGCAAAGCCGCCAAAGCCGGTGGCGTGCGGGTACTTGGAATTTCCGATCACTGGGTGGTACCGCCTTATGAAGGCACTGATTATCAGCAGTGGGCAATGGATCACCGGCGACTGGACGATTATGTAAATGAACTCAAAGAACTGCAGAAACAATACAACGATGACACTTTTACGCTGAAAATCGGTTTGGAAGTGGATTTTTTCTTTGAAAATCACGCTTCAACCATTCAGAATCTTGCCGCTTACAACTTTGATTATCTCATCGGATCGGTGCATTACACCGGAGTTTTTTCCGTTGACCACGATTCAGCGGACTGGCTGCCGCTTGATGAAGAGACCAAAGATAAAATCTGCAATCTCTACTGGGATAAACTTGAAGGCGCCGCCGCGTGCCGGGATTTTGACTTTATAGGACACCTTGACCTGCCCAAGAAATTCGGTATGCTCGACAATAAAAAGTATTTTCCACGCGCAGTTAAAGTTCTGGATGCGATCCGGCAAAATAATGGAGCGATCGAACTCAACACCGCCGGCTGGTTCAAAAATTGTGCTGAACCCTACCCGGCACCGAAACTTTTGCAGGCTGCTTATGAACGCAGCATACCGGTTGTTATTTCCGCTGATGCCCATTGTGCTGAACATCTTCAGCGCAACTTCGATACAGCTGCGGAACTGCTTGTCCGAAGCGGCTACAACATCTGCTGATATTCAGGAATTAAAAATGCTCTGTTCCCAATAAGGGTCGGTAATTGAGGTGGGGAAAGAACCTTTTTTCAAAAAGGTTTTTTCCCCACAAAACAGTTTTGCAACAACCTTTTTTTACACGGAATTCGGATAATAAATTACAGTTTTATCACTCCGCTTGCCTGCAAAAAGGTAAGCAGTGTCAGCACCGGAGCAATGAATCTGACAAATACCGACCAGATCTTGACCGGAATCTGCATATTGAATTTTCTCTGCAAAGCCACACTCCCCAGCAGCAAAACCGGAGCGGTTCCGCGCCGGTAAAGTTCACGCGCCCCCTTGCCGGAGCCCCAGATCCAACCGGCAAAAATAGCAATGATCATACCATTCAGCGGCAATATCCAGCTTGAGCAGATGTAATCCAGTTCATCAAGGAACGAACCTTTGACCGAACCGAAAACACTTTCCACAACCTCTTTTACACTGCCAAGCTGCGACCAGTCGGCAGCACTGTAACTGCTCAAAACAGCAAATAAGGAAACCACTATCAGCAGTATGGTAACAGCCTTGTTGCGCGACAGTTTCAAGTGCTGCATAACCGTTGCAGTACCACATTCAAGCAAACTTATACCGCTGGTGATTGCGGCAATCGAAAGCAGCAGAAAGAATACCCCGTTCCACAGCCACCCCAGACTTCCAGGTATGGCATTGAAGGTTATCGGCAGGATCTTGAAAATCAGGCTCGGACCCTGATCGGGAGTCATATTCATAGCAAACACCGCCGGGAAAATCGCCAGACCGGCCAGAATAGCCAGCAGTGTATCAAAAATAGCAACACTGAAGGCCGATGAAAGTATATTACGGTTGCGCGGCAGATAACTGCCGTAGGTTATCAAGATCCCCATCCCCAGACTCAATGAGTAAAATGCGTGCCCCAGCGCTTCCAGAATACTGTGCTGACTGAGATGCGAAAAATCCGGCTTCAAAAAGAACTCCACACCCTTTTCCGCCCCCGGCAGAGTCAACGAACGCGTCACCAGGATCAGAATCAGCACAAACAATACCGGCATAAGTACTTTACTGGCGAGTTCCACACCCTTTTTCACCCCACCGTAACATACAGCAGCGCATATAAATATATAGACTACCATTCCAAGCGCCGAAAGTTCGCCGTTGACAGCAATCCTGCCAAAAGCGTCACCGGCAGCAGCTGTATCAGAAAAGTTGAGGTTTCCGGCAAAAGCTTCCCAAGTATAGATCAATGTCCAACCGCCGATCACGGCATAGTAGGAAAGAATCAGCAATGCCACCAGCGAACAGAAAAAACCGGTCACTGCAAAGCCCCATTTCCACACAGCAGCTGCAACCAGAGCAACCACCGCTGCCAGTCCGTAAATCTGTGTTCCGGCAGCAATCAGCGCTGCCAGCAGAAAACCGATCCCGGCAAAACAGCGGCTGATAACCTTGCTGCCTCTGCCGAAATGCTTGAATGCTCCGATCGGGTCACTCTGCGAGGCGCGGCCCATTGCAAATTCTGCAAGCATAACCGGCAAACCTATCAGCACCATACATATAAGATAAACAACCACAAATGCACCGCCGCCGTTCATCCCGGTCATATAAGGGAAACGCCAGATGTTGCCCAGCCCGATAGCAGAACCTGCAGCTGCCATAACAAATCCCCAGGTACTGCCCCAATGCTCGCGATTTTTTTCCATTGATAAAAACTCCCGAAATATATTGTTTACATAAATTTACACAATCATTTTTTTAATTTAGCACAAATTAAGTTTTTTTCAATATCAGAACAACAATTAACCCAAAAATAGCTGTAAAATCGATCTGCAAAACGATCTGTGTAAACATAAAAAAGGCTGCTGCAGCCCATTTGACCGGGGCTGCAGCAGCCTCAATATTCAGAACAGATCAATCCTGTTTGCGACTGTGCGGGCACTCCAGCAGACACTGTTCAAAGTTACAGGGACGGATCTTTTCGATCTGCGGAACTTTACGCAAGCTGGCATCGAGTTTACTGCGCAGAGTTTTGAGATCGGCATTTTCCGGATATGCTTCATCCAGATCCCAACCGGTGTACTGGTTGCCTTCAGTGGCGACCAGACTGTAACGCTTTGCCCAGTTGCAGCGATTTATATCAATCTTGCGGAATGCATATTCAACACCTTCAAGTTCAACCTTTTTGAGTTCGCCGAATGCCGAGGTCTTGCAACCCTTTACACAGCGCTGATTGCAATCTTTGCAAGCCAGTACCTGATTGCGCAATACTTCGTTATACTGCAGGGGCGCATCGGTTACGACCGCCACGAAACGCACATTGGAACCAAATTCCGGAGTAACGATCGAACCGCATTCGCTGATCGTACCCAAGCCTGCTGCTGCAGCAGCAAAGACATTGCTGAAAGCATCCGGATAATTGCCGCGCGGGTTCCAGCACACCGATCCGGTACCGTGCAAGTCAACTGCCATTGCTCCTTTGAATCCGGCTTCTTCCAACCGGCCTATAACGTTCCACGCCAGCACACGGAGCCGCATAATGGTTTCGTACTGGGCAAAAACATACGGACCGGCGGCTTCTGCCGGAGTACGCGCGGTAATATCCACCGAACCGGAGGGCATACGCAAACCGAGCATAATCACGCTTTTGGCTCCGGCAAGGTAATCAGCTGTACCGGTAACGTGGCGTTTTTCTTCAGTGATTTCAGGTTCATAAGGCTTGTAAATAGTATCGGCTGTGTTGCGGGCAACCAGTTCGATTTCGCCTTCAAAAATCTCCTTCAGCTGCGGGATCATACCGTCAACGCGTTCAGCAGGAGCAATACCGACCAGGTCACACTCGCGCAATTCCATTTCGCGGCGGATACGTCTGGTCAGAGTTTTGGCATCAACTGCACGCGCGGGGCGGTTATCCGGCAGAGTCCAGGATGTTTCCGGCAGCGGCGCATCGGTCAGCAAAGTTACAGTGTGGAGTTTTTTGCCGGCGGGAGCGATCAGTTTCTGGAACGCTTCTTCGGGGAATTCAAACATCTGCCCCGCGCTGTAGCCGTGATTTTCCAGAACACGCACGGCATCGTACCCGGTCTGGATAAGAATGGGCGAAACGGCGTTGTCAAAACGGTTTTCGTGAGCACGCGGGTTATCAGTATCTGCTTCAAACGGATTGCGGCAGGCAATCATTGAAACGATCGTGGTCGCCCCCGGCAGCAGTGAATCGAGTTCAACATTCATTTTTTCGCGCACGGTATCGGCCGATGCCACCAGCACATTGTCAGCGCCCCAACCGGCGGCAAGACTGCGGATCTGTTCAAACAGACCGCGGTGGAACGCCGCGTTGGCTTCCGGATTGGCTATATACTGACGGCGGCGGCGGGGAGCATTGGTGTACTCTTTATCAAAGTAACGGAGTCCGCGCGGTATGCAGTAACGCTGGCAGGAGCCCATTTCACCGGCACGGCGGCCGTATTTGATAGTGGCATCCATAATCACTTTTTCATCAACGTGTTCAGGAATGGGCAAATCCAGATCCAAATCAAAGTGTTCGCCCCAGGCACAGCGCCAGAGATTTTTGTTGGCATAGCGATAAACCTTGTCTTCGATCCTGACTTCATTCCAGCCGTTGATTTCTTTGGAAAGCGCTCCGGAGCGGCACTCTTTGCGGCAGATCATACAATTGTCGCACACCGAACCGGGTTCCAGCAGCGGCGAAGGCGTCAGCACCGCATCGGTTATGATCGTTACATAACGCTGGTGAGCGCCGAACTCCGGCGTGATCGCCAGACCGTTGTAACCGAATTCTGCCAGACCGCAGGCAACCGCACAGTGCATATGCGATACATCCGGCGCAAAATGGGCGGTCAAATCTTTGTAGCCGCGGTAACGCCAGATATTTGAAGAAGCAATCGGCACCGTCTGAAAACCGAGTTCTTCAACAAAACGGCTCATCCGGTAGCTCATATCATCCAAACGCCAGTTCATTGAATACTGAATGGCATAAGGTCCGATCTCCTGCGGGTGTTTGAGTCCGCCGCGTTCCATTGCTGCATCGGGGTGATGGACAGCCATAACTATCACCGACCGGGCAGACGGCATAATGCCCTGCGGGCTCATACGCAAAGGAGCGTCGGCAAAGCGTTCAATATTGGCTATACCCACCAGGTCGGCACGCAAAACTTCCAGCGCGTAACGCTTGATTTCAGCAGTTTCCGGCGTGTCAATAAGATAGTTGAGATTTTTACTGCGATCAACAGGCATTTTTTCCTCCTTGTAAAAAAAGTTTGTTTTTTTCAGTGATTTTGTTTTAATATAAACCTTTGAATATTTGATTTCAAACTTATTTTATGGTATATTACTTCTTAAAACAGACAAAAACATTTTAAAAACGGTCATTATGCAGAAACTCTCTATTCCATACCGCTGTAACCCCTCTGATGCCAGATGCTATTATCAGAATGGTGAATCAATGTTTTTCACTTCACTGCACCAGCAGAATCTCTTTCTGCAGCACTGTGCGGTGAGAAGTGACGATTTGCTTTCAGTGCGTCTGATCTGCCGTACTCTGGCGCTGCCGGGAGATTGGCACCGTCGGATCAATCCGGATTTTCTCAATATAACCTATATACATACAGGTGAGACCAGTGTACGCATCAATGATCAATCATTTCTGGCGGAACCCGGTGACCTTATCCTGCTGCCGCCGGGGAGTGATTATGAATTCGGCTCCAATAAAAAAGCCGTCCGGTCAGGGATCGTTGTTCAGGGTAAAATTGTAACTGCTATACTGCAGAATCTGCGCGGAAAATATTTCTTTTCTGCAGAGGAAACAGCCACTCTTGAATCCAAAATAGAACGGTTTTTCCAGAAGGAAAATACAGATGAGCACGAACTTGCGGTGTGGAGTTTTGATCTGCTTTCGAGCTTAAAAAACGATGATGCAAAAATCCTTGTACCTGACATACTGCATAAGGTCATTATTAAAATGCAGAAAAATCTGGCAACACCGCAGAAACTTGACCGGCTTGCCGCCGGGACCGGGGTTTCGCCGCGGACATTGAGCCGGATGTTTATAAAATATTTTCAGATGCCTCCGCATAAATACCTGATAAAACTGCGGATGCAGAGAGCGTGTCAGATGCTGGAGTGGGAAGAGTTTTCCATCAAGGAGATCGCCATTGCAGTAGGCTACCCCAATGCACTTAATTTTTCTACAGAATTCAAGCGTATTATGGGTTGCCCGCCCAGCAGATACCGGCTGCTGGAAAATATGAACAGTGAACCGTTAGGGCTTGATCCCCTGCCCGATTCAGCAGCATCCGGCAACGATATGGTGATCTGAAATTGCCGCATAATTTTCAGTTCAGGCGCCCCGCTTCCCAGCGGCGGATATTTTCCATAATAGACTGATTGTTCGAAGGCGAAGACTCCAGCAGCACTTCATAAGCCAGCTGCATAGAGTAATATTCCGCACGCTGATCGAATGCCCGCTGACGGATTTTTGCGGTAACGCCGTTGAGGTCGGCACCGCTGTAAGATTCGGTATTTTCAGCAATATATTCAGCCAGCCCCTCTTCATAAGGCAGGGAGCCTTTATCAAATACATTCTGCAATATCTGCAAACGAGCCTGATAATCCGGCAACCCTACATAAGCTAAAATATCGAAACGCCCCGGCCGCAAAAAAGCTTCATCAATTTTCCAGGGGGTATTGGTTGCCCCCAGCAGCAATATGGGATTTTTACTTTTATCAACCCCGTCAAGTTCCTGCAGTATCACAGAAATAACTTTCTGGGTAGTTTCGTGAATACTATCGGTTCGCTTGCTAAATATCGTTTCCATTTCATCCACAAACACTACTGAAAGCGGATTTTTGCGGGCATTTTCAAAGATAGCTTTGATATTTTTTTCGGATTCACCGACGTACTTGCCGAACACATCAGCACTGGTTATCATATAAAAAGGCAGATTCAATTCACCGGCGACCGCGCGGGCAAGAAAGGTTTTACCGGTTCCGGGCGGCCCATAAAGCAGCACCCCGCCGCCGGCTTTCAAACCATATCGCTCTGCCAGTTCAGGATTGCGTACAGGCTCGATAAGCCGCAGACGTATCTGCTGTTTGACATCTTCCATACCGGCAACATCATCCAGCGTTATATCGGGACGATCCTGCAGACGGTTTTTATCCTGTTTGCCGTTTTCTTCTCCCTGAACGGCAACTTTTTTAACCATTTTTACTGCTCCGGCAATCCCCAACCCGATCGCTCCGAGTATCAGCAGAACCAATATTGCCGGCGGCAGATGGAAAAATTTGCTGCTGCAGACAGCCAACAGTACAATAAACAACACAACTCCGCTGATAAGGCCAAGCATAAAGCCGGTTATCTGAACAGCTTTCAGCGCATCAGTACTCATCTCTTTGTCCGGCAAAGCCTTTGCGCCCAGCGACATAAAGGGCATCAGCATAAAAAACACCACAGCAAAGACAATAAATTCGATCGTTTTAACCGAATTGCCCGATGAACCGGTTTCACCGGTCATATTCATAAACGATGAACACATTGCTGAACTGCTGCCCAGCAATATCGGATAGATCAGCAGCGCGATCACCCCGAAATAGATACTCTGCATCTTGTTATTGAACAGTCCGCTGAAAATTTTTGCCACAGGAATAAAAAGCAGTGCGGAATAAAAAATATTCTTGCCGATTCCGTAAAAAATCAAAACCAGAAGTAGAGAAAGCAAAAATACAGACCACGATTTCCACGCCCCCAGCGGATCAGTTTGCGGCATTTCGACTTTTGCGGTTTCGTTATTATCCATAAAAATCCCCCTGAAGAAAAATTTGATGTATCTGGATTATTTAATATACCATAACTATCTTTTTTTTCAAATAAATTTTTTATTCCCAACATCCGCCGGTTATGGTCATAAGGCTGCACAACGCCGCTTGGGCTGTCAATATCAAAAATCCGGACATTACCGCCCGGGGAATTACAGTCGATTTGAACAGTTTCTGCTGCGGAAGTTTGAGCAATATTGATTATTTCGGATTTACCGTTCATTATTTTCGCTCCCCGGGGGGATGTTTCACTTTCCGGGTAATATACACGCCGTTAAGTTTTTTTAAGCACAAACTTAAAACTTTATAAAAATACTTGAGAAACCCGTGCAAAAAAAATACATTGCGGGTATTTGCCTGCCGGAAAACTTGAAAAACAGTTTATTTTGTGGTATAGTAATTTTTATGGTAAGATTGATTAAAAATCATAATTATTGGATTTTGCGAGGTCATTTAGCGTTATGAAAATCTGTTTATTGGGCAGTTGTTCCGGTACTGAACCCCAAACCGGCCGGCACCACACATCGTGGATTTTGCAATTTAATGATGAACTTTTCTGGTTTGATGCCGGTGAAAACTGTTCTTATACAGCACATTTGGCGGGCTTCGATCTGCGGAAATCCCGGGCGGTTTTTCTTTCGCATCCGCATCTTGACCACGTGGGCGGACTGCCTAATCTGCTTTGGACTATCAGCAAAATCCGTTCCCGCAGCAAGCAGCCGTGGCAGTTTGAACTGCCCATATATACAGCGTCGTTAAATCAGGTGCAGGCAATTTTTGATCTGCTTGCCGAAACGGAATTTCCCTGCAAATCGCCTATGTACCGCTTGCAGGAAGGCGTGGTTTGGAGTGATGGTATTACTGTTGAAGCCACAGGCAATAACCATCTGCCGCCGGATGCCGACGGTACGCCCCGTTCTTTCAGCTTCCGCATTACAGCAGAAGGCAAAAAAATTGTTTACTCCGGCGATATACGCAATATTCAGGACTTGTCCGAATGGCTCACAGATTGCGATATTCTGTTGATGGAAAACGGTCATAATGATCCCTGCGAAGTATGCAAATATCTGATGGCAAGCTCGAGCAAGCCCCGGCATTTGATTTTTGTTCATCACGGCAGAACAATGCTTAAAGATGGAGCAAATGTCATTGCCGAATGTCGTAAACTGGCGGATTTTCCTGTGGATGCAGCGGATGATGGTATGATTGTTGATTTGTAAGAAACTTCATCATACTGAAAAAAAGTTATATTATCCATTTTCAAAGATAAAATGTGCATTGCATTTGCGGCAAAAACGGCTATATTATTGATAAATTCAAGCTGCAGTGCTGCGTTGCGGGGTGAGTTTTGTCTGGCTTAAAGATAAAACCATAACAACATTGCAAACAGTAAAGTTTTTTTGCCAGATTGTCCATTTGCCCTACTGCACACTTGCACATTATAATGCTCTATCAATACAGGGATGAAGGAGAAGATGCTGTGAAAAAAATCAGGATATTGCTTCGGGACTTCCGCAAAGTTGTCAAAAATGGTGAAGTGGTAAATTTTAATATCGGCACCACCGCCCATGGGCCGGGAGCAATTGCTTTACTGGAAAAATTTTTGCCGGAATGCGAAATTTGCGTATGGGCGTCTGCCCCGCTTTCTGCCCCAATGCAGCGGATGATGGATCGGCGGTTTCCTGATGTAAAAATCGTGCACGGCAGGCTCGATGGGACTGCCGGGGCTGTGGAAGATGCCGCCCGCTGGTGCGATCTGCTTTTGATCGGTCCGGGTACCGGAATTGCTGTGCCGCGTGATGTGGAGGATTTTACGAATTTTTGCGGCAAACCTTATGCCGCTGCCGGGATCGGATTTGCCGGCAAAGATGTGGAAAAAATGCGGAAAAGTGCTTTTATTTTTCTGCGCGATACCGTTGCATTGGCAGCTGCCGAACAGGCAGAGTTGAATGTGCCGATCGGTTTTGTGCCGGATGGAGCATTTCTTTTTGATGCCGCCGATGATGTCGGTGCTGCTGAATTTATGAAATATCATAATTTGGAAAAAGGCAAATTTGTCTGCTGTCTGCCCCGTTACCGCTTTACCCCTGTCTGGGAGTTCTGCCCCGGCGAAGTACCGGTTCCCGAAAAAGTAGCCTATAACAAAAGTATGGTCGAACAGGATATGACGCCGTTGGTCAATGCCGCCTGCCGGGTGGTACGCGAAAAAGGTTGGAAGGTGCTGCTTTCGCCGGAAACCGAACCGGCAACCCGACTTTGTTGCAATGAACTCTTTTCGATGTTTCCTGAAGATGTAAAACCGTATATAGTTGTGCCGGAAAGCTTCTGGGAAGCAGATCTTGCTTTGGGCATATACAAACAGAGCCGCGGCGTGTGGGGTATAGAAATGCATTCGCAGGTGATGGCCATCGGCAACAATATACCTGCTATTGTCTGCCGTACGGTTGAATTCGGCAGTAAAAGCCAGATGTGGAACGATCTCGGATTGGGCGAATGGCTTGTGGATTTTGATAAAGCCGATGACCGGGAGCGTTTTCCGGAAGTAGTAATGCAGATGCTGAACAATGCGGATCATACGGAAAAACTGCTGAAACAAGCTCAAAGTGTATTGCAGGAACGGTTTGATTTTTTCGGCAGCTTTATGCGAGAGCATTACGGCAAGTGAGGCTGGAGAAATAAATTTTTCCGGAGATGGTGAATATGGATTACTTCAAAAATCTGCAATTTATCCGGGCAGCCAATCTGCCGGACCGCAAGTCTTATCACCACGGCAGAACATTCGATAATTATTACTCTATCCACTATTGTCACGCCGGGGATTTTTCGCTGAAAATCAACAATGGTTTGGAAGAAACCAGCGACACACCTTGTGTTTTTCTGGCATTTCCGGGAGCTGAATTTACTTATGGCAACCCGCAGGGACTTTATCATCACTTGTATGTATGTTTCCGCGGGGAGTTAGCCGAGCAATGGCGTGAAGGCGGGCTTTTGTGCTGTTTGAGCAAAAATGCCCTTATCCCCATACTGAATCCAGTGGATTTTTTCAACAAATTTGCCAGATTGATCGCCCTGTTGCACGGTGCTGAACGCAGCCGTAACCACGCCCGGACAGTGCTGCTTCTGGCGGAACTTTTGCTGCAAATGGCCGAACAGCAGCAAAAGCAATTCAGTTACCGCAATCATTTTGCTAAAAAGATGAACGATTTGATAAAAGAAATCCACCGTTCGCCCGAATTGGAATGGGATTTCCGGCACGAAGCAAAGCAGATGAAAATCTCTTATTCCTACTTCCGGAAAGTTTTTGAAGAACTCTACCACGAACCGCCCCATAACTATCTTTTGCAATGCCGTTTGCAAAAAGCAGAATATCTTTTGATAGACAATGAGTTGCAAATTCAGGAGATAGCAGTTTTATGCGGTTTTCAGGATAAATTTTACTTCTCAAGACTGTTTAAGAAAAACTACGGCATATCGCCGATGAAATACCGCAAAGAACATCTGCTTGAACTGTGAAAATCAGAAATAAATAAAAACATATCTAACATATTATTTGTTAAGATGTTAAGATTTTAAAAAGTTATTTTGTCTATATTTTTATTAAATTATACATTGAATATTGCCGGAATTTTAAGTATAATATATGCGGTAATTTTTGAAACAAGATTTTTCAATCATTGATAGACAGGAATATTAAAACAATGAAAAGATTTTTTGACAGAAAAAGTTTTACTTTGATTGAGTTGTTGAAAAAATGCTCGCAACTTTGTTGCAGCCGTTTTTCCGGCAATAGAGCTTCTTTTTATAGACACCCTGCCCCTGGGCAGGGTAAAGCGTGCTTTACCCTCATTGAACTTCTCGTTGTCATTGCCATCATTGCAATTCTGGCTGCTATGCTGCTGCCCGCCCTTTCTTCGGCACGCAGCAGCGCCAAAGCCAGCAACTGTCTCAATAACCTGAAAAGCTGGTACACTATGTATCGGCTTTATTGTGATGATAACAATGATTTTGCTCCGTATGCTCATACCAGCAAAGTGCCGTCGGGTGTCCCCGAACATGTCAATAACTATGTTTGGACAAGTTCGTTGCCCAAACTTTACTATCAGTCCATCAACACTATGAACAACAGCAGCAGTCTGGAGTGCCCTAACTACCGTCGGGGGGCAGGCGGTACCAGCCGGGTCAACAACGGATACAGCGCCCACCTTATTCTTTTCTCCAATGCACAATCGGCGGTCTGTTTCCCTACCAAGACTCCGGTATTTATCGAAACCTTTCAAAAAACCTGTTACGATAATGAAGTAGCGACCTCCAAAAGTAAGAAAAATATCTACCCCAACCATGCCCGTGAGTTTGGCGAGGGCGAGGGGCAGCATATGGTATTTTCTCACAACGACCGCAACAATCAGGTTTATGTGGATGGTCATGCAGAAAGCCGCACTTATCAGGAAGTACCTAACGATAATTCCCGTTGCTGTTTCTTTTATTATCTTGACCGTGATTATTAATTTACAGAACTGGAATTATTGATTTACAGAAAGGATTTTACTATGAAAAAACTTATTGCCGTATTTTTGTCTGCAGCTCTATCTTGTGCGGTGTTTGCCGAAAACAAGCTTGAAGTTATAAAAATCGATGTTCCCGCAACTGTTGCCCCCGGGCAGAATGTAGCGGCACATATCACACTTAAAGTTCTGGATTTTGAAGGCAGACATCATCTGCGGCCCGGCGGCTATTACAATTTTGCCAAAAGTAAACACAATGGCAATATACCCCGCACACAAACTATTCCGTGGCGTTTGCACAAATTCAAAGTCGGCGATACACTTAAATACACAGCAAAGTTTACGGTTCCGGAAAATGTGATTCCCGGTGAAAAAGGTACTATCGGGATCAGACTTTCTGCTGCAGATCGTTCCAATGTTGTCAAACTTATCGGCAAAACCAAGGCCGGTTTTACTGTTAAAGCGGTTGAAAAAATGGAACTCTCCGCCCCCGCAACGGTCAGCAAAGTTCCGGTTGCCGCAGTGACTTTTACCGACGGAGCTGTTGCCATTGACGGCAAGTGCGACGAAAAAGCGTGGGCAAATGCCACCGTGCTGCCGCTGAATGTCAACAGTTTTACCGGCAAAAAAGCTGATCATCCTGCGGTGGTAAAAATTATGACTGACCGCAAAAATATTTATGTGGCAATGATTGCCGATGCTCCCGGCGCTGATAAACTGCCCATCCGCAAATTTGAAATGCACGACAGCAAGGTTTGGAACAATGATTCTATGGAGTGTTTTTTCACGCCCGATATTTACGCCAATGAGTACCGGCTTTTTATCAGCGATCTGGCAGGACAGCATTTTGATGACGAAAACGGCGACTATCACGGCTTCAATCCGGCCTGGAAAACTGCCTCCAGCCGCACGGATAAATCCTGGACGATCGAAGCAATGATTCCGGTTGATGCCATTTCCAGAAAAGAGATCGCTGCCGGGGAGATCTGGCGCGGCGGGTTCTTCCGCTATGCCGAGCGTGCCCGCAACAACAGCGGCTGGACTTCCACTATGGGCAGCCACAACAGCGTAACCCGTCACGGTTATCTCTTTTTCGGAACTCTGGATGATGTGCTGGATAAACAGAGTGCTTTCATCAAAAGTGTAAACGATAAATCTTCAGCGGATCTGATCAAACTTGCCAATGCCGTCAAAGCTCTCTGCAATGGCCCCGCCCGGAAAGATATTGATGCACTTCCCGAAACATTGAGCAAACTCGATGAAATGCGTAAAACCTTTGAAAAACTCGCTTTTGCTGAACGCTTTGCCAAGTCCAAGCTGCCGCTGGTTATACAGAGTGTATCTCCTTACAGCGGCTCGGTAGCCCCCGACAGTAAAGCCCGGAGTGCGGCGGTGCAGCAGGAGTTCTTCCCCGGTGAAGTTCATAATTTTGCCTGGAATCTTACTAATGTCAGCGATAAGACTATTACTATCCACGCCGGATTGTTCGGTGTTCCAGCCGATCAGTTTGCTCATAACCGCAAATCCCGCGATTTTCTGCTGCAGGGTATTCCGGGATTTACAGTGCAGATGTTTGCCCCTGCCAGCGTTGCAGCGTTTGACGGCAAATGCGTGTATGATGTGCTTGCTCCCAATCCTGCCGGGGTATGGCGTATTGCCCCCAGAGAAACCGTGCAGGTTTATCTGCGCGTAAAGGCCGACGGCAGCAGCAAGCTCGGCGAAGGTTCGCTGGTTATTGAAGGTATTGACAACGGAGCTATGACTGTAACTGCTATTCCGGTGCGTTTTGAACTGTTGGGCAGTAAGCCGCTGACAGCGGAAACCAAACCTTTTGTTTTCGGGTGGGATTATATACCGGAAAAATTTGCTTCACAACGCCCGGAAATGATCAGCAATCACTACAATATGCTGCGCGAATACGGATTTAACACCACTATGCTGGTCGGGTTGCGCCATTTTCCGCGTCCCAAAGCCGATAAGCAGGGCAATCTGACCGGCAATATGGATTTTGCAATATTGCATAACCACTTCAAACGCATCGGTAAAGAGTTCGATCACTTTTACTGGGATCTGTCGATCTGGGAAAAACAGGCGCTGCGTAAAGATCTCTTCGGATTGGATTTTTATACCCCTGAATACGAAAAAGCGTTCAAAGCGTGGTTTTCCGCCTGTGTTGATGAATTGCTGAAGCTGGGCGTACCCAACAGCAAACTGCTGGTCTGCCCCGTTGATGAATGCAGCGATAAACGCGCTGAAACCATTGCACGCTGGATCAAAGAGTGCCGTCCTGCAACTCGCGTTATCCTTGACTCGTCGCGTACTGATATGGTGCAGGTAAAAAGCATTGACCGTTATGTGGATGTGTGGATGCCGCACGCCCGGACGCTGCAGCAGGACGCATTGCGGGAGTTCCATAAATTTCTGGATAAAAAGGGTGCAATGAAGCTGATCTATTATTACTGTTCCGGCGGTAATGAAAAGTTCAAACACCCCTATGCGGATTACCTGCTCAAATTTCACAGTGCCTTTGCCCGGGATTTTGCCGGGGTCGGGTACTGGGCGGCTGGTCAGTATTACGGTTCGCCGTGGTACCGCCGTGCCTATGAACGGGTTGGCGATACTGCTTTGGTATATCCGGTGGAAAACGGTACCGTGCCGTCCCGCCGTCTGGCGGCGTGGCATCGCGGCGTGCAGGATCTGTGGCTGCTGCGCGAAACTGCGCTGCGGTATAAGAGTAATGCGGAAATTCAGACCAAACTGCGCAAAGCCGCTCAAACTGCAGTGGATTTCCCCAATGATTATACGCACGCCGAAAACTTGCGCAGCTATTGCCGCAAACTGCTGGCTGCGGCAGAAAAGTAACAGCTGCCAGTATAGAAACAGACTGTTGTAAAATTCTTTTACAGCAGTCCGTTTTTTTTCATCAGAATTGGTAAAAAAAACGATTTTTGTACATTCTGAAAGTATTTTTTACAATTTTTTTGGATTTTTTTACAAAAATAATTTGCCAAATTACAAAATGTATGGCATTTTAAATGGAATTTTTTTCCCGGCAACAGCGCGGCGGCAACCAGACTCACGCCGGGAGCTTTTATTAACAGACAAAGCCGGCAGAATATTTTTGCCGTAACAAGCTGCGCTTCTTCCGGCAATGTCGCAACTTTACAGGAGATTGTGCTATGTGTGGAAAAGAAGAGCTTATCCAGCGAATCACCCAGGAAGCATCCGCCAAATTCGGCAATCCCTTGCCGGAGTGTTTATTGAGTCTTGCAGTCCAGGCCCAGAGTTGTGACTATCCCGTCACTTGCTGCTGTCAGGAAAGCAGTACTGTTGTAATAGCAGTGCCTTCATTTCTGAGTCTGATCGATTACACAGCCAAAGTGGCGCGCTATTTCAAAGACGCCGGTCTGGCTGTAAAAATAGATTCATTTGTCAAAGTTACCACCCAGAGCGATATTGCTGACTTTGACCGCAAACCGGTCAGCATCGGTAAATTCACTTTTGAATCCGGTGCGGATCTTGATAAGATTGCCAAAGATCTGCAGATGCTCTACTGGAGCAATAACGATGATGTTTTTGCAGAGTTTATGGTTGTCCCCGGTTTGGTCACAATGGAACAGGCCAACTTTCTGCGCGCGGCGGCGGAATTTCTGCATACGCAGTTTTCGTTCATCGACCGCAGCGCTTACAACCGTTATGACATCTACCGTTATATGGTGCTCAACAGTGATATAACACTGGATATCTTTAATCTCTTTGACCTCAAGTTCAATCCGGCGGGCAGATTTGATGCTGCAGAATTCGATAAATTGTCTGATTCCATTGCTGAAGCAGTGGAAAATATCAACACGGGTATTTTCTACAACGACGAAGTTGCCAAAAATATTCTCAACGGCGCATTGAACTTTGTAAAAATGATCTGCAAATGCAACTATTACACTGACAATAAAGCGGCGCTCTCTTTCCGTCTGAATCCGGAATTTATGGCTTTCTTCGGCAATATCAATGCGGCATACAATGCGGCGTTCCCTGCCGACCGTCCGTTTGGTGTATTCTACTTCTACCGCGCCGATGCGGTTGGTTTCCAGGTGCGTTTCAGCGAAATCGCCCGCGGCGGCTGGCGTACAGTAGTGCCCAAGCGCAATGCACATAAACTTGATGAAATGGCGCTTTTTGACGCGGCAAATGATGAAATTTTCCGCGAAGGTTTTGTGCTTGCACACACCCAGCACCAGAAAAACAAAGATATCTACGAAGGCGGTTCCAAGATGATTATGCTTTTGAATCTGGAACCGGCGGCGGATTTCAAACCCGCGCTGTGGACTGCCCAGCGTGCCGTATGCGAAGCGTTTGTCCAGCTGATAAATTATGATGAAAACGATCAGCTTAAAGACAAAAAGATCATCGATTATCTCGGGTTCAAAGAAATCATCGAAATCGGTCCCGATGAAAATATGTTTGATGATATGATCTCCTGGATGGGAAATTACGCCAAACGCCAGGGCTATACTCTGCGCGACGGTCTGATCTCCGGCAAGCCTGACAGCGGCATCAACCACAAAGAGTATGGCGTAACGAGTTTCGGCGTTTACCAGTACTTTTTGCGGATGCTCCAAGAACTCAACATCGATCCTGCCGGTGAATTCAGCGTCAAAATCGCCGGCGGTCCCGGCGGTGACGTTGCCGGCAATATGATGAATCTGCTGCTGGCGAAAAATGATGACGGCACCCCGGTGCATCCGGCACTCAAGATCGTGGCGATTACTGACGGGCCGGCTGTTATCTACGACCCCGCCGGGATCGACCGTGATGAACTGGCAAAATGGGTGCTCAAAGCCAACCTTGACAGCTTTGATCCGGCCAGATTGCACGGCGACGGAGCTTATATGCTTTTCAGCAAAGGTATTGCCAACAATGACGGCACTCTTTCCTACCGTCTGGTGGAATGCAAAAACGGCGCTATTGCTGAACGGCTGGTTGACCGCAACGAATATATGAGCATTTTCCAGAACAACCTCTACAACTATGCTGATGTATTTATGCCCTGCGGCGGACGCCCCTCCACCTTGAACATCAACAATTATATGGATTACCTGCCCGATGGTAAAAAATCCAGCCTTGCCATTGTGGAAGGCGGCAACAGCTTTATTACTCCTGAAGCGCGTATCAAACTGCAGGATGCCGGTATCCCGATTATTAAAGATGCTTCGGCGAACAAATGCGGCGTGATCACTTCCAGTTACGAAATTATGTCCGGACTGCTGCTTGAAGCCGATGAGTTTCAGCAGGAAAAGCCCGTAATCATCAAGGAGTTGTTCCAGCACCTCAAAGCACTGGCGCAGGGCGAAGCAGAGTGGCTCTTTGCCACCCACCACGCAACCGGTAAGTATCTGACCGACCTTACAGAGGAATTGAGCGGCACAATTAATGCCAAAAATGTCCAGATCGCCGACTACTTCACAGCAAATTTGTCAGCAATTGATGATAAAGTCGTGCTCAAGCATCTGCCGGGGGTGATTGCGGAAAAGTACAGCGATCGTCTGAACCGTCTGCCGGTATCATACCGCGTGGCTATTGCCTCGGTTGAACTGGCAACCAGGATCATTTACGATCAGATCAAAGAAGATAGTATTGCCAAAGAAATTGCCAAGGCAGCCGCTTCGATCTGAAACAGTTTTTGAACAACAAAAAAGGTTGTTGCAAATAAAAATTTTGCAACAACCTTTTTTTTATCTGCCGCCGTATGCAGTACAGGCGGCAGATAAATTATCAGACCAACTTGCCGAGCTTGCGGAGTCTGCGGTAATAAACCACCAGCACAAAGTCGGTAAATACCATTACGGTGTTGAGTACATAGAGCCACAACACCCAGTCCATAGTCCCCAGAACTTTGTTGAGGATACCGGAAACGTAGCCGATGATCACCAGCCAGAGAAAACCGATGCTCTTGCCTGCCGGATTTTTCACTTTGTAGGTTTTCCAGATGGATACGGGCCAGCTGGCGCCGAAACAGATCAGCATAATTGCTTCAAAAATATTCATAACACACTCCTGCTTGGGATTATTTTATTCTATTAATATACAGCAGGAAATGTGTTTTTTCAAATTATTTCCACTCTAAAGGCAGTTCCATTTGCACAGATTGCTGTCCGCTGCCATCCGGAAAACCGGATACACTCAAGCCCAGCAGACGGATCTTGCGCTCGCCGGCATCGGTGCGTTCCAGCAGCATCATACCGACTTTTTCCAATGCATCGGCTTTTGCCACCGCCTGCGGCAGAGTCATACTGCGCGTAACAGTGGAAAAATCGCTGTAACGCACTTTCAGGGTAACAGTTTTGCCGGAGAGCCGTTCCCTCTCCAGCAATAACGCAACTTTGACCGACAATTGATGCAGCAGCTCCAGTACTGCCCGCCGGTCGTTCAGATCCTGCGCCAGAGTAATCTCCCGTCCCAGCGATTTGCGGGAATGGGTTTCCACGGGACGCAAATCGATACCGCGCACGATATTGTAATAAAAAATCCCGTTTTTGCCGAAGCGGTTGATGAGAGTTTCCATCGGCAATTGATACAGCTCTCTGCCGGTTTTGATGTTCATATTGTGAAAAACTCTGGCTGTGGCCTGCCCCACACCGTAAAATTTTTCGATCGGCAGCTGAAAAATAAACTCCTCTGCGCGTGCCGGAGTTATTACCGTAAGTCCGGCGGGTTTGCGCCAGTCGCTGGCGATCTTGGCAAGAAATTTGTTGAACGACACCCCCGCCGAGGCAGTCAGTCCGGTGCGCTGAAGTATTTCACTTTGGATATGCATTGCCAGACGCGTTGCAGAAGGTTCAGAAAGTTTATTTTCTGTTACATCCAGAAAAGCTTCATCGATGGATAACGGCTCTATTATATCGGTAACGCTGTGAAAAATCTTTCTTATCCGGTGCGATATTTCGCGGTAACGGCGCATATTGCCCTCCACAAAAATTCCGTCCGGGCAGAGCCGGCGGGCAGTTTTGGCGGGCATTGCCGAGTGTACACCGTACTTGCGCGCTTCGTAACTGGCGGTACTGACCACACCGCGTTCTTCAGGTCTGCCGCCTACGATCACCGGCAGACCACGCCATTCAGGGTGGTCAAGTTGCTCAACTGAAGCAAAAAATGCATCCATATCTATATGAATGATCTTGCGTTTCAGGAGTTGTTCGCGCTGGCGTTCATCCATAATTCAAATAGCGGGCAGTATGGCTTTGTGACGCAAAAGCAGTGTGCGTACCTTTTCAATATCCACTTTGCCGACCGCAACAGCGTCCTGCAGAGATATTACCGCCGCTGCTCCGGCGGCCTGTGCGGTTGCCATACAAGTTGCCTGCACCCGCAAAGCACTGTTGGCTTTGCGTTCACTGGATATACAGCGCCCGGCAGAGAGCATAAAACAACTGCCTTGCGGGATCAATGCCCGCAAAGGCACCTGCGGCACAGCTCCGTCGGCAAGCCGCACCGGAGTAACGCCGTCATCGCCGTGCAGGTCAACCGGATAAAACGCATTGCATACTGCATCGGGGAACTTTACGGCATTGACATAATCCAGATCGCGGATCGTGTATTCGCCGCGTATAACGGAACTTTCGCGCACCCCGCACTCAAAGGCTTTTACATCTATCTGCAGATTTTCCAGACCTTTCTGTTTGCGCAGAAAACGCCACGCCCGCAGCACGGCAGCACGTCCGGATTCTTCCAAAGCACTGCGTCCCTCTGCGCTGTGCGGCGGAACATCCGGCAGAATATGATTACCGTTGTCGCCATATACCCGCAGAAAATGCCCGGTAAAGGCTTGCCGGTTCCACCCCAGATCGGTATAAAGCAGTTCGCCGCGGCTTACAGCTTCATCGGCGGCGGCTTTCAAACTCTCCCAATCCAGAACCGCCGGATCATATCCGGAAAGTTTACAGGAGTATGTTGCCGGCTGACAGGGAAATGGATGCAGTACTTCATAGCCAGCCATTTCCGCAACTGATGCATCGCCGGTACAATCAATCACCCGCCGGGCACTGATATGCTGCACGCCGGAACGCGTACATATATCAAGTTCAGAACCATTGTCATTCAAGCAAATTCCGGCAAGCATTGCGTGATAAAGAGTTTTCACACCGGCATTTTTGAGTTTTTCATCACACAGCGCTGCATAAATAAGCGCATTGAGTTTTACCTGATATTGCGGGTGGCGGGTCATACCGGTTTGTTCTTCAAACTTCGGCAGCGGCAATTTGCTTTCAGCGGCAGCTTCGCTGACCAGTTCCCATCCGATACCGGATATTATCTGCTTTTTCCACGCATAAAAGAGTCCGGGAAAAGCGATGCCGCCGGAAGTCATTGTGCCGCCCGGCTGGGCATTTTTTTCGATCAAAAGTGTTTTCAAGCCCGCCCGCGCCGTTTGCAGTGCCGCCACAACTCCGGCGGTTCCGGCGCCGATAACGGCTATATCAAATGTTTTTTTCATATATAAAATTTTCCCTTCAAATATTATTTATTTTTTTACCGGATCATCACTTCGGTTTTTGCTACATCAGAATGTTTTCCGGCAAATCTGCCCGGCATCAGATCGCGCATATATTCAGCCAGCGAAACGATCGTAGGACCATAACCGTCTTTGTATATGTAATACTCCAGACTGCGTGCCAGATCGGCACAGCTTTCGTACCGATCTGACGGTTTTTCCGCCAGCATCCGCTGCAGTATCTTCAGCAATGCTTCGGGCAGATCGTCCGGCAGCACCGACCAATTCACATAATTGCTGCGGATCTGATCGATCAGCAATTCCCGTTCTGCGTGAACATCGCGGCTGTAATGATTTGAAAGCATATAAAACAGCACCACTCCCAACGAGTAAATATCTGTTGCTGCAGTAAGTTTATCCGGTGCCAGCACCTGTTCAGGCGACATAAATGCCAGTTTGCCTGAAATCAAACCCTGATCCTTGACCGTAGCTGCTTTGGCTATACCGAAATCGGTGATCTTGGGTACACCTTCTTTATTGATAAGTATATTATGCGGACAAATGTCACAATGAATAATGTTCAACGGCTTGCCGTCAACATCGCACCGGCTGTGAGCGTATGCCAATGCACGCGCCGCACGCGATGCAATAAATACCGCCAGATTCAGCGGCAGACGGCGGTCAATCGCTTTGTGGAACTCAATAAAGTCATAAAGCGATATACCATCCACAAATTCAAGCACAAAAAAGTATTCACTGCCGTTGCGGTCCAGGTGATAGATCTGCACTATATTTTCGTGCACCAGATTTGCCACCAGTTTGGCTTCAAAAACAAATCTTTTGACAAATTCATCATCTCTGGCGTAACGGCTCAAAAGTGTTTTGATCGCCACGATTTTCTCAAAACCTTCCACCCCCCTCAACCGCGCCTTGCATACATAACCCATTCCGCCGGAAGCGATCTCCCGGATTATTTCGTAATTACTGGAACTTTTTATTATCCGTTTTTTCATATATCACTCCTGTTTCATTGCCGCAAGGATAGCTTTGACTTTGGCAATATTTGCCAGCCTTCCGGCGGAGCGCTTTTCCCGGCAGACAGTGCTGAAAAACTGATTATTCTGCAAAAAATCAAGTTCCAGTTTCCACCACTGCTGATCGCTGTAAATATGATTCAATGCTGACATTTCCTGTCTGAAAAGTCCGGCTTTCTCAAAAAAGCATACTCTTCCGATATATTCGATATCCGCATCGCAAAGAAGTTCCCCGGCAGCACTTACCGGGTGATATGGGAAGGCCGTTTCCATTATCAGTTCTCCGGCACGGTGCGACACTTTTTCTTCAACACCATACTTTTTACAGAACTCCATCATAAACGGCAGCGCCAGACCCTCATTATCAAAAGCACTTTCAAGATAACCGAAATCGTGGAATATTGCCGCGATCTTAAGTGCCGCAATTTCATTTTCCGGCAATATGCAATTTTCTGAAAACTCTGCAATCATTGTGCAGACATTGAGAGTATGTTCAGCATTGTGATAATGGTAAATGCTGTTCAAATTATCCTGCAGATACCTCAATGCCTCCCTCTGAAGCGTGTTTATCAATAAATCTTGTGCCATATTATTTGCCTTTATCTGAAACCGGTGATACATTAGCACAAGGAGTTGTTAAATGCAAGAAAATAATCAATTTGACCGGCAAAAAAAATCCCGTTCCGCCGGGAAAGATGTTTCCGCCTGGGAACAGACTCTGCGCTGGCTGGATGTCAAGTGGTACAGTGAAAATAAATTACGCGAAAAACTCAATAAACTGCACTATCCGGTAAACGATATAGAAGAAGTCATAGCCAGATGCCGCGAATACAATCTGGTCAACGATGCCGCCCTGGCCGAGGAATTTGCCATCAGCCAGAGTTCGCGCGGACGCGGCGCCCGACGGATAGCATTTGAACTGCGCAAGCACGGTTTTACCGGAGAAGCCGCTGAAAATGCGCTCAACTCCATTGCCGGCAACGAAGAGTCTGCCGCCCGCGATGCTCTGAAAAGCAAACTCGCCAGCTGGAACAATGTACCGGAATGGCGAAAACGCCGCGAAAAAGCGTTCCGTTTTCTGGCAATGCGCGGCTTTGAACTGGATATTATCTACCAGATCCTTGATGAAGAACCTTCGCTTAATTACAACAGCGATTATCAATAACCTGATTTATTTTTTCCGGAAAATACTGTTTTATCTGATTGCCGCTCCAGAAATGGATTGTGCCGCTGATATTTTCAGCAATATATTTCACCCCGAACGAGTCAATTTCGCACCGCAATTCTATAAGCTTGTTCACCGGATACATTGAACTGGCGCGCTCTGTTGATGCAAAACAATACTCCGCATCAACCGGCGGGCGGTAAGTTACCACTGCATTTTTCAATCCCCGTATCTGGCACTGGTGTTTGATCCCCACTCCGAGCGGCGGCATTTCCACACAACTGATAAATGAATCCTCTCCTCTGACAAACACCCTGGCTTCTATATCATCAAATTTGGCGGCGGCGTAAACACCCTGACCGTTGCGCAGCTCCAGATCGCGTCCACGGAATACCGGAGCGCCGTCGGGAGCTGCGAAAACATTTTTTACATTGGTATTGCAGCTGTAAATCGAGTAATAGAATGCGTTGCTGTGCACCCTTACAGCCACCACCGGCAGCGGCAGATGTTCAGCGGGAGATTCGTAACGGAAACACCAGGGAGTATGCTCCAGAACACGGGTAAAAAGTTTTTCACCGCGGAAATACTCCATCCTGTCAAGATATTCCGGAGAGCCGCCGGCAGAAAATTTTTCTATACTGCTTGAAGGCATAATATATATTGCATTATCTTTTTCAACTGCGGCAATGCGTTTTTCACTGCCCTGGATATATTCGTAAAGCACCTTGCCGGAACTGGATTTTTTCAGCACCAGATCCATTGCTCCTCCGTTATAAAGAGCATTTGCCCGGACTTTTCCGCAATTGCTCAAAAGCATTTCCCCCGTCAGCGGCAGGGCTTTTTCCAAGCCGAAATAATCCAGCAGCAGCGGGTTTTCCATTGCTCCGTAAAAAAGCACCGTATTGCCGGTTCCGGCAAAAGCCAGCAGTTTTTTCAATGTTTCATCATTGAGCAATGTGGGAGCAGCAAGTATGCGTCCGGAAAACTTTTCCAGCGGCAACTGATTGAATATCCGGCTGGAAACCACTGTATTCAGCGGCAGACCTTCGTTGATTGCCTGCACAATGAAGCTGTCCATAGCAAAAACCGGAGAGGGATCTCCGCCATTGAGCACTCTTTCGTGTATTTCATCAAACGGATAGACCCACACCATAACCCCCATCTGATCGGCAGCGGTGCGCTCGGCATCCAGTAAAAATGGTATGCACTCCTGCGGAACCTGATCTGGAGTTCCGCCGTAACTGTTGTCTATGGAGAGCAGTTCAAGCTGTTCAGCATTCTGCACCGAACCATCTTCACTGACCCGGCTGACTGCCATTGCCAGATATATATCGTGCGGCGTGCGGTTGTAGCGGTCGAGCCACGGCGAATTATCCCACCACGGATCGTGTGTGTAAAAGCGGTAAGGGAAAAAACCGCACTCCGGCAATTCAGCGGTATGGCTCATCATACCCGCCATTTCCAAGCCGAAATTACTGTTCAATGCCGCCCAGGGCGAATTGGGCGGCGGGATCAATCCGGGTACTCTTTTGTAGATATCCTTCAACGGTACGGCATCTGATGCCAGATCGATACCACTACTCATATTAGTTCCGCGTGTTTCGATCCGGAAATCGGGACATTCGCGCCGGAAATCCTGCCAGAAAGCAAAGATCTTTCCGCCCGTAATATGGCAATTCTGCGGAAAGAACTCTTTGCCGTTGAATACCGAACCGGTCATTCCCCAGGTATCAACACCAAAACCGACGCCGTTGGAAAACCAGATAAAATCCAAACCGTATTCTGTAAGAAAAATTTGTGTTTGTTTACCGAAAAAAGTTCCGAAACTCTCATTTTCAGGAATTCCATTTGGATATGCCGCATAGCAGTAATCATCTTTGTGCAGCCGGGCAAAGCAAAAGAGAAACATCTTGCCGCCGTGCATAGTACTCAATATTTCCGGATGCCGCACATATTTGAATTCCGACCGGGCAAATTCCGGTCCCGGATCAAAAGTGGTTCCGATCTCAATATCTCTGCCGTAAAGTTCCCGGGCTGTCTGGCGCATAATACGGATCAGCCGTTTGAGGTCGCTGTAATGCCAGACTGGATGATTTTCACAGAACAGCCGCGGGTGCTGGTGGATACTGCGCGACTCAAGAGTTTCCGGATGAGTGCCGTTATCCATCGGCATCATACCGCCGATATAGCGGGCATACTCCATAATATCCTGATCGTTGCCGCTGTATTCAAGGATTTCGCTGCCGTCGCCCACCCAGAGCATTATTTGCGGTACGGCATCATTATTCAGCCACAAGGGGTCCCATTGCTTTAAAATCTCCGCAATTTTTTTGCGGAATCCGGCATCGGACATATCAAAACAGAACGGCTTGAGGGTAGTTTCAAGTGTAACGCGTTTCCACATAGATTTCTTACTTTCTGTTCAGGAACTTCAGGATAGCTTCTTCAATTTCCGGCAGTAACCGGTGCGGTTCACTGCCGGGGATCCAGATCCGGTGTCCGTCACCGGCTCCATCGTAAAAGAAATGAGTTATTTTTGCACCTTTATTTTTTGCAGAATCTATAAAATTGGCACTGCTTTCCTGCGGTACAGCTGTATCAATAAAAGCGTGCGATATGAAAATTTCCGGCGAAGAGTCATTCACAAACTGCAGCGGAGCTATTTTCTGCAGCAGTTTTTCCGTAGTTTCACACCCGAACAAACAATCATAACGCTCCGGATGCACCCGGTAATCCGGCAGCGGATCACCTATGGGACTTACGGCAATGATATTGCGTACCTTTTCCGGCGGCAGTTTCAAACCGGTGTAAAGCGCCAGATGCCCTCCGGCAGAGCCGCCCGCCACGGTCAGGCACGAAAAATCCGCCGTTCCTTCCGGCAATCCAGCCCCTGCCAACAGAAATTCAGCAGCACGCAATGAATCTGCCGCACACGCCGGAAACGGCACATTTTTTGCCAACCGGTAATTTATACTGTAAACCGCGTAACCGTTTTCGCACATAAACTGCGCTATCCCGGTACAGGAAGTTTTATCCAGATAACTCCATCCGCCGCCGTGGATCATCAGCACAACCGGAGTCTTTTCATTGCTGTTGTCCGGTAAATACATATCACCGGAACCGTATTCACCCAATTCAGGCGCATAGTCAACTGTAAAAATTTTCATAAATCAATTCACTTTTCTTTGCCGTCGCTCAAAGTCACCAGTTGAACGTTCTTGAAACCGGATTCACGAATCGTTTTCATTACGGCGATCACTTCGCTGTAACTGCGTGAACCGTCAGCCCGCAGCAGCAGAACAGCATCGGGGGAATTCTGCTGAAGAGTTTTAAGTGTTTCAAGTAGCTCTTTCGGAGTGACGGGCGTTTTTTCATAGGTCAATATGCCGTCACGGGTGATGGTCAGATTGCGTACCACTTTTTCGGTATCAATTTTATCGGCATTCATTGTCGGCGGCGTTACATCGATACCGTTTTCCATCAGCGGCGTGGTGATCATAAATACGATCAGCAGCATAAAAGTCAGATCCAGCAGCGGAGTGATATTGATCTGGTCGATAGCATCCAGCTGGGAGCGCATTTTTTTGCGTGCCATACCTTCAACCCTTCATCGACTCATCCGGGCTGCTGCCCATAGATTCAAAACTCATCTGATCGCTCTGCGGAACAGTACCGCCTGCCGGCTGACTGACAGTATTGCCTGCAGCCGGATTGTAACCGTTGTTTGCCGTATATGTGTAACGGCTCTGATAAGCATTGCCGGTGCCGGCGCTGTTCTGCATATTGCCGGTCATCTGATTACCGGCAGCACCATCCCCCTGCGGAGCTGCCGGATTTACTGCCTGACTCTGCGGCATTTGAGCGTACTGATTCTGTGCATACTGCGGACGCGGCACATTCGCAGGGATCTGGCTTGCAGGACGCATTTGCGGTGCGGCAGCAGATGTATTTACGCCAACTTGCGATGCCGGATTGCCGGCACCGCAGCTTGCCACTTCTTTAGCCACCAACTGTTCAAGTTTGAGTCTTGCCATAAATGATTCGCTGAAGTTATCCATCGAAACAGTGATCTTGCGGATCATCTGTGTCAGAAAGTTATACCCGACCAGCGACGGGATCGCCACTACCAACCCCGCCACCGTAGTCAGCAGTGCCCCTGCCACACCGGGTGCCAATGCCTGGATGTTGGCACTGCCGGCTGAAGCGACCCCGCAAAATGCAATCATAACCCCCCAAACCGTACCGAACAATCCCAGAAACGGTGCCAGACTCACTGCTGTGGCCAGCATACCGATGCGTTCTTCGATCACGAAAATCTGGCTGGATATTTCGCGTTCCATAGCGGTCTGCACCGCATCGAGCTGCGCCGGAGAAAGTTTGCGCGGCCCGTGCCCTTCGCGCATCGGCGCATTACTGCGTACTTCTTCGGCAGTCTGACCGTAAAACTCCAGCAGCTGTTCCATACCGCTGATATAGACTCTTGCCACCGGACAGGGATTTTCCATACCGTCGCGCAGCATAGAATTCATACCGTGCTGATTATTGAAATGTACCGCAAAGCGTTCGGAAAGTTTCTGTGCCCGGTAAAGCACCAGCCACTTTTCAATCATAATGAACCACGCCACCATACTGCTTATGAAAAGCAGAAAAACAATGCCTTTACCCATCGCATCAGAGTGGGCAAAAGCATACCATACCCCCGCATTTGCCAGCAATACTGAACTGTTGATCAACATTCTTCAGCACTCCTCAATCCAGCACACCTTTGGTGGAAAGCACACCCTTTACGCGCGGATCAAAACTTACCGCCATATCCAATGCTTTGGCAAAAGCCTTGAAAATCGCTTCCAATGCGTGATGTGTTTCACCGGCAGCAAGCAGTCTGATATGCATATTCAAACCGGCTTTTACGCAAAGCGCCTGAAAAAATTCGTGAAAAAGTCTTACATCTATATCGCCGACCTGCGCGGCGGGCATTTCGGCATTGTACACCAGATACGGTCTGCCGGACAGGTCAAGCGCAACTTCCGCCAACGCTTCATCCATCGGCAGCAGGCAGCTGCCGTAGCGCCTGATACCGGCTTTATCGCCCAGCGCCTGCGCTATGGCTGTACCCAGCGCCAGACCGAGATCTTCCATTGAATGGTGGTAATCGACTTGCAGATCGCCCTTTTCTTCGATTTCCAGATCAAAGAAACCGTGTTTGGCAAAAAGTTCCAGCATATGATCCAGAAACCCGATCCCGGTATGAATATTGGATTTACCGCTGCCGTCAACGGTAAAGGTAAGTTTGATTTGAGTTTCGCGTGTTTCGCGGTTGACTGATGCCTGACGGAGATTGTTTTCCATAGAGACTCTTCCTGATTATTGATTTTCTGCTGTAAAAAATGTATTACATTGTAATGTAATACCATTACCTGAAAATGCAACAGCAGAAAGCAGCCATTTTACAATTTTTATTTAACAAAAGAGAGTATTACTATCCCGGCAAGTATGAGCAGAGTGGCGATCGCCTTTTTTCCCAGATGTTTTTCGCGGAACCAGAGAGCTCCGATGGCAAAACTGACAATACAGTTGCTGCGGCGGATAAGTGAAATCAGTGATATATGTATATCCGGCAGACTCACAGCATAAAAATAGCAGAAATCAGCCATTATCAGCAATATCCCCGTAGCCGCCACACTCCAGTGCCAGTGAAATATCTTTTTTTCTCCGCGCGCAAACCACCGGCAGAAAATCAGATTGAATCCCAGTACAATAACCAGATTCACCGCAAAATAAAACTGAACCACATTACCTGGTATATGGATCGTATTCAAAAGATATTTATCATAAAGCGCCGATGCCGCCCCCAGCAGAGTACCTGCCAGCAGAGCGTGAACTCCCTTGTGGCGGGCAAAGCTGATATTTTCCAGTTTTCCGGCTAAAGCAAAGATCAGGTACCCGCCAAAAATAAGCACCATTGCCAATGCCTGAAACAAACCGGGCAGTTCGCCGTAAAAAATCAATCCCCCTATAAAAACGACCAAGGGAGACGAAGCCCGGACAGGCGACGCTATCGATATGGGCAGTTCACGCATAGCATAATAAATACAACCCCAGCTGGAACCGACCAGCACCGCCTTGAAGAAAATCAGCCACCATTGCTGAAAACTGCACTGCACTGCAGCTGCCATCCTGCCGGAAACCAGCAAAGCCAGAACAAAAAACAGCGTGCCGCAAAGATTACTGTAAAAGAGTGTCGGCGCCACCGGATTGCCCTGCACTGCCCGTTTTTTAGTTGCATCGTAAAAGCCCAGCAGCAGCGCAGATGCCAGCACCGGCAGCAGAAAATTATCCATAATACCCATCCGTTTTTATTCCTGAAAAAGTGTTTTCTAATATACACTTTCAAGCACTTTCTGTCAAACACAGTTATCAAAAAATGGAAAAAATTGCAGGAATATCGTTTTTACAGCGCTTTATATTAATGATTATGCTTGCAATAAACCAAAAAAGTGGTATATTTCTTGATAAGTATTTTTTATTTTAAGCAAAACAGCATAATTCAAAACACAAAGGAAAAAAAAATGATACTCTTTCTTGCCGGTATTGCAATACTGATAGCGGGGTACTTTACCTACGGAAAATTTGTGGAAAAGGTTTTAAGTCCGGACAACCGGGAAACTCCTTGCGTAAAATCACCTGACGGAGTGGACTTTATAGCCCTGCCCCACTGGAAAAATATGCTTATACAGCTTTTGAACATTGCCGGAATCGGCCCGGTGATCGGGGTTATTCTGGGGATCAAGTTCGGTTCGATTGTCTTTATTATTCTGCCCATCGGCAACCTGATCGCCGGTGCCACCCACGATATGATTGCCGGTATGATGTCCCTGCGCAACGACGGAGCCAACCTTACAACTCTGGTAAAACACAATCTGGGCAATGTTTATTACCGGCTCTTTTCGTGGTTTATGGTGATATTGCTGCTGCTGGTGGTGGCGGTTTTTGTCAACATTCCGGCAAGCCTGATCTCCGGGATGTTTGAAGGCGACTGGTTCTGGTCGGCAGTTGTCGCCATTGCTGTTTACTATGTTGCCGCGGCAATGTTCCCGGTGGATAAAATCATCGGCAATATTTACCCCGTCTTCGGCGGGCTGCTGCTTTTGAGTACTCTGGCGATTTTTATTGCCCTGCTCTGCAAAGGTTTTCAGGATACATCGCTGCTGGAAGAAGGTCTGCTTTTCAAGGCTGGCAAATTCACTGCCGAAAAAAACCAGCCCATACTGCCGATGCTGTTTGTGACTATTGCCTGCGGGATCATTTCCGGATTCCACGCCACACAGTCACCGATCGTGGCACGCACAATGATTACTGAAAAACAGGCGCGCAGCACCTTTTACGGTATGATGGTCGTTGAAGGCATTATCGGTATGATCTGGGCGGGCGCCGGTTTGGCTATCTACAATCTGTTTCCGTACTATATGGCACAGGCTCCTGCCAAAGTTCTGGGGCACATAACCACATATTTTCTTGGAACTTTTGCCGGCAATATCACTATTGCAGGTGTGGTGGTGCTGGCTATAACTTCCGGCGATACAGCTTTGCGCAGCACCCGTATGGCGCTGGCGGAAATGCTCGGAATCGACCAGAAACCCCTCCGCAACCGGGTCATTCTCTGCGCTGCTATGCTGGTGATTGTTGCCGGCTTGCTCTGGTGGTCAAACAAGAGTGCCAAAACATTCAATCTGCTCTGGAACTATTTCTCCTGGGGCAATCAGGTTCTGGCTGTAACCACTCTGCTGGCAGGCACGGTTTATCTGGCAAAAAAAGGTTTCTGGCGCTTGATAACATTGATTCCCGGGGCATTTATGCTCTTTATTGTACTGACCTACATACTTTGGATATCGCCGGATCACGGCGGCCCGGTCGGGCTGGGAATGAAACTCAATATTGCGTATGTTATTGCAATTGTACTGACTGTTATTGCAGCGGCGGCGGTGTGGTTGCGCGGCAACAAACTGGCAAAATAACTGATTATCCGGGCAACGATGCTTATGAAAAACGATTCTGACAATCAGCTTCTGTTTGACTTCGACGCGCCTCCGGCGCCTGCAGTACCGGCAACTCCTGAAGTTCAGGAAATTACCCAAACCCCTGAACCGGCGGCAAGTCCGGTTCCGGCGGCAAGTCCGGTTCCGGCGGCAAAGGATCAGCCGGACAAGTTATTTTATCTGCAGGCAGTTCTTGCATACCTTGCGCAGACCGGTGTTTCCGGCGCGGCATTGCAGGTACCCTGCCGGATGAAAAAGTTCAAAGCCGATGTTGCCGGATATTATTCGTGCTACGAAAAACGGCTCAATAAAATAGCAAGCACCATCGCCGTTGACATCTATACCCGCCGCAGCCAGTGTCTGCCGGAGTGCGCAGGACAGAAGGCGGTTTTAGCCGAATTGATCGAACTGCGGCAGCAGCGCACGGCTATGGAAGAAGTCATCCGCGTGGAAGAACCATATCTGCGTGCGGAGGATGAACTCTTTGATGAATTCCGCAGTTATGATTATTCGCGCAGTGTCAACAAAGATTATCACAAACTCTGCCGCCGGATAGCCTCTCTCCAGCAGAGTTTGTACAAAGGCACCCGTATGGAACAACTGGCAAAAGCCGATGTGGCTGATTATCTGGTGATCGCAGTGCCGGAGAATCTGCTTACTCTGGAAGAGATTCCCGATGACTGGGGGCTGTGGTATATTATGCCCGACCGCAGTATCAGGGAGATGCAGTCCCCTGCCCGCCAGGAATGCAGCGAAGCCAGCCGCATACATCTGGTGCAGAATATCGGGCGTGCGGCATTGAACAATGTACTTTTTGCCAACGGCATAAAACTTTTGAACAGCAACAAAGCAAGATTTACCCGTCCGCCCAAGGCACGGAGAAAATGAAATATATTTAACAGGTGAAACTATGGCCGACAAATTTTCTGAAATACCCTACAAGATCTATTTATCTGAAGATGAATTGCCGCACAGCTGGTACAATCTGCGTGCCGATATGCCCATAAAACCGGCGCCGCTTCTGAATCCGGAAACGCATCAGCCCGCGACGCTGGAAGAGTTGAGCAAAGTATTCTGCACAGAACTTGCCAAACAGGAATTGGACAATACCACGCAATATATACCCATACCCAAACCGGTACGCGATTTTTACAAAATGTACCGCCCCGCTCCGCTGGTGCACGCATCTTTTCTGGAAAAAGAACTCAACACTCCCGCTAAAATATTTTACAAGTTTGAAGGCAACAACACCTCCGGCAGCCACAAGCTCAACAGCGCCATAGCGCAGGCGTTCTACGCTCACGAGCAGGGTTTGAAAGGCGTAACCACCGAAACCGGCGCCGGTCAGTGGGGTACGGCATTGTCTATGGCGTGCAGTTTTTTCAAGATGGCGTGCCAGGTGTATATGGTCAAAGTATCTTATGAGCAGAAACCGTTCCGTCGCGAAGTTATGCGTACTTACGATGCCAGTGTCACTCCCTCGCCGTCGGAAACCACCGAAGTCGGTCGCAAGATCCTTGCCGAATTCCCCGGCACCGGCGGCAGTCTGGGATGCGCTATTTCTGAAGCAGTGGAAAGTGCGCTCAAACAGGATGGATTCCGCTATGTTCTCGGCTCGGTACTCAATCTGGTGATGCTCCATCAGAGTATCATCGGGTTGGAAACCAAAACCGCCTTTGACAAATATAATATCAAGCCCGATATCATTATCGGATGCGCCGGCGGCGGCTCCAACCTCGGCGGTTTGATCGCGCCTTTTATGGGCGAAAAACTCCGCGGCGAAGCCGATTACCGATTCATTGCCGTGGAACCCGCCAGCTGCCCCAGTCTGACCCGCGGTAAATATGTTTATGACTACTGCGATACCGGCAAAGTCTGCCCGCTGGCAAAAATGTACACGCTCGGCAGCGGCTTTATGCCGGCAGCCACCCACGCCGGCGGCTTGCGCTATCACGGTATGAGTCCGGTTTTAAGCGAACTTTATGATGAAGGATTGATGGAAGCCAGAACCGTAAAACAGACCGAAGTCTTTGAAGCCGCTGAATTCTTTGCCCGCTGCGAAGGTATTCTGCCCGCCCCGGAAAGCTCTCACGCCATCCGCGCCGGTATCGATGAAGCAATCAAGTGCCGCGAAACCGGCGAAGAAAAAGTCATTGTTATCGGTCTGACCGGTACCGGCTACTTTGATATGTTTGCTTATGAACGGTTCAACAACGGGCAGATGACTGACTATGTGCCGACAGAAGAAGATCTGGCAAAAGGATTTGCCGGCCTGCCGGAAATCACCTGCTGAACCCAATTACGGATGATGGAAAATGAACATATATGATATACTCTGTATGCCGCTTGCGGAAATTGCACCGCTGGCAATGGTCATAACATTTGCGTTCATTTTCGGCAGTTGTCTGGGCAGTTTTCTCAATGTCTGCATCTGGCGCATCCCGCTGGGCGAATCGGTAGTTATTGTTCCGAGTCATTGTCCCAAATGCAATCACAAGATCCGGTGGTTCGACAATGTACCGGTGATAGGTTTTCTGGCTCTGCAAGGCAAATGCCGCGACTGCAAAGAGCCGATTTCTCCGCGTTATATAATTATGGAATTATTGGTGGGGCTGCTGTTTACCTTCCCGGCAATATTGATTTATATGAACTCGGGACGGCTGCAAGATCTGATTGCCTTAACGATTATACTTTCGGTGGCGGTGCCGTGTGCTTTTATTGATATAGAGTACCGGAAACTGCCGGATAAACTTACATATTTCGGGATGATTGCAGGAACACTTTACAACTGGCTGTTTCTGGGCGGGGCGCCTTTCAAAGCTGCTTCGCTGTTGTGGAGTCTGCAAGGATTGCTTGCCGGAGTTATCGGACTCGGAGTATTTGCGTGGATAACCGGCAAACTTATGAAAAAGCGGACATTGGGCGCCGGAGATGTCAAATATGCCGGATTTATCGGGGCTGTTTGCGGAATTTACGGCTTACTGCAGGTACTGGCAACGGCATCGGTGCTGGCGATCGCCGGATATATAATTGCCAAAATCTTCCGCAAAAAAGTTTCCGCCGACGGAATGGTTCCTTTCGGGCCGTATCTGGGAACGGCGCTGTATGCACTATATACATTATATTGGATAATATAACGACAGCTGCCGCAAGACATTATATTGGAATGTGATTTCATAAGCGTAAGCGAGGTAAAAAGAAAAATAAAAAGTTGAATCGTTGAAAAATTATTTATCATACTGAATTGTAAACCGTCAGCTCCTGAATTACGACTTCAAATATTGACGTTAAACAAAAACAACTTTACAAGACGGTGTGTCTATGCACAAGGCATAGCACATTCCGGTTTTGTGTTGTTTTTGTACGCCGTCGTAAGCGTCGGAGCTGGCACATCTATCGGGATGTGCTTTTTTTATGCAGAGGAGAAAACAATGGAAAGTGAAAGCAATTTAACTCTTCCCGAACAGAATTGTTTGGATAAATGCCGGAAAATGGAAGCCGAATGCCGCCATTTATGGTTGCGGGCAATAGAATTTTCGCCCCGTTTAGCCCAATATTGCAGCCATTGGCACGATTTTACCCCTCTGGATTGGGCGGATTTAGTCGCCCATAACAAAGATTTTATAAATATAGCTCCGCTTCACAGTTTCGGCAAATCAGAGTGGTATATTGTATTAAAACGCCAGCCGATGCTTATAGAAAAATGTCCTGCGGATGATGTTTTTCCTGACGGCTATTGGCAATCTTTGCTGCAAGATTATCCGTGGTTTGAAAAATACCGCAAAAAACAAGAGTAAACTTGCTGTGCCAACTGCGCCAACTGTGCCAACTGTGTCGCAAAAGGCACAAAAAGCGACATATTGTCACACTTAAACTGTGTCACACTTGCTTATTGGCACGCTTTTAAAAAAATATTTTTTCTTATTTTATTACATTTCAAGCTCAAAACGAACTTGCGGGAATGTTTTTTGTCAAAATTGGCACGCATATTGCTTATTGTTATGGTGTAGTATTTTTCATCAAACAAAAAACAATCCAAACAAGGAGAAAACATTATGAGCAAAGTTCTCGGAATCGACCTCGGTACCACCAACAGCTGTATGGCGGTAATTGATCACGGCGAAGCCAAAGTTATACCCAACGCAGAAGGTATGCGTACCACCCCCTCTATTGTGGCATTTACCAAAACCGGCGAACGCCTGGTCGGACAGACCGCCAAGCGTCAGGCGGTCACCAACCCCAAGCAGACGATCTTTTCGATCAAACGCTTTATGGGCTGCAAATACGATGAAGTTGCAGAAGACGCCAAGCGCGTGCCTTACGAGCTGGTGAAAGCTGCCAATGGCGACGCGCACATCCAGGTGGGTGACAAAAGCTACTCCCCGCCGGAAATTTCGGCAATGATCCTGCAGAAGCTCAAGGCTGATGCGGAAGCATATCTGGGCGAAGAAGTCAAGCAGGCGGTCATCACCGTACCGGCTTACTTTAACGACAGCCAGCGTCAGGCAACCAAAGATGCAGGTAAAATCGCAGGTCTTGAAGTGCTGCGTATCGTCAACGAACCGACCGCTGCTGCACTTGCTTATGGTCTGGAAAAAGACGGCGATGAAACTGTTGCAGTCTATGACCTCGGCGGCGGGACCTTTGATATTTCGATTCTGGAAATCGGCGACGGCGTATTTGAAGTGGATGCCACCAATGGCGATACCCACCTCGGCCGCGACGACTTTGGTGCAGCGATCATCGATTACCTTGCCGGTGAGTTTCAGAAGGAAAACTCTGTGGATCTGCGAAAAGATACCCAGGCTCTGCAGCGTCTGAAGGAAGCAGCCGAAAAAGCCAAGTGCGAGCTCTCCAGCTCTATGAGCACCGATGTCAATCTGCCCTTTATTTCAATGAACGCCGATGGTCCGGTACATATGAATGTAACTTTGACCCGCGCCCAGCTGGAAAAACTCGCTGATCCGCTGCTGACCCGCACCAAGGCTCCCTGCGAACGCTGTCTGGCAGATGCCGGCGTAAGCAAATCCAGCATCAAAGAAGTAATTATGGTCGGCGGTATGACCCGTATGCCCAAAGTGCAGGAAACTGCCCAGGCGATCTTCGGCAAAGAACCGCACAAGGGCGTCAACCCTGACGAAGTGGTTGCCTGCGGCGCCGCGATCCAGGGCGGTGTGCTCAACAAGGAAGTCAACGATGTTGTGCTGCTGGATGTCACCCCGCTTTCGCTGGGTATTGAAACAATGGGCGGCGTGATGACCAAGATGGTCAACCGCAACACCACCATTCCGCACCGCAAGAGCGAAATCTTCAGCACCGCTGCAGACAATCAGCCTTCGGTCGATATCCACGTCTTCCAGGGCGAACGCGAAATGGTTGCAGACAACAAGCGTATCGGCAACTTCCGTCTGGATGGTATTGCCCCGGCTCCGCGCGGCGTACCGCAGATCGAAGTAACTTTTGATATCGACGCCAACGGCATTCTGCACGTTACCGCCAAAGACCTGGGTACCGGCAAGGAACAGGCAATCACCATTACCGCCTCCAGCGGTCTTTCGGATGATGAAATCGAACGGATGGTCAACGAAGCCAAGGCGCACGAAGCCGAAGACAAGGCCGCCAAAGAAGCAGTGGAAATCCGCAACCGCGCCGACAGTATGACCTATCAGGCCGAAAAGCAGCTTAACGAACTCGGCGACAAGGTCGATGCCGCGCTCAAGAGCGATCTGGAAGCAGATATTGCCAAGATCAAGGAATTGCTCAAGTCCAGCGATACTGCTGCAATCAAGGCTGCAACCGATGCCTTTGAACAGAAACTTATGAAACTGGGCGAAGAACTCTACAAGCAGCAGCAGGCCGCCGGTGCCGCGGGTGCCAATCCCGGAGCCGCACCGCAGCCGGAAAACAACAGCGGCAAAAAAGATGACGGCAACGTTGTCGATGCCGAAGTTGTGGATTGATAAAACAAACCCGCTTCTCCTGTTGAGAAAAAAACTGGCAGGAGAAGCTATACTGTGCTATATTATATAAGTAAGCCTTAAACATAAACTTGAACTGTAAATAATGAAAGGAAAGTTCAATATGGCAAAAGTCAATGTCAAACCGTTGGGCGACCGCGTGTTGCTGGAACTCTGCGAAGTAGCCGAACAGATCAAAGGCGGAATCGTTATTCCGGATACCGCCAAGGAAAAGCCCCAGGAATTCCGCGTGGTTGCACTGGGTACCGGCAAAAATGATGACAAGGGCAAAAAGATCCCGTTCGATGTCAAAGTCGGCGATATCGTTCTGACCAGCCGTTACGGCGGCACCGAAGTCAAAGTTGACGGCAAAGAATACAAAGTTGTCAACTCCGATGACATCCTGGCCATTGTCGGCTGAATGAAAAAAACTCTGTAAAAAAGGAATTTGATATTATGGCTAAACAGCTTATTTTTTCTGATGAAGCACGCCGCAGTGTGCTTGAAGGCGCTTCCCTGCTCGCCAAGGCAGTGAAAGTCACTCTGGGTCCCAAGGGCCGCAATGTGGTTATTGACAAGAAATACGGTGCCCCCGCTGTCACCAAAGACGGTGTGACCGTTGCCAAGGAAATCGAACTCAAAGATGCCTATGCCAATATGGGCGCCCAGATGGTCAAAGACGTTGCCAGCAAGACCAATGATGTTGCCGGTGAC
>JAZNBV010000078.1:0-107695 GCA_045587205.1 Victivallaceae bacterium
GGTACGAGTGATGGCGGCTTGGGATGTATTGAGAAGTATTGGGAAGTATTGGGAGGATTTGGGAGAAAGTATTGCCGCCTTTACTGTAAGCAATACGGTGTGATGTTGCGACGCGGTTTTAAAGCGGCAAAGAAGACTCCCAAAATTTCCCAAAGCCTCTCAAAATCTCCCAAAATCTCCCACGCCGCAACGCACAATTCAGCGCCGCGAAGGCGGCAGAACTCTACGCCGCCACGCACAACTCCGCGCCGCGAAGGCGGCAGAACTCTACGCCGCCACGCACAACTCCGCGCCGCGAAAGCGGCAGAACCTTGCGCCGCCACACACAACTCCGCGCCGCGAAAGCGGCAGAACCTTGCGCCGCCACGCACAACTTTGCGCCGCGAAAGCGGCAGAACCCCACGCCGCAACGCACAATTCAGCGCCGCGAAAGCGGCAGAACCTTGCGCCGTAACGCACAACTTTGCGCCGCGAAAGCGGCAGAGTTTCCCGGGGAGGCTCAACAGCATTTGTAATTTATTTGAATAAAATAACTTCCGGAGACTTGACAAATGGTGAAAATTATTGTATATTTACCAACGGGTAAGTTGTTTGTGAATATCTATAAAGAAAGGTTGGTTTGTTATGAGAAATCCCGCTTGCAAGCGGGTGAAGACATCCGTCTTCACCCTGATAGAACTCCTCGTAGTTATTGCCATTATCGCTATATTGGCGGCAATGCTGCTGCCGGCACTTTCGGCGGCGCGCCAGTCGGCAATGGGGGCAAACTGCCGCGGCAACCTCAAACAACTGGGGCTGGCGGCAAACCAGTATGCCGATGATCATAACGACCAGATCATACCGCCGCACAGCGGTTTTTACGGCAGTCAGAGTCAGCGTGCCCACGAAGGTATGCAGGCTCTCTGGGGAAATCTTATGGTGCCGTACCTGGGGGTGGAGGTACCGAAAAATGTAACAACTATGGCAAAGTTTAACGATTCGGAATTTTTCCTGAAAAATGTCGGTAATGTCGGTTTCTGTCCGGCTATGAAAGATGATGTTCCGGAAGGAAACAGTAAATACGGCTTTAGCAGCAACTCATCTTATTCGCTCAACGGTGCATTCTACCGTACCGGCAAAGAAGTCTATCAGACCCGCGAAGGTTTAGCTAAAAAGCTGATGACTGATACCGGCAACTACGCTAAAAGTCTGGAAGATGTCTGGATGATTGCTGATAATGCTGCCGGATATACCGGCGGCATAGAAGTTGCAAATTCCCGTGCCAACTGTTTTTACGGAGCGCAATATTACCGTCAGCAGATCGGTGACGGCAGCCGCCATAGCGGTTTGGTGCACGCTGTATCGGTTGCGGGAAATGTTTTTGAGGCAAAGCCGATTTATTACAGCGGCAACCAGAAGACGTTCGGTATGCCAACTCAGCACTATTCAATGGCGGCACGCTGATTAATCTTGAAGCTGCAAATCCGGCACTGCGGTTGAAAAACTGCGGTGCTTTTTTTTATTTTGCCGCATACGCGGGCAATACGGTTGATGGCGGCTTGGGAAGTATTGAGAAGTATTGGGAAGGTTTGGGAGGAAATATTGCCGCCTTTACTGTAAGCAATACGGTGTGATGTTGCGACACGGTTTTAAAGCGGCAAAGAAGATTCCCAAAATTTCCCAAAGCCTCTCAAAATCTCCCAAAATCTCCCAAAATTTCCCACTGCCGCCACGCACAACTCCGCGCCGCGAAAGCGGCAGAACTCTCCGCCGCCGCACACAACTTTGCGTTGTTACGCATTTTTATTTATAAAAAAAATTGCAGAATAGTTTTGCATTTACAGCCAGTAAAGACTATATTACACAGTAATTTTATTTCTCTTTTACCAAAGGTAAAACAACTGTGGCTGAATTTGAACAAAAAGATAATGAACAGATGAACCGTTTCCGGGTGCGTAATCTTTTTTATATGCTCGCGGCGGTGCTCTTTTTTCTGGCGCTGGTTTCGCACGATTCCGGCGATTTTGCGGTGCTTGCCGGCGGCGTAAACGGAGTGGTCGGTAACTGGATAGGCGATGTCGGGGCAAGAATATCCTGCACACTGCTGCTTTATCTGGGATTGGCAGCGTACGTGTTGGGCGGAATCGTGCTGCTGGCGGCATTCCGCAGTTTTATGCCGCAGAAGTTGTGCCGGACGTGGCTTTTTCTGCCCGGGGTGCTGCTTACTGTGCTGGGTTCTGCCGTGATTTTGGCATACGACCCGGCGGCGTTTGCGCTTACCTGCAGCAAATTGGGACTGGGACGCAGCGGTATGGACGATTATGCACTTGCCGGCGGCGTGGTGGGACAGATTCTTTCTGCACCCG
This sequence comes from Victivallaceae bacterium, assembly GCA_045587205.1. Classification (GTDB taxonomy): domain Bacteria; phylum Verrucomicrobiota; class Lentisphaeria; order Victivallales; family Victivallaceae; genus SIG78. The sequence continues at coordinate 2,346 of JAZNBV010000078.1, forward strand.
GCAGTGCCGATATTGCTCCCGGAGTGCTGCGGCTCTTTCTGGGACCGGTCGGCAGTACACTGCTGGGTGGAACACTGCTGCTGGCGGGGATGATGATGCTTTACCGCAGCGAATGGCATTCGGTGCTGGTGAGTCTGGCGGATCGGTTGAGTGAGGCGCCCACCGGAGCATACAAGGTGGAAAAACACGCCGGAGCCGAAAAAGAATCGTTTGTTGACCGCGCCCGCAAACTGTTGGAAAAAAGCGAAAGTATGGCGGAAAACAAGCCTGCTGCCGGGGCGGCAATGCCGATGTTGGATAATGAACCGGAAACACCGGAACTTTTTGAGGAAAAAAGTCCGGCTGAAGACCTTTTCAGTGCGGTTCCAACTGTAGAGGAAAAGCCGGAAACTCCGGTTGTTGAAGAGATTGTTCAGCAGTTTGAGGAAAAAACTCCTGCCGCAACAGCTCCCACTCCTGTTGGTGCCACCGGCGAACTTGCGCGCCCCACGATCGTGGAAGCCGGAGATAAGGCCGGCAAAGTGCGCAGTCGCGAATATGTGCTGCCGCTGCTGACAATGCTGGGTAAAGGTGCGGAGATTTCCGGCGAAAAACCCGAAGTCATTGCCAATAACAAGATCATTCTGCAGAATACGCTGGAGAGTTTCAAAGTCAACGGTCAGGTGGTCGGGCATGTTTCCGGTCCGCGCGTTACCCGCTACGAAATCAAACTTGCACCCAGCGTAAAGGTCAGTAAAGTTACTGAAATCGAAAACAACATTGCTATGGAACTCAAGGCGCGCAGTCTGCGTATTCTTGCCCCGATCCCCGGCAGCAACCTTGTGGGGGTGGAAGTGCCCAATACCAATGCCGAAGCAATTATGATGCGCTCGGTTATGGAGTCGGATGCGTGGCAGAGCAACGGTATGGAAATACCTATTGTGCTGGGTAAGGATATTTCCGGTAAACCGATGGTTCTGGATTTGGCAAAAGCGCCGCATCTGCTGATCGCCGGTGCCACCGGCAGCGGTAAATCGGTGTGTATGAACTCGCTGATTATGAGTTTGCTTATGAAGTTCAGTCCCGATGATCTGCAGCTGATCCTTGTTGACCCGAAAGTTGTGGAAATGGCAGATTACCAGACACTGCCGCATTTGATCACGCCGGTGATCCACGACTCCAAAAAGGTTCCGCTGGCGCTGCGCTGGGCCACTACTGAAATGGATAAACGCTATCTGTGGCTGGCAAAAACCGGGGTGAAAAAACTCAAAGACTTCAATAATCGCAAACTGCCGGATACTCCGATGCTGGATGATGACGGTCTGCCGATCCCCGACCGTCTGCCGGTCTTGATAGTAATCATTGACGAGCTTGCCGACCTGATGGTCACCGATGCCAAGAGTGATATTGAAACAAGTATATCGCGTATAGCCGCCAAAGGGCGTGCCGCCGGGGTGCATATCGTGGTTGCCACCCAGCGCCCCAGCCGGGATGTCATTACCGGTACCATAAAAAGCAATCTGCCCACGCGTATAGCGTTCCGCGTGGTGTCGGTAGTGGACAGCCGCGTGATCCTTGATCAGAAAGGTGCCGAATCGCTGCTGGGTATGGGTGATATGCTGCTGCTGGCGCCCAACAGTGCGGAAATCGATCGTATTCAGGGATCGCTGGTGGCTGATGAAGATATAAAAGAAGTGGTCAAATTTGTCTCCAATCAGGTTCCGCAGCAGTTTGATGATCAGGTTATCGCCGCTCCGGAAGAAGATGATGAAGATAATGATGCTTCGCGGGGAAAAGGTTCCGGAGCGGATTGGAGCGAAGAAGATGCTGATAATTTTATTGACGGCGGGTTTGATATCGACCCGATGGTCAGCAAGTATATGCAGCCGGGTGATGATGATCTGGTACGGCGCGCGTTGGAAATTGTTTTGCTGGAAAAGAAAGCCAGCACCAGTTATATTCAGAGACGGATGAAAATCGGTTACAACCGTGCCGCCGAATTGATCGATCTTATGGAAGAACGGGGCATCGTCGGCCCGCCTTCCGGCAGCGGTGCCAAGCGGGATATACTGGTTTTTGACGATATAATCAATCAGTAAAAAAAGTGAGTGTTCAAGGCCGAAGGTGATAAATTATGGAAAATAATCCCAGAGAGCAGGAATTGGATTTTCTGAACGGCAATCAGGCTTCCGGAACGGTTCTGGAAAATGCTGAAAATTTGCCGGAAAATACATTGCCGCTGCCGGAAACTCCGGTTGTAAATAATGCGGTAAACGATGAAATGCAGTACCTGCGTTCCCGCTGTCCGGAGAACCGTCCTGCCGGTACTCCGCCGCTGGAGGAAAACAGCCAGCCGGCTCCGGTAAATACGCTTGAATCCGCTATTGCCGGCAAAAGTTACGGTCCGGCACTGCGTACATTGCGCGAATACAGCAATGTGAATTATCAGGAACTTGAGCTGATCACCAAGATCCAGCCGCGTTATCTGGAAGCTTTGGAAAATGAAAATCTTTCTGCATTGCCGCCGCTGGTCTATGTGATTGGTTTTATCCGCAGTCTGACAAGATATTATCAGCTTTCGGAGAGTATTTCCGACCAGATGGTTTCTGAACTCAAAAGTCAGCTGGAATATGCCTGCAACGATGATATAATCAATTCGCTGGATGTGGACAGCAGCGGTGCTGAAGCCAATGCCCGCAAACTCAAGCGGATCGTATTGGGTTTTGCTGTAATTGCAGTAATGGCGGTAGTCCTGACCATTGTTGCTGTGTTGCTGGTGCGTTCGTGGAACAAGCCGGCAGCTGCTGAACCGGCAAAAACGGTAACAGCGGCGGAAAAAAGTGAAAATGCCAAGTTCGATCCGAATACGATTTACCCGCTGCTGGAACCGCCGGCGCTGAATCTGCCCAAACTGCCGGTGGCGGAATAAAAGCAGTGAAAAATTGGCAAAATAGCCGTTGAGAGTGTATATTATATTGCCGGATGATCGTGTCCGGAGAGCCGGGTAGCGGCGCGTAAAAACAAGGCAGACAGCCTGTTCCGCAGCCGGCTGCGGCGATATATCAAGGAATGAAATTATGAAGATTCTGGTGATAAACGGTCCCAATCTGGGACTTCTGGGAGTGCGGGAGCCGGAGATCTACGGATATACAACTTTGGCAGATGTGGAAGCACAACTGCGCAAAGCCGGTGCCGGATATCCGGATTGTGAACTTGAGTTTCTGCAGAGCAATCACGAAGGTGTGATTGTCGATCGGCTCAATGCCATACTTGCAGATGCTCCGGTGGATGGTATTATTATAAATCCTGCCGCCTACACGCATACTTCTGTGGCAATTGCTGATGCACTGCGTGCCTGCAGCAAAGTTCCAGCTGTTGAAGTGCATATAAGCAATATCAGCAGCCGTGAATCATTCCGGCACGAAAGCCTGACCGCTCCCGCCTGTATTGGAATGATTGCCGGATTGGGCACTGACGGCTACGAATGGGCGCTGCACGCGCTGATAAAAAAAATAACAGCATAAATTTTGTTTGATATAATTTGTTAGAATACAGTTAAAATTAACGAAAGTTGGGTGAAAAAATGAAAATTGATGACATCAAAGCAATCGCAGAAATCGTTGCGGCTAATGATCTGTCAGAATTGAAGTTTGAATCAGAAGGCGTTACTCTGGAAATCAAGCGCGGCTGCAGTGCTGTGGTAACAGCTCCGGTCGTGGCGGCAGCCCCGGTTGCCGCGATGGCTCCGGCAGCGGCTCCTGCTGCGGAGAGCGCTCCCGCTGCGGTGCGGGTGACTATTGATTCCCCGCTGGTCGGTACACTCTACCGTTCGCCCAGCCCGGAAGCCGCCCCGTTTGTCAAGGTCGGCGATAAAGTCACACCCGATACAGTGGTGTGCATTGTTGAAGCAATGAAAGTTATGAACGAAATCAAGGCCGAAAAATCCGGTGTTATCCGCGATATTCTGGTCGAAAACGGCAGTGCCGTTGAATTCGGTCAGCCGTTGTTTGTGATCGAATAAACCATAAAACCGGGAAAAACTATGGCTCTTTTTAACAAGATTCTGATTGCCAACCGCGGCGAAATCGCTCTGCGTGTAATACGGGCGTGCCGCGAACTCGGCATCAAAACGGTGGCAGTTTATTCGATTGCTGATGCGGACAGTCTGCCGGTGCGTGAAGCAGATGAAGCGGTTTGTATCGGGCCGGCACAGGCGTCGGCAAGTTATCTTCTGATCGACCGCATATTGAGCGTGGCGTCGATCTGCGATGTGGATGCCATCCACCCCGGCTACGGCTTTCTGGCAGAAAATGCTTACTTTGCTGAAGCGTGCCGTAAGCACAATATAACCTTTATCGGACCGACTCCGGAAGCTATGCGTGCGCTGGGCGATAAAGCTGTTGCCCGCGATACGATGAAAAAAGCCGGGGTGCCGGTGACTCCGGGCAGCGAAGGTTTGATCGCTACCGAAGCCGATGCAATCAAGATGGCGCAGAAACTGGGTTATCCCGTGATCGTCAAGGCCACCGCCGGCGGCGGCGGCCGCGGTATGCGTATTGCGCATAACGATGCCAGTTTGATTCAGGGATTCCACGCAGCTAAAACCGAAGCGGAAAAGGCTTTCGGCGACGGCTCGCTGTATATGGAAAAATACATCATCAATCCGCGTCATATCGAGTTTCAGATATTGGCGGATAATCACGGCAATGTGGTGCACCTCGGGGAACGCGACTGCAGTGTGCAGCGGCGTAATCAGAAACTGATCGAAGAATCCCCGTCGCCGGCACTCAACAGCAAGCTGCGCGAAAAAATGGGCAATGCCGCGGTCAAAGCCGCCAAGGCTGCCGGATATACCAATGCCGGTACGATCGAATTTCTTCTGACCGGCGACAGCAATTTCTATTTTATGGAAATGAATACGCGTGTTCAGGTGGAACACCCGGTAACTGAAGAACTTACCGGAGTTGATATTGTAAAGGAACAGATCCGGATCGCCGCCGGCGAGCACTTGAGCGTCCGCCAGAAGGATATCAAGTTCACCGGTCACGTCATCGAGTGCCGTATCAATGCAGAAAATCCCGAAACCCGTTTTACCCCGTGCCCCGGCGAAGTCAAACTGCTGGTGCCTGCCGGCGGTATCGGTGTGCGGGTGGATACTCACGTTTACAGCGGATACCGGATCCCGCCATATTACGACAGTATGATCGCCAAGCTGATTGTCAAGGCGCCCGACCGGGAGCAGGCAATCATCCGCTGCCGCCGCGCATTGGATGAGTTCATTATTGACGGTGTCAAGACCACGATCCCGTTTTCTATGAAGATTGTCAATGACAAGGAATTCATTGCCGGTAAATATGATACCGGTTTTGTGGAACGCGCGTTTATGAGCGAAGGCGAAAAGCCCGAAGCGGCGAAAACTGAAGCTGCGGATGAAACTGCCGCAGCAAAAACATCGCACAAGAGCCGCAGCAAAGCAGTCAGATAATTGCAGGAGCCGCAGTGCACAGACCATTATGCGGCAGTAACATAATGGTCTATGCAGATTACAATAATTTCAGATACAGGAGGTTAACTATGAAGAACACAGAAATGACAAACAACAGCACCGCCGCCGTCCGCAGTACTGTTACCAGCGATACTCCGTCGGAATTGGGCGTTATCAAGATCCACGACAATGTGCTTGCCTCTCTGGTCAGCCGCGCCGTTCTGGGCGTGGAAGGCGTTTCCCGTCTCGCCGGCAGTGTTATAATGGATAACCTTGCCGGAATGGTCGGCAGCCATTCCCGCGCCATTGAGATCATCAAAGATGGCGACGATAAGTTGAAGCTGATCGTTAAAGTCAACATTCTGTACGGCACTGTGATCCCCTCTGTAGCAGTGGAGATCCAGCGTCAGGTCATTGAACAGGTGGAAAGCGCCGCCGGTGTGACCGTTGCCGCCGTGGATGTGGTGGTTCAGCAGCTGGATGAAGAGATCGAAGAAAGTGAAGATGACGATATTGCCGCCGCCGCAATCAGCGCCGGCAATGCCGCAATGGCAGGTATGCCCACTATGGGCTGAAGTCAGTGCAGGATCAGGCAGAATATTGAAAGGTGATTGAAAATGGAAAAATTTTACAACTGGTTGGAAAAAATGGCAGTCAATTTGCCGGGTGATACGGAGTTTGAACGCGGTTTTTACACCGCATTGCTGTTGGCAGCCGCAGTGTTTTTTCTGCTTTTCGTACTTTGCCTGATTCTTAAACTGATTTTCCGCAAACCGGCAATACCGGGTGTGACATTGGAACGGGAAGATGGTAATATATTCATTTCCCGCAACGCAATATTCACTGCTGTGTGCCGGCTTGAATATGAATTTCCTGAATTGGAAATTCTCAAGGTGGCAATGACGCGCAACCGCCGCCGGGAGCTCGGCTTGAATGTAACGGTGTTGTTTGATGAACGCGACAATGCCTTTGATGCGGTTGCCGGATCGTTCAAACAGCGGGTTTTTGCAATGCTGAACAAATCTTTCGGGATCGATTCAGTCAAGAGTGTGGCGATCAATCTGGCAAAGATACCTGCCGTGAAAGATGTCGATGAGGATGACAGCAGTAAAAATGTGCCGCCCGTATCAAACACGTTTACTCCTGGCGTCTGAATCGCCGCGGCGGCGCGCGCTGCTGGCGGGATTGGTAAAAGAGTTTACAGTTGAGGCTTCTGCAGTTGAAGAAATTGCAGAAGCTTCAGATATGTCTCTATTGGAGATTGCCGCAGCGAATGCCGCCGCCAAGGCTGATGCTGTGGCGCAGAAAAACCCCGCAGATTGGGTGCTGGGGGCAGATACCGTGGTGGTGCTGGATAATAAAGTGTACGGTAAACCGCGCAATACTAATGAGGCGCGGGAGTTTCTGATGAAATTTTCCAACAGAACTCACGAAGTGGTCACCGCGGTTGCGTTGCGGAATATTGAACGCAATGTCAAAGATGATTTTGCGTCAGTATCGCAAGTAAAATTCCGCAAATTGGATGCGGAAACGGTCGAAAAGTATCTGGCACTGGTTCCGGTGTTGGATAAAGCCGGAGCATACGGCATACAGGATCACGGCGATATGCTGGTGGATTCTGTTGAAGGCGAAATAGAAAATATTATCGGATTGCCGGTCAAAGCTCTTGCAGAGCATTTCAAACAACTGGATGTCGGCAGCGATATTGTAATAAAGCAGTGGAGTTTTGATCAGGATGAAAGTTAAGTTGATCCAGTCAGTCAAGTTCAAAAAGGACTATATGATGGGGCTGGCTTTTTTGCTCTTTTTTCTGATAGTAGCATCGGAACTGGTGCTGATAGCCTGGCTGCCGTGGCACGTAAAAGTCGATGGTATGTGGGCGCGTCAGGTTGCCAGGCTGGAGGTGATCGAACGGTTTGACCTTACCCGCGGCAGAGCACGGAGTATGTCGGAAAAACTGCCCAAACCGGCCGGTGCCGAGGCAATGCTGATCTGCCGCAGTCTGGATCGCGCGGCGGCTTATATGCACAAAAACGGCAAGGATATGGAGCCCGGTCAATGTCAGATGTTTATGGATATACTCAATCGGGAATATTCGCATTTGAGCGTGATCGGAGCCAATAAACCATACTCCCGCAGTGTGGAATTGGATAAGAAAAAGTATCTTGATTCATTGCGCGGTATAAAAGAAAAGCGCAAAAAAAAATAAAAAACAGTGATTGATCCGTATATATTGTTGTACGGGTCAATTTTACATTAAAAAAGAGGTGATTTATTTATGTCTGAACTCCGCACAGCAGTAGTTATTCCTGCCCGATATGGCAGTTCCCGTTTTCCCGGCAAGGTTCTGGCACAGCTGGCCGGCAAGCCGATGATCCAGCACGTTTATGAGCGCGCGGTGGTCAGCAAGGCGGATATGTGTCTGATTGCCACTGATGATCAGCGGGTGGTGGATGCCTGCGCCGCTTTCGGCGCCAAAGCAATTATGACCGACCCTGAACTTCCCTCCGGCAGTGACCGCATTGCCGCGGCACTCAAAGGAATCGACGCGGATATCGTTATCAACGTGCAGGGCGATGAACCGCTGCTGCCGACCGAAGCGATCAATGCACTGATCGACCGGATGACCGCCGCTGATCGTCCTGATATGGCTACGGTCGGCGTGGAAGGCTCGCGAGAAGAGTTGGACAATCCGAATAAAGTAAAACTCGTAAAGAGCAATTCGGGCAAAGCACTCTATTTCAGCCGTTCGATGATACCGTTTCTGCGTACCGGCGGGGAAGATATGCCCGTCTATCTGCACTGGGGTATTTACGCATACAAGCGTGAAGTGCTGGAGCGTTTTGTATCATTGCCGGCGGGTAAATTGGAAAATTGCGAAAAACTTGAACAGCTCCGGGCGCTGGAAAATGATATATCCATTCAGGTATTGATAACCAATCTGGAAAGCGTCGGTGTGGATACTCCGGAGGATCTGGTGCGTGCCGAAGCCAAACTTATGGAAAAAATGAAGAATCTTTGAGGTGGAAAATGAGTATTGTAAAAGTTACAGATAATGTGATCATCGGCGATAAAAGACTGGTTTTGCTGGGCGGACCCTGTATGGCTGAAAGTCAGGAAGTGTGTCTGGAAACGGCAGATTTTTTGAGCAAACTCTGCGCCAAACTGGATATCGGGTATGTTTTCAAAGCCTCTTATGACAAAGCCAACCGTTCCGCAGCCGGTTCGGTTCGCGGTCCCGGTATGGAAAAAGGTCTGGAATTTCTTGCCGAAGTCAAAAAGCGTTATAATGTGCCGGTGGTGACCGATGTGCACGAAACTGTGGAAGTCGAAAAAGCCGCACAGGTAGCTGATATATTGCAGATCCCGGCATTTCTCTGCCGTCAGACCGATCTTCTGCAGGCTGCCGGCCGTACCGGCAAAGTGATAAATATCAAAAAAGGCCAGTTTATGGCGCCTGAAGATATGAAGGGCGCAGTGGATAAAGTGCGCGCTGTTGGTAACGACAAGGTTATGCTTACGGAGCGCGGCAGCAGTTTCGGTTATCACAATCTGGTGGTTGATATGCGCAGTTTCCCGACAATGCGCAGTTTCGGCGTGCCGGTTGTGTTTGATGCCACGCACTCTGTGCAGCTGCCCGGCGGACTTGGCAATGCTTCCGGCGGTCAGCGCGAATTTATCCAGCCGCTGGCGCGGGCGGCGGCGGCAATCGGGATCGATGCGCTGTTCTGCGAAGTGCATCCCAATCCTTCTAAAGCATTTTCGGATGGACCTAATTCACTGGATTTTGAACTGGCGGAAAAGGTTCTTACCGAGGTGAAAATGATTTTTGATCTGGTAAACCGGTAACCGCAGTGAAATATTGAGTATGAAAAATATTGCAAAAGAGCGTTGGTGCAAGATCCGTGCCATAGTGCTGGATGTGGACGGCATTCTTACTGACGGCAGAATCGGTTACGGAACCGGTTCGCCGGAGGAGATCAAATATTTCCACGTGCGCGACGGTCAGGGGATAAAATTGGCAATGCGTGCCGGTATCAAGGTAGGGATCCTTTCCGGCAGACAGAGCGCCGCTAATGCCCGCCGCGCCGCTGAACTGGGTTTTGATTTTGTTTACGAAAATAAAAAAGACAAGTTGAGCGCGTTCAAGGAACTGCTTGCCGAACAGGGGCTGCAGGCCGGAGAGTGTCTTTATATGGGCGATGATACTGTGGATCTGCCGGTGATGCGCCTGGCGGGGATCGCGGCAACGGTGGCGGATGCCCCCTGCTATATGGATGTGGCGGCGGATTTCCGTACACAGCACAACGGCGGTTGCGGAGCTGTGCGCGAAGTAACTGATTACTTGCTTATGCAAAACGGTAAATGGCGCGATGTTATGAGCCGTTACGGACTTGAGGATTATAAATTTTAATGAAAATTTCAGGGAAAATTCTGTTGGCAGCAGTATTGCTTGCAGCAGTGGCGGATACGGTGTCGGCTGCGCGCAATATGAAGGCGTTCAGCAATGTACGCACCGGTATGGCGCGGATGCCGTTCTATAAGAACGATCAGCTGGAGTATTATATGCGCAGCCAGTCGATGACTATGCGCGGCAAATTGATGGATACTGTCTGGCCGATGATCGATTCCATTCGCGACGGTGTGGCATTGGAAATGATCGCCAAATCAGATAATTCCCGTGAAATATATGCACTCTATTCGCCGCTGGATGTGGTAACTGAATTCTGGAGCAAACGCGCTTACAGTGATGGTATGGCAATCAGCGAAAGCGGTGTTTTTGATCAGGCACAGCGCACTGCCAACGGCACCGGCAAGGTGTTTCTGCGTTCGCCGGGTATGGATTTGAACGGCGTGGGTTTTTCGGCAGATTTCAATAATAATACGATCAAAGTAAACAGCAATGTTGAAATCGTTTTGCGCAATAGCGGGAGCAGTTCGCCGATCGCGGCGCTGGGTACAGACGGCAGTAAAAAGAGTTCGCAGAGTAAAGAAAAAAAGGTTACAGTCACGCGGGCGTACTGCGATGAACTCTATATAAACAGCAAACTCAATACCGTTACTCTGGTCGGCAATGTGCGGATTTTTGATGAAGCCGGAACCATAACCTGCGAAAAACTGGAACTCGGTTTTGCCGGCAGCAAAGATAAAGACAGCAAAAGCAGCAGTTCAGTTTCCGGCACCGGCAAGAAACTGAAGAACGCCCGCTTTATCGGCAAGGTGCACGCAGTGCGGAAACCTGATGCCGGAGAGACTTCCGGTGGTGAACAGTACGCCGATGCCGATCTGATGATTTACAATGCGGCTGATGATACATTGGAACTGACCGGTTCGCGCCCCCGCCTGACCCGCGGGAGCGATATTGCTGAAGCGGAACGCATCGTAATGATGCCCGATAAGAAGATAATCCGCTTTTTTGATAAATGTTTCTTCAAGTTCCGCAACAAGGGCAGAGATTCTGCCGGTAAGCCGGCGCAGTTTGATCTGGTTTATGCGGATTATGCCGATTGGAACCACCCCGAAAATCTGATCAGATTGATCGGACACGCCAGACTTGTTTCTCCGGCAGAAAAAGCTGAATTGCTTGCCGACCGCGTGGAAATTACTCTGGCGGGCAGTGCTAAAAACAATAACAGCTCGATCGCGGGTGGTTCGCGACCCCAAAAGGCGGTGGCATCCGGCAATGTGCGGATACGGCGCGACAACGGCAGTATAAAAGAGCGGGTCAATGCCGGAAGAATGACCTATATTGCTGAAAATGAACATATTGTTCTGGAGCAGAAACCTGTTGTTCAGCGCGGCGGCGATCTGATTAAAGGCGGCGAAATAACCCATTACCTCAAGCAGGAACGGACGGTCGTCAGGCGTTCAAGCCATATATTGCTTTCGGGCGCGACGGTGGGGAAAAACAATCTGACCGGAGCGCAGGATAAAAAGCCGGATGCAGCTTCGCCGGTGACGGTGGATTCGCAGAGTTCTGATTTGAATATGGGGAAGAATCAATTGATCTTTACCGGCAATGTCCGGGTCAGCGGCAGAGGTATGAAACTTGACAGCGATAAACTGGATATTTTCCTGAAAGATGCCGGCAATGTTTCCGGTAAAAAGTCTGCCGATGCGGCGGATGTTCAGCAGAATAAAAAACCGGTTCGCGCGCTGGCAACAGGCAATGTCCACGCCGAAGATGCTGCCGGCATACTGGAAAGCGGGGTGCTGGATATGTACTTCGGTGAACAGCTCACCCCCGGCAAAACCGAAGTGGAAAAGATCATTGCTGAAAAGAAAGTGCATATCGAAAGCAAGCCCGATACGGATAAAAAATCCAATGGCAATACTCTGCTGGGCAAATCCGGTGACGGTACAACTTCGCTGGATGCGGAACGCGGCGTAATGGATATGATCAAAGATCAGGCGGATTTCTATGATAATGTGGTGGTCAGCGATACTGCCGTAAAATTGAATTGCGAGCATTTGAACATAATTGCGCACAAAACCGCCGATGTCATACCCACAATGGCAAGTTTCAAGGCACAGGATGAATTTCCTGACCGGTTGGCGGTGGGTGAGGGGCGCGAACTTATGCAGGTAAACGCATATAAAAAGGTCAATATCAGCCGCACTCTGCCTTCCGGTGAAGTTCAGAAAGTTCGCGGCGATCAGGCGGTTTACACTGTTAAAAAACGCCGGGTGGAAATGACTTGCCAGCCGCCCAAACGGCCGCAGGCGCTGACCGCCGACAGCGGAATGGTCGGCGATAAGATAATTATGGAACTGGATACAGAAGATATTGTCGTTGAAAGTGGTGACGCGTTGACAAAAATGAATGATTCCGGATTCTGAAGTTGCAGAAAATTGCAGAAAAAATTGGAATTTTGAACAAGAAAAGTGTATATTGCCACTTGTAATATAAAATCAGGGATAAAAAAATGGACAGTGCAGAAAATAATGCCGCCGCTGTTGAAAACGGTGAATTGCTTATACAGGCAGATAATCTGGTGAAAAGTTACCGCGGCCGCTGTGTGGTAAAAGGGGTTTCCCTGAACGTGCACGCCGGCGAAGTAGTTGGTTTGCTGGGCCCCAACGGTGCCGGTAAAACGACCAGTTTTTATATGGTAATGGGGTTGGTCAAGCCTGACAGCGGGATGTTGAGTTTCCGCAAACACGATATAACACACGTGCCGATGTATCAGCGTTCGCGTATGGGAATGGGGTATCTGGCACAGGAACCGTCGATCTTCCGCAAACTTACGGTGGAAGAAAATATTATGGCTATATTGGAAACGCTTGCCATCAGCCGTCAGGAACGCAAGGACCGCTGTGAACAATTGCTGGAGGACTTGAGTCTTACCCGTTTGGCAAAGCAGAAGGCTATGACCCTTTCCGGCGGGGAGCGCCGCCGTCTGGAGATCACGCGGGCAATGGTGACCAATCCGTCGTTTCTGATGCTGGACGAACCGTTCAGCGGTGTGGACCCCAAAGCGGTTTATGAAGTGCAGCAGATTATAAAAAAGCTGCAGCAGCGCAATATGGGTATATTGATTACCGACCACAATGTGCGTGAAACGCTTTCGGTGGTTGACCGGGCGTATCTTATGGTGCACGGCGAGGTTATGCTGGAAGGCTCCAGCGATTATCTTGTCAACAGCGAAGAAGCGCGGGAAGTCTATCTGGGCCCCAGTTTTGCTATGTGATAAAACAGCAGAAGATTTCTGCTGTACACAGTTCTCCGGTTGCAGAAATACAACCGGGTTCTATTTTTTTGAGTTATAAAAAAAATATAATATTTATGGAGAATTGATTGATGAGCAAGGAAGAAAAAGCCAAAGCCTCTGAAGCTGCTGCCGAAACTGCCGCAGCTGAAACTGCCGCTGAAGAAAAAGCCGCGGCAAATGAAAGTTGGACAGATGCTCCGGAAGTTGAAAATGAAACTGCCGCAGCCGAAAATGCAGAAGAAAAAGTTGCACTCTCTCCGGAAGCCGTGCTGGAGGCACAGGTTGCTGAATTGAAGGATCAGCTGCTGCGTAAAGAGGCTGATTTTCAGAATTACCGCAAACGTATGTCGCGCGAAGTAAGTGATGCGCGCCGGCTCGGTCTGGTGGAGACCATTACTCCCTTTCTGCAGGTATTCGACCTCTTTGATATGGCAATGAAAGCCGCCGAAAAAAGCGATAATGTTGCCGCTCTCAAACAAGGTCTGGAAATGATTCTTGCCCAGTACGGCAAAACTATTGATGAATTGGGTGTGCAGAAGTTCGATGCCGTGGGCAGCACATTCGATCCGTTGTGGCACGATGCTGTGGCGTATGAAAATTCTGAAGATGCTGCGGAAGGCGTCATTATCAAGCAGTGGAGCTGCGGCTATAAAATGGGCGACCGTCTGCTGCGTCCGGCACGGGTGATCGTTTCCAGCGGCAAGGCGGCGCCGGCGGAAGAAACTGTTCCGGAAGAAGAAAAAAAGGAACAGTAAGGAGTTGTTGTAATGAGCAAAGATTATTATGAAATTCTTGGCGTGGCAAAAAATGCCACCGCCGATGAAATAAAAAAAGCATACCGCAAACTGGCAATTAAATATCACCCCGACCGTAATCCGGGGGATACGGCAGCGGAAGAAAAATTTAAGGAAATCTCCAACGCGTACGAGGTTTTGAGCGATGCCAATAAACGCCAGCGCTACGACCAGCTCGGGCACGAGGCATTTACCTCCACCGGCGGACAGGGATTCGGCGGTTTCGGCGGCAATGGCGGCGGCGGATTCCGCGACCCGATGGATATATTCAGCCAGTTTTTCGGCGGCAATGGCGGCGGTGGCGGATTCAGTTTTGACGATCTGTTCGGCGGCGGACGCCGGCGGCGCGACCCCAATGCTCCTGCCAAGGGCAACGATCTGCGTTGTGATGTGGAAATAGCTTTTGAAGATGCGGTTTTTGGTGCCACGCGCGAAATAACCGTTTCCAAGTCGTGCGACTGCAGTGCCTGTTCCGGCAGCGGCTGTGCGCCCGGAACAAGCAAAAAGAGCTGTTCACGCTGCGGCGGAAGCGGTCAGGTGACAGTTTCGCAGGGTTTTTTTGCTATGCAGCAGACCTGTCCCAACTGTCGCGGTACCGGTCAGGTTATCGAAAAACCGTGCAGCAGCTGCCGCGGTACCGGGCGTCAGCAGACTGAAAAGAAGATCCCGGTGCGGATTCCCCCGGGGGTGGACAGCGGCGACCGTCTGCGAGTCACCGGCGAGGGCGAAGGCGGGCTGCGCGGCGGCCCCGCCGGAGATCTGTATGTGGTCATCCACGTGCGTGAAAGCAAAGTCTTTGAGCGCGACGGAGTTGATCTGTATTGCGAATTACCCATCGATCCGGTCACTGCAATGCTGGGCGGCGTGGTTGAAGTGCCGACAGTTTCCGGTATGACCCGTATGAAGGTGGAAGCCGGTACGCAGAGCGGAACTGTTCTGCGGATAAAAGGCAAGGGTATGGTGGCGCTGCGCGGCGGAGCCCGTGGCGATCTGCACGTCAAACTTCAGGTGGAAACTCCGGTTTCTCTCGATCAGGAAAGCAGAAAAATACTCGAAGAGTTACAGAAACGCCTCACTGAAAAAAATTATCCGCAGGCTGAAAAATTCCGCAAGACAGCCGGGGCATTTTTAGGTAAAATGTAACAATGGCAAACGGTAAGAAAAAAACTTCAGACCACGGTGACGGTGTGTTGTCCAACAACCGCAAAGCTCTGCACGATTATATTGTGCTTGAACAGCTTGAAGCGGGCATTCAACTTACCGGCACCGAGGTCAAAAGCTGCCGTGCTCATACGGCAACATTGAGCGAAGCGTACATTGACATTGTGCAGGGCAGTGCATTCCTGGTCAATGCCCACATTGCCGGATACGATCACGGCAACCGTTTCAATCACGATACCCGTCGGCGCAGAAGACTTTTGCTGCACCGCAAGGAACTGCTTAAATTTTCGATCCAGGTCAAGGAAAAGGGCTGTACGATCGTGCCGCTTAAAATGTATCTCAAACACGGTTTGATCAAAGTGGCAGTTGCACTCTGCAAAGGGAAAACCCACGAAGATAAACGGGAAACTTTGCGTACCCGTCAGGATGATATGGATGCACGGCGCGCAATGCGCGGCGACCGCAATTTGTAATTATGCTTATTTTGCGTGATTTTACAGAGCAGGATTTGCCGGCAGCCGGCAATATTGCCTTACAGCTTTGGGGCGGAGAAGTACCCGATATGCTGCCGGAGACAAAAAAAATCGTTTACGATTATCTGGCCCGTTACTACTTTAATGATGCTTCACCATTCAATCTGGCGGTGACTTGCGATGGCAGACTTCAGGCATTGCTGCTGGCGTCAGCAGAAGAATTTGTTCCGCCGCCGCTGCCGGAGGATTTGCCGCCGGCAGTTTTGAAATATCTGACCGATTACCGGAAATATCTCGACGGCAACCGCCATTGGGAAAAACTTTATACCCGTTCCGGTGATGTACAACTGCTGCTTTTTGCCGGCATCCGTCCCGGCTGCGGAAAATTGCTTATGGCGGAATTTATCCGGCGGCTGCGGCAGCGCAATTACGATTCAATGATATTGTGGAGCGATAACACTTGCAATTACCAATATTATCTTGAACACGGATTTGAACTTCTGCATCGGCAGATTGCCGACCCGGGACTTGAAAATATGCAGCTGGAAACAATGATTTTCCGCAAAAAACTTACTTGAATATTGACAAAAAACTCCTTTTAGAGATAATCTCAAAAAAAAAGGAGTTTTTTATGTTGAGCAGAATTGATGTAATTTACCACAATGGCGAAGTTATCGGCTTTTGCAATCACACGGCAAAGGCGGAACGCAAAACTCTGATGCTGACCCGGAATCTGGAGTGCGATCTGGAGTTCCGTTTCTGCAACCGCGACGGCGAACCGGAACGGGTGATCGCGCCGGAGCGTTTCGGCAAAGCGCAGGCATTGCTGACCAGTCGCGACCGGGTGCTGGCGGTGATCGAAGAAAATTTGAGTCTGTATGAAGATGAAATGAATTTTCAGATATTGAAAATAGAAAAACTTGTTCTTGATTCAGATGATCTGCAGCAGGTGCTTGCCGACAGTTATCTGGAATTGGAACCCAGACGGCACGGGACGGCAGAATGCGAATTTTCGGTGGCGATTTTCGCCGATGGTTCCGAGCAGACGATGCAGCTCTTTTTTACCGTTGACGCGCTGGTGAAAAATCCGGTTCTTGCCTGAAATAACAAAAACCGCCGTCCGCTGATTTGACAAGCAGAAGTTTTATGCTATCTTAAAGAAGTACAGTTAAATATTATTCTATTCAGGAAAGATTCAGATTATGAAACGGATTCTTGTTACTGGCGGCGGCGGTTTTCTCGGCAGCGCACTTTGCGAAAAATTACTGGCTGCGGGCAACGAAGTTATTTGCGTGGATAATTTTTTTACCGGCAGCAAACGCAATATTTATAAAATGCTGGATAACCCCAAATTTGAAGTCATCCGGCACGATGTAACATTCCCATTGTACATAGAGTGCGATGAAATCTACAATCTTGCCTGCCCGGCATCGCCGGTGCATTACCAGCGCGACCCGGTGCAGACGGTCAAAACCTGTGTGCACGGTGCAATCAATATGCTTGGACTGGCAAAACGTTTGAATGTGAAGATCCTTCAGAGCTCCACCAGCGAGGTTTACGGCGATCCTGCCGTGCATCCGCAGGTTGAATCTTACTGGGGTAATGTAAATCCCATCGGGGTGCGTTCCTGTTATGATGAAGGCAAACGCTGTGCGGAAACGCTTTTCAACTGCTACCGTATGCAGTGCGATCTGCCGATAAAAATCATCCGCATCTTCAATACTTACGGTCCGAATATGCACCCGCGCGACGGTCGGGTAGTCAGCAATTTTATTCTGCAGGCTCTGCAGAATAAAGATATTACGCTTTATGGTGACGGCAGTCAGACCCGCAGTTTCTGCTATCGCGATGACCTGTTGGACGGTATGGTAAAAATGATGGCGACCCCGCACGAAGTCACCGGGCCGGTGAATTTGGGTATGCCGCAGGAATTCACCATCCGCGAATTGGCAGAATTGACCATAAAACTGACAAATTCAAAGTCAAAACTTATATTCTGCGATCTGCCATCCGATGACCCCAAACAGCGCAAGCCGGATATTTTTCTGGCAAAGAAACTGCTGGATTGGGAGCCGACTACACCGCTGGCAGTCGGACTGCAGAAAACGATCGAATACTTTGATGACCTGTTGCGTACCGACTACGATTTCTGCGTAGGCAATGAGTGAAAAGCTGTTGCTGCAACTGTAGGTTGCAACACAGTATTGTTTCAGAAGTCAGCCTTTTCCGCTATCACTGATACACCGTCTGGAATCACGGCAACCGCGGCATCTCTGTTGGTTATTGCATATGCTTTTTCGAGGGCGTTTTCCAGTGAGTCAGCTGCGTCGAGGTGCATAGCTTTGATCAATTCACTGCTGCAGTCTCTGCTGACAATAATGACGCGATGTTTTTGCAGTATTCTGGCGAATATCTGATACTGCCACTGGTCAGGTTCGGTTTGATTGCGCGGTACCTTGGAGATATTTTCCAGCAGTTCTGCCGGTGAACGCATCTTGCTCAAGGTTTGATAAAATGCTTCGCCGCCGTGACCATCGGAACAACTGGCGGCAATTATGAGTACGCCGCCGGGTCTGCAGACAGCTTCGCCGGCAGCCATACTTTTTACACTCTGATAAATATTCTGATCCATCGGGTAGCCGCCGTTGCCGGTTATCACAATATCCGCCTGCGGAACTCTGACACGGCACTGACCGGCAAGGTAATTGCAGCCGCAAAGGTGGGCGCTTTCCGGATTGCCGGCAAAGGCGCGGACAATGGATTTGCTGCCATCGATCACCACGTTGAGGATAAATGCCAGATTTGCCTTTTTTGCAGCATAAAGCATATCTTGGTGGATGGGATTGTTTTCAAGATTGCCGGTACGGGCAAATTCACTGTTGATGAATTCTGCACAGTGGTTTGCCATAACCGTTTCGCGTGCGGCAATGCCGGGCAGAACGGATTTTCTGCCGCCGGAAAATCCGGCAAAAAAGTGCGGTTCAATAAAACCTTCGGCAAGCAGTAAATCGGTCTCCACTGCAAGTTTGTTGAGTTTCAGTTCGCCGCCGGAAGGAAGCTTGCCCAGCGATACAAGCATATTTTCATCGGCAGAATCGTGTATGACTATTTTTTCATTTTCAACGATCGTGCTGCCGAATTTGCCGATCAGCTCGTCACGCGTGGTGCGCCGGTGGCAGCCGGTGGCAATCAGAATGGTTATATCGATCGAAGGATTGGATTTCCGCAGACGCCGGAGCAGTGCCGGCATCAATACTTTACTTGGAACCGGGCGGGTGTGATCGCTGGCAATAATAACGGCATTGCGTTGGCCTGCTGCAAGTTCTTCCAGAGTTGCTGAATCGATGGGTGCATCCAGTGCTGACTCAACCTCCTGCACGGCATCTGCGGCGGCTGGCGGCAGTGCTGCGTGGTAAATGCCAAGCAGATTTTTTTCAGGGAGCACAGTGCTTATACTGCCGCGGCCGTAAGGTAAAACTATTTCCGGCATAATCAAATCTCCAGAATTTTATGTAAAATCTCTTTTTTTTTAATATACAACAGTAAAAGATTTATTCAAGTCGGGGAAAATATTTGCAAATAAGAAAATGCGGCTGTATATTGCACCGCAAAAGCAGTTTTTTAACTCAAGTGGAGCAGAAATAATATGAACAAAGCCGTTGATATAGCCAAAGTTGACCGGAATCTGGCAGTGAAAACAAGTTCGCTGGAAGGAATGGATGTTTACAGCGTGGACAATGTAAATATGTCGCTTTCCGGCTTTTACTGGCGTAAACCCGGCGAAGCGTTCCGCCGTCTGCCGCTGGATATGGAGCCGGTCAGCCCGGGAGTCGATTCGCTTTCGTGGAGTACGGCAGGCGGGCATCTGCGGTTCCGCAGCGATACCGACTGCATAAAGATTCACGCCGCAGTTAAAGACGGCAGAATGTCGCATATGGCGCTGGTCGGCAGCCGCGGGTTCGATCTTTATGTGGGGCAGAAATTCACCCAGGTTTTTGCCAAGAGCAGCGTTATGCTGGATAAGGACGATGAATACACTGTGGTGCTTTATCAATCGCCCAACCGGATAATGCGTGATTTTACGATCTATTTTCCGCTTTACAGCAGCGTTGAATTTGTGGAAATCGGTCTGACTGCCGGAGCCGCGCTGGAAGCCCCGACCCCGTGGCCGGATGACCGTCCGGTAGCAGTTTACGGTACCAGCATCACCCAGGGCGGATGTGTTTCGCGCCCCGGGATGCTTTACAGCAATATATTGAGCCGTCTGATCAAACGGCCGGTACTCAACTTCGGCTTTTCCGGCAGCGGCAAAGGCGAAGCGGCTGTGGCTGAAAAACTCTCTGAAATCGCCGATCCGGCAATGTACATACTTGATTACGACGATAATGCACATCCGGAACTGCTCCGGAAAACTCTGGAACCGTTTATCAGAATACTCCGCAGTAAACACCCGGAAACGCCGATTTTGGCAATTTCCACGGAACCCAAATCCACCGAGGCATTTGAGCCGTTTGATGCTGAATATGCCTCAAAGGAACGCAGAGAATATACTTTTATCCATCAGCAGGTACAGGATATGTTTCGCGCTGAAGGCGATAAAAACATCTACTTCCTTGACGGCAGGATGCTCTATGGCGCCGACTTTGAAGAGTGTACCGTTGACGGTGCGCACGCTACCGATCTTGGCACTTACCGCATTGCTCACGCACTGGCTCCGGTGGTTGACCGGATCCTGAACCGCTGGTGGTAAAAAGTTATTTGCCGCAGTTTTCAGCCATTGCGGTTGCCAGAGTATGCGCGTAGGCGCCGAGGTGTTTGCGGATCACCATCGGCACATTTACACTGGTTCGCGGTATTTCGTAGTTGAAAAGTCCGTTGTAGTTTACTGTGCGCAGTGCAGCAATGATTTCGTCCCAGTTGCATTGTCCGCCGACAAAGGGCAGAATGTGGTCGCAATTTTCTCCGACTACATCAGTTATGTGCAATGCTTTCAAGCGGTTTCCGGCGCGGCGGATAAAATCGCCGTGCCCGCCTTTCTGCGCCAGCATCAAATGCCCGGTATCCAGACAGATGCCGAGATCTTCTCCGCCGGGAGTAAGCGAAATAAGCTCTTCAAGATCATCCAGACAGTTGTAATTTACAATCAGATTTTCCAGACAGATCGTCAGTTGGTAATTTTTGCTCCGGCAATAGGCTACCAGTTCTCCGATTCTTTCTGCCACGACTCTGGTCCGTTCGGTCGGCAGTTTGTAATACTGTCCCGGCAGGGTGCAGCCGTGCAGTACGCCGAAGCGCACGCCGGCAGCTTCAAAAAGATCGCACCAGACTTTGAGCTTTTCCACCACTGCGGCACCTTCCGCAGAGTCTTCCGCCGCCAGATTCACCGTCAAAGCAAAATGTCCCTGCGGAGTGGAAAAATTATGTTTTCTGCAATAATCGGCAAACTTTTTTCCCCCGGTCACTGCATCGCCGCGTTCCAGGAGCATTTCTGCGTGTTCGCTGGAAAGTTCTGCAAAACTGAACCCGCAATCGATCAAAGCGTTTACTGCATCTTCCGGTGTGTATTCATAGAAAAACGACGACCACATAGATATATTCATAAAATTATTCTCCAGAAGTTGATTTTTTAAAATTTCTGCATCAACACCACTGCCTGAACTTCAATGCCCTCTTGGCGTCCGGCAAATCCCAGACCTTCTGTGGTTTTGCCTTTTATGGAAATGCGCGATTCATCGCAATTGAGCAACTCTGCCAGACTTTTTTTCATTGCCGGCACCATCGGCAGGATCTTGGGCTGCTGGGCAACGATTACCATATCCAGATTGCCTACCTGCCAGCCTTCCAGAGCCTTGCTCTGCATCACAAACTGCAGAAGTTTCCGGCTGTCGGCATCTTTGAACGCCGGATCGCTGTCCGGAAACCACTGACCGATATCTCCGGCATTGACCGCGCCCAGCACGGCATCGGTTACTGCGTGCAGCGCCGCATCGGCATCGCTGTGTCCCAGAAGCCCCAGCGGGTGATCGAACTCCAAACCGCAGAGAAAAAGTTTACGCTCCGGCACCAGTTTGTGTACATCAAACCCCAATCCGATTCTTATATCCATAAAAAAAATCCATAACTTTATTGCAATATTTTTTTGCAGTGATAAAGTAACACCGGAATCATTTCATTGCAAGAAAAAACAGGGTATTTATATGAAAATAAAAGTGAAAATCCGGATGGCGGAAAATTGCCGCGATCTCATTCCCGCCAAAGCCCACAGTGACGATGCCGCATTTGATCTGCACAGCAGAGTTGATATGGTTGTGCCGGTGGGTAAAAGCACTCTGGTGCCGACGGGGGTTTTTCTGGAACTGCCGGTGAATTATGAAGCACAGGTGCGTCCCCGCAGCGGTCTGGCGCTCAAGCACAATATAACGCTGACCAATTCGCCCGGAACCATCGATGCCGGATACCGCGGCGAAGTGGGGGTGATTATGTTCAACCACGGCCCGGAAGAGTTTCCCGTCAAACGCGGCGACCGGATCGCCCAGATGGTGATAACCGAATTGCCGGAAGTTGAACTTGTTGAAGCTGAAGAACTTACTGTTACAGATCGTGGACAGGGCGGTTTCGGCAGTACCGGCAGATCATAAAAAACAATAAAATTTTTATTTCAGGAGTTTTTATGCGTAAAATCGGTATTATAGGAGTAGGCAGCCGTTCTTCGCTGATCGGTTTGATTAAAAATTTCAGTCCCGAATGGTCGATCGGTGCATTTTGCGATCTGGATCCGGCAACTTTTGAGTGTTACCGCAATGAATACCCTGACGCGCAGTTTACCGACGACTACCGGCAGGTGCTTGCCAATAAAGATATTTGTGCAGTGTTTATTCTGACACCTGATTTTCTGCACGAAGAACACGCTGTGGCGGCATTGAAAGCGGGCAAGGCTGTCTATCTGGAAAAACCGCTGGCGATCTCCATTGAAGGCTGCGACCATATTCTTGAAACCGCCCGCGCCACCGGGAACCGGCTTTTTGTGGGGCATAATATGCGTTATTTCCCGGTAGTGCTGAAAATGAAAGAGGTGATCGACTCCGGCTTGATCGGCGAAGTTCAATGCGGCTGGTGCCGTCACTTTGTCGGTTACGGTGGTGATGCCTATTTCCGCGACTGGCACTCCGAACAGAAAAACACCTGCGGTCTGCTTCTGCAGAAAGGAGCACACGATATTGATGTAATGCATTATCTTATGCAGAGCCGCACCCGGCGGGTAGTGGGTATGGGGATGCTTTCTGTTTACAACCGCTGCCCGCGCCGTTCACCGGAAACCCGGGGATGTGCCAAGTGGGATGAAGCACAATATCCGCCGCTGGAATGTGACGGGTTTTCTCCGGAAATGGATGTAGAAGACCACAATATGATTCTTATGCAGTTGGAATCCGGCGCCCAGGCAACCTATATGCAGTGCCATTACTCCCCGGATGCCGAGCGCAATTACACCTTTATCGGAACCCGTGGCAGAGTGGAAAATATCGGCGATCACGATAATTGTGAGGTGCACGTCTGGACACGGCGCGGGCTGCGCGGAACGCCGGATATCATTTACAAACTCAAGCCGCAGGCAGGAACACACGGCGGCAGTGACCCGGCGATCATTGCAAACTTTTTTGAGTTTATTTCCAACGGCAGATTCACCAATGCCAATCCGGCTGCTGCGCGTGATTCAGTGGCGACCGGGGTGATGGGACATAAATCCGGCCGCAATGGCAATATGCCTTTTGATATACCGGAACTGCCGGCAGATCTGCGTAAATACTTTGAAGAATTCCAGCCCGGCGCCAAACGGGTGTGATTCAAGGCATTAAAGCAATACCTTGCGGTACGGCAAAAGTTTTTTCCAGCTTGTGCAGTACCGCATTTTTTTTGTCAAAAGTAAAGACCGTTATATTATTGCTTTTCAGATTTACTGCCAGTAAAGTCTGATCATTGTCAAGCAATATCAGGTCGCTGGGATATGCTCCGTTGGAATCTGCCAGAGTATTCAAGCGGCAGGTGCCGTCAGGTTGAACACCGAATACAGCAATGCTGTTGTCGCCGCGGTTGGTTACAAAAAGAAATTTTCCGCAGGAGCTCATCTTGATGGCGCCAGGATAGTTTTGGGCAGCAGTTTTACCCGGCAGCAGAGTGGAAAGTGTCTGGCGCAGCAGCCATTTGTTATCATTGGTGCGGACAAAAACGCTTACCGTGCTGTTGAGTTCATTGGCAACATAAAAACTTTTGCTGTCAGGCGCAAAACATAAGTGGCGCGGCCCGGAGCCCGGCGGAAGAATACATTTTTCTGCGGTCGGCAGCTGTAAACCCTTGCCCGGTATGTAATTGTATATATAGATGCGGTCAGTGCCCAGATCACAGACAAAAAGTTGTCTGCCCGCCGGATCGAATGCCGCAAAGTGCGGGTGGGGGCTTTTCTGGCGCCGGTGAACGCTTTTGCCATAGTGGGGAATAATGCGTCGCGGCGTTGTCAGCAGGTGATCTTCAAGCGCAAATTCGGCAATATCGCCGCTTGAATAATTAGCTGTATAAAGAAATTTGCCGTCTGGTGAAAGCGTCAGATGACAGGGCGTTTTGATTGCCGCCGGAACGATCTGCAGCAATGCAAGGCGGTTTGAATCATTTTTTTGCAGAACTGCTGTGCCGCCGGGAGATTTTTTTCTGCCGGATGTTGAATTTACAGAAACATAAAAATATTTTCCAGCTGCATCGCGGCAAATATAATTGGCTGTGGGGAGCGCAAGAAAATCTCTGACAGTTCCGTCTGCGGCAAACTGATAGATCCCGCCATCATTTTTTGCCGAAACTGAAACTGCGTAAAATGTACTGCTGCGGCATCCGCAAAGCGCGGCAGTTGCGGCAAACAACACAATTATTACGCGTAAAGCAATCACTGTTATTTACTCTCTGCAGGGAAAAGCGTGTTCAGATAGAGTGTCAATCTGCCCCAATATTCCGGCGCACACTGCGGCAGTGGCGCACCCTCCAGACCGGCTTCGATTATATTGTCAAAAAAATTGCCGATTTTCGGGTCATCAAAATCCGGAAATAATCCGTTTTCCTGCAAAACCGCCAGCTTAATAACCGCTCCGCACGCCTCCGGAGTCCACAAAGCATTGCCGCCGGATGCGTTTATTGCCAGGTTGCCCAGCACGTGCCGCAGAGTGTCATAAACGATCGCCATCGGCAGGTCGGGGGCGGAATTTTTTAATACAAAAGTTCCGATTTTTCCGCAGAGTTTGAATATTTCCAACTTGTCCGCCACCGGCGCAAACGAGGTCAGCAGTTCGGCATCCAGCAGTTTGGACGGCCCTTGAACAGCAGGTTCAAAACCGATTTCCAACTCGTTGAAGCAATCCATAACCGGAAATTTTTTGCCGGAAACACTTTGCGCACCGTAGCAGACCAGTTCCAGCTTTCCCCAGTCCGGGCTGACGGCGGTTGCCATTATATCAGCTTCACGAAACGGGGTTTTGCGCAAGATTATTACGGTGGTGCGTTCCATAAATTACTCCGCAGTTTCAGATGATTTGTTTTCGCGGGCTTTAAGTTCGGTGAGGGCACGGTTGTAGAGCGTGCGGAAACGGTCAAAGACCGCCTGCCTTGCATCGGGCGGCACTTGACCTACCGCCACAAAGCGCTGCAGGAATTCATCCAGTTCAGCTATGGTAAGCTGGTAATCTTCGCCGCCGAAGTTGCCGTTTATCGCCTGCTGGAGTTCGCCGGCAAGGTCGCCGCCGCCGGAAATGATGCTGCATTCGCGCAACCGGTTTTCCAGTTCGCCGCAGACTTTGAGTCTTCTGCCCAGATGATCGAGGAGTTTTTCGTTATCTTCGCCGGGATCGATTACTGCTTCAAGCTGTTCGGCACTTTCCAGTTTATGCATTGCCTCCTGATGATGCATACCGCAGAGCAGAGTTTGCAGTTCTTCAAAAATGCTGTCGCGCCGTCTGGCTATATCGTTGGCACCGCGGAAAGCCAGATTTTCCCAGCGCTGCTGATTTTCCATAACGCCGCGTTCAATATCTTTGGCTGTTATATCTCCGGACTTGGCATCTTTGAGCAGTTCTGCCAGACTTGTGCAGATGATTTCAGCCTGACGGCGCGCCTCATCGCCGGCTTCGCGGTGCGCTGCAAAAATATTTTCAATGGCGCGGTTGAACTGCATATAAAGCAGACGGTCATCTTTGCCGGCACTGGGCAGACTGCGCCAGCGTTCGCGCAGTTCAGCAACTTCGTTTTTAGCCTGGTTGAACGGTTTGCTGCGCAACGCCTCTGCCGCATCGCAAAGTTCTTTTTTGCGGCGCGATGCCTCCATAAAGGAGCGTTTGCGTTCTTCCCAGACGGCGTTGCGGCGGACAAAAAACGCATCGCACGCCGCGTGAAATTTTTCAAAAAGTTCCCGGTCAGCAGCACCGCCGGCAGATCCGGCGCTTTTCCAGCGTTCCTGCAGTTCTTTAAGACGGGCAAAAGTGGCACTCCAGTCAGTGGAATCGGAAAGTGTTTCGGCTTCGGCCAACAGGGTTTGTTTGAGCTGCAGACTTTTCTGACGGGCTTCTTCGCGGGAGGCAAAAAAACCTTCCAGACGCTCGTGCAGAGTTGTGCAGATATTGTGGTAACGGTTGCGTAATTCATCGAATTTTTCGTTGGGTACATTGCCGAGGCTGTTCCACTTTTCACGCAGAGTGCGGAATGACTTTGCCACTTCAAACAGTGCTTCATCCGGTTCGGAAGCAAGTTTTTCCAGTTCAGAACATATATCGCACTTCAAAGTATAATTTTCCCAGCGCGCCAGATCGCGTTCCTGTGCTTCCAACCGTGCGCGGCGGCGCAATTCGCGCTCGCAAATCAAAACTTTTTCGCGGATGTCGGCTATTTCCAGAGATGTATCCGGCAGATCAGCATCTGCCAGTTCCAGACTCTGCAGCAGCTCCCGGCGTTTTTCCAAAGGCGGCACCGGAGTTTCTGTAAGCATAGTCTGATACGCCTGCAGAATCGAACCGGCGCGGGCAAGCGCCGCAGAGTGTTTTTCTTCAATAATGGCTATCTGCCCGGTAAGTTTGGAAGCTAGGTCTGTAAAGTCATTGCGGAATTCTTCAGCGCCGGGGGCATTATCAAGTCCGGCACGGTGCCACGCTTCGATGATTTGTTTTATCAGCTTCCAATTGCCGCTGTTCTGCAGAGTCTGCAGTTGGATAAAGAGGTCGCGAGCTGCCTGATACTGCCGTTTTTCCGCTTCCTGATTGGCAAGGTGCTGTTCCCGGGCGCGGAAAAAGCGGTATCGCGATGCCATAAAACGCTTTTTCAACTCTTCAGTGTGCTGCGGCAGAGTCCGGTAGATATTGCAGAGCTGTTCAAACTCCTGATCGGTTGCAGATTCGGCAATGCGTTCGATATTTTCCACCAGGGCCAGTTCATTCTGATATGCTTCCAAAGCGGCTTGCTGGCGGCGGCGTCCGGCAGCAACCGCTTCACGCAGGGCGCGGCTGCGGGCAGAGTTGAACAACTGCACAGCCAGCGCCGAATCAGGTGCCGGCGTATTGCGCTGATAAAGTTCCAGCGCCAGACGGTCATCGGTCAGCTGCGAAACAAGTTTCAGCCACGCTTCGGGCGTGGGCGCCAGTCTTGCTGCGGCAGCAAGCACCAGCGCCGGAGAATTGCTGCGCAAAGCCACATTGATGAGCGTATCGATGTTTTCGATCCGGCTGAAAGCATCGCAGTCCCGTTCTTCGGCGCACGCCTGCAGGGCAAGTTCTGCGTAAATCTGATCCAACCGTTCCGATAAAAGCATCTGCAGGTGCGGATCTTGTTCCTGCGAACGCAGTGTTATCAATCTTTCCGGCTCGCCGCAGCGGCGGATGGCGGCGGCGCGGACTCTGCTGTCGGCATCAGCTGCCGCAAGCTGCAGCAGCAGTGCCTGATCGGAATTTATGTTCAACGCATCAACCGCCTGCAGCCGGATTGCCGCATTGGGACTGGCGAGTTTGCGTTTGATGATTATTTTTTCAAACCACATATTCTATTACCTGTTATTGATCTTTGATTTGCCTTGTTGATACTTTACACTGTGCGTAATTTTTTTGCAAGTCTGCAAAGGTGGATAAAAGAATCATTTTCCACTTATTTTCTGATAGTTTATCAAATTTTACCGGCAAGGGCTTGCAATATGCAAAAAAAGAGTTATCTTTTCTCACCGACATTTTTGAAAATCAAAGGTCTTAATATATAAAAATCAAATACAGGAGGTCTATATGGCTGAAACTATGCAATTCAAAGCCGAGGTTAAACAACTGCTGGATCTGGTGATACATTCACTTTACAGCAATCCGGATATTTTTCTGCGCGAACTGGTCGCCAACGCTGCTGACGCCATCGACAAGGCGCGTTTTGCCGCACTTACCGATGAAAAACTGCTGCGCGACTGGCAGATCCGCCTTGCCATTGATAAAGAACACCGCACTTTGAGCATTACCGATAATGGCGTGGGTATGACTGCTGATGAAGTCCGGGAAAATATCGGTACCATTGCCAAGTCCGGCACCAAAGCGTTTCTGGAAAATTTGAAAAATACCAGTGCGGAAGGCGCTCCTGAATTGATTGGTCAGTTCGGCGTGGGCTTTTACGCGGCATTTATGGTCGCTGACAAAGTTACAGTGGAAACCCGCCGTGCCGGAGAGGATGCTCCGGCTGTCCGCTGGGAATCCGACGGTGCCGAATCCTATACCATTGAAGAGTGCGACCGCGCCGAAACCGGTACTACTGTAACCTTGCACATCAAGGAAAACAAGGATATTTACCTTGAAAACTGGAAGATTTCGGAGATTATTCATAAATATTCTGATTTTATCGAGTACCCCATAATTCTGCCTTTTATCAAGACCAACGAAGATAAAACCACCAGTATTGAGGACCGCACACTCAACAGTCAGAAAGCGATCTGGCTGCGTAATGCTGCGGAAGTTACAGAAGAAGAACACAAGGCGTTTTTCGGGCATCTTGCCCACGGCGGCAACCCGCTTACGCACATAAATATCAATGCCGAAGGTACTAACGAGTTCAAGGCACTTATCTATATACCTGAAGAGATGCCTTTCAACCTCTTTATGCCCGATCTGCAGAAAAAAGGTCTTCAGCTCTATGTCAAGCGCGTATTTATTACCGACAATTGCGAACAGCTGGTGCCGGACTATCTGCGTTTTCTGCGCGGGGTGGTGGACTCCAGTGATCTGCCGCTGAATGTTTCGCGCGAGATACTGCAGGAAAATCCGCTGCTGGGCAATATCAAGCGTGCGGTTACCAGCAAGGTGCTTAATGAACTCAAGAAAATGCTGGAACGCGATCCGGATAAGTATAAAAAGTTTTTCAGAGAGTTCGGCAAAGTTCTTAAAGAAGGCATCCACGTTGATCCTGCCAATCAGGAAAAGATCAAAGATCTGGTAATGTATGAAACAATGAACAATGCCGCCGGGGAACTTTTTACGCTTAAAGATTACATCAACGCTATGCCTCCTGAACAGGAGCATATCTATTACATCATTGCCGAAAGCCGTCAGTTGGCAATGGCAAGCCCGGCGCTGGAAATTTTCAAAAGCAAAGGCTTTGATGTATTGCTGATGACCGATCCGGTTGATGAATTTATTATGCAGTCAATGATGCAATATGACAAAAAGTACCTCAAGAGTGCCAATAAAGGTGAACTGGAAATCGAAAAAGATCCCGATGCTGAAGAAAAGGCTCTGGAAGAGGCCACCAAAAAGTATCAGAAACTGCTGGACTACATCTTTGATAAACTGCAGGATAAACTCTCTGCCGTGCGCCTGACCCGCCGCCTGACCGACAGCACCTGCTGCCTGGTGGGCGAAAGCAACAGTATCAGCCCCCAGCTGGAACGGCTGCTCAAGGCAATGAACCAGACTGCGCCGGAAAGTAAACGCGTTCTGGAACTCAACCCCAATCACCCGGTGGTGGAAAAAATGCTCAAACTTGCTGAAGAAGACAGCAGCTCCGAAACGCTCGCGCAGTACACTGATCTTTTGTACGGCGAAGCGTTGCTGACCGAAGGCAGTCCGCTGCCCGACCCGCTGGCTTTTGTAAAAAATATTTCATCCCTGATGAAGTAAGCTGATATGAGGTGAAAGATGTTTTTTGATCCGCTTTATCTGGTTTTTATGCTGCCGGGATTGATTCTGGCTGGACTGGCAAGTTTGTTTACCAAAACGACTTTCAGCAAATATTCTGAAATTGCCGCTTCCAGCGGTATGACCGGTGCACAGGCGGCAAAGCGTCTGCTGGAAACTGCCGGTATATACAATGTAAGCATTGAACATATCAACGGTATGCTTACCGATCACTACGATCCGACCAGTCATACACTGCGGCTTTCGGATGAAGTTTACGGCAGCAACAGCCTGTCAGCGATCGGGGTGGCCTGTCACGAAGCCGGGCACGCCATTCAGCACGCTACCAGCTATGGTCCGCTGGCAATGCGCAGTGCGCTGGTGCCGGCGGCAAATCTGGGCAGCAATGGTTCTTACATAATATTGCTGCTGGGATTTATTTTTCAGAGCCAGTTTCTGATTCTGATGGGTATAGCGCTCTTTTCTATGGCAGTGCTGTTTACATTGGTGACGCTGCCTGTGGAGTACAATGCCAGTGCGCGTGCCAAAGAGTTGATGGTTTCTTCCGGGATCGTTTCGCGGGCTGAAGCGGCTTCTGCCGGTTCGGTGCTCAATGCGGCATTTATGACTTATGTGGCAAGTGCGGTAAGTGCGCTTTTGACTTTGCTTTATTACTTGATCCGCTCCGGTCTGCTCGGCGGACGGCGCGATTGACGGTGTGAACAGACAATATGCTTGAATTCGGTATCCAGAGTCAGCGCAGAATATTTTACGCCGGGGAACGCGTACGGTTTTTTCTGAAATCGGATACCGCGTTTCCGGCGGGCAAGGCATTTTTGCGTACCAATCTGGGTATGGCGGCGGTCCGCCGGCGCGAGATAATCAACGAAATCAAGCATAATCAGCGCCGCGCCGGGCGCGACTGGCACGATATAGCTCTGGAGCAGGTTTCCTGCAATGAATTTGCTTCAGAACTGTTTTTAACTGAAAATGGAATTTTTGAACTCAAGGGCTTTTTTGCGCCCGATGAATGCAGCGGCATCTGCCTATGGCCGGAGGGAGAGAATCTCAAACTCAAAGTGGAGGCTGCTGAAAATATCGGTGCCAATCTGGTTTACACGGCATTTGTCCGGCAGTTCGGCAGAAACTGCAGCAGAAGTTTTTCGGTCAATGATGATGCTGATTTGCAGAAACTGGACAATGCCGGCTATTCCGTAATACCCCGGTCTGGAACGTTCCGCAAACTCAAAGATAAGCTGGATTTTATTTTCGGCAGGCTCGGCTGCCGTATTCTGCAGCTCCTGCCCATTCATCCGGTGCCGACAGTTTACGGCAGAATGGGCAGATTCGGCAGTCCGTTTGCGGTGCTGGATTACTTTGCGGTGGACCCCGCACTGGCGGAATTTGATGAATGCGCCACGCCGCTGGAGCAGTTTTGCGAACTGGTTGATGCTGTACACGCCCGTCAAGGGCGGATTTTTCTTGATATACCTGTAAATCATACCGGTTGGGCAAGCGTTCTGCAAAGCGAACACCCCGAATGGTTTGTGCGCGATGCCCGGAGCCGCCGCATAGAGTCGCCCGGCGCGTGGGGGATCGTCTGGGAAGATCTCTGCAAACTTGATTATTCAGAGAAAGAGGTAACTGAATATATGGCAGAGGTCTTTCTCTACTGGTGCCGCCGGGGCGTGGATGGGTTCCGTTGTGATGCGGGGTATATGCTGCCTGAATCGGCGTGGCGCTATATTGAAAGCAAGGTGCGCAGCGAATATCCGGATACAGTTTTTATGCTTGAAGGATTGGGCGGCCCGCCGGAAAAACAGGAAGTTCTGTTGCGCGACTGCAATTTGGACTGGGCGTACAGCGAGCTTTTTCAGAATTACAGCCGCAGCGAGGTGGAAAATTATATAAATTACGCAAAATATGTATCCAATTTTTGCGGTACACTGATAAATTTTGCTGAAACGCACGATAATAACCGACTGGCATCTGTGTCACACACTTTTGCTGCAATGCGTTGTGCTTTGATGTGTTTTCTTTCGGAAAGCGGTGCTTTCGGTTTTGCCAACGGCGTGGAGTGGTTTGCTCAAGAAAAAATTGATGTCCACCGCGACAGCGCCCTTAACTGGGGTGCCGGGGAAAATATGGTAACTTTTCTGCAGCGCCTGCACGCTGTTATGCGTCTGCATCCGGCATTTTACGGAGGAGCAGAATTTACCTTGCAGAATCTTTCCGGCGATGAGGCGCTGGCAATCCGCAGATGCGGTAATGGCGAAGAAGTTCTGGCACTTATCAATTTGAATTGCCACGAAAAGTCGCAGGTCAGATTCAGTTTTTCCCGTATGAATGATGCCGGTGCAGCGTTCTGCGATCTGCTGACCGGCAGACCTTATGCTCTTGAGATCTGCGGAGAGTGCTTTTGTGCAGTTCTGGAACCCGGCGAGAGCCGCCTGTTGAGCCGTGATCAGAGTTATCTTGAAAAGATCGATGATGTGCTTGCCCACCCGTTCCGTATGCCGGAGAAGATCCGCAATCAGAAACTTGAACTGGCTCTGGGCAGGGTTCTGCTGGCGGCGGGGATCGAACCGCAGAAAAATATCCGCAAGTTTATGAATAAATTCCAACAGGATTGGCGCCAGCTGTTCCGCTGCTGTCCGGTAGTTGTGTTCCGCGACGGTATTGACAATGACCGGCTGCTGATGGTGCCGCCGGGGTGGTGCCTTGCGGTGCAGAGTTCCGGCGCGTTCCGGGCCGAATTGAAAGACGGGGACAAAACTTTGCGATTTGAGTGTTCGGTACAGTTGAATGCCGATACTCATATTGCCCTGTTTCCGCCGCTTGACGATGAGAAGATCCCCGATGCAGATCCGGTGCTGAATTTGACCTGTTTTGAAAATGATGCGGCGATCCACCGGCGGAGTTTTGTGCGTTATCTGCCGCTGCCGGAAGAAGATACAGTTATAAAACTCTGCTTTGATAATGACGGACTTAAATCTGCTCCGCCCCGTTATGCTCTGGGTACCAATGATCTTGGCGGTTACTGTCAGATACCCGGCTGCTGGAGCGGTTTGGTGAGCAAGTACGATTGCCTGCTGGCGGGCAATCTTAATGAAGAATATCCCGTTGACCGCCGTATTATGCTGATACGCTGCAAAGTATGGGTGGTGCTGAACGGTTTTTCACAGGAAGTGGATTTTGCTCTTCAGGAACATTTCCGTATTGGCAATCGCAATCTGGCACGATGGGAATTCAATGTGCCCGTGGGACAGGGCAAAGCGATCAAACTGGATATAACCTCGCGTTTTGCCTTTAACGCCAATGCTCTGCGGCTTGAGTTCCGGCGGCGTCCGGCAGGCGGCAACCGGCAGCTGCTGGCAGACACTATTCAGGTAAAACTTATTGTCAGACCGCAGATCGATGACCGGGTCAATCACGAAGTCACCAAAGCATATACCGGTCCGGAACAGAATTTTTCCAACGCGGTAACATCGCAGAAAAACGGATTCGTTTTTGCTCCGGCCAGTAACCGGGTGCTGTATATGAAAATGGATGATATGGAATTTTTCAGCGAAGAACAGTGGAGCTATATGAATGATCTGCCGCTGGAAAATTACTATGGACTTGAGCATAAAACCGACCTTTTCAGCCCCGGATATTTTTCAGGCGGACTTGCCGGCGGAAAAGTTGCTGTGCTGGAAGCCGCAGTTAATCCGGCGGATTCTGAAACTGTTCTGTATCCGGAAACAGACCGTTTCCCCCACGAGCGGGAAATCGTGGAATGTGCTTTTGAAGCAATGAAGATGTTTGTGGTAAAACGCAATGAATACCACACCGTGATAGCCGGCTATCCGTGGTTTCTGGATTGGGGGCGCGACACACTCATTGCTCTGCGCGGAATGATCGCCGGAAAAATGTTTGCAGAAGCGCGCGATATAATCCTGCAGTTTGCCGCATTTGAAAAAGCCGGTACCATACCCAATATGATCCGCGGGCTCAATGACTCCAACCGCGAAACCAGCGATGCACCGCTTTGGCTGGCGGTGGCCCTTAAAGAATACATATCTGCTTCCGGCGATAGAGATATACTTGAGCATAAAAGCGGTAATGGCGGAAGAACCATTCTGGAAATAATCCAGTCCATAGCCTTTTATTACCGCAACGGTACGGCGAACGGGATTTTTGCCGATAAAGCAAGTAATCTTATTTACAGCCCTGCGCATTACACCTGGATGGATACCAACTACCCTGCCGGAACGCCCCGGGCCGGGTACCCGGTGGAAATTCAATCATTGTGGTTTGCACTGCAGAAAATGCTTGCAGAGTATATTCCGGAATATGAAGCCGGTGCTGAACTTACCCGCAGTTCCATAAAAAAGTATTTTTACCGCCCGCAGGATAAGCGTTTGAGCGATTGTCTGCATACTGATGACGGCGCCGCACCGGAAGATGCGGTTGCGGATGATGCCTTGCGCCCGAATATGCTTTTTGCTGTAACTCTGGGAGCAGTGGATGATGTGAAAATCCAGCGCGAAATTGTTGAAAGTGCCGGTTTTCTGGTGATCCCGGGCGCCATCCGCTCACTGGCGAATTTACGGATAACGCCGCCCCTGCCGGTGAAATTGAACGGTAAATTGCTGAATAATCCCGATTATCCCTATATCGGGCACTATTGCGGACCGGAGGATACCCGGCGCAAGATGGCTTATCACAACGGTACTGCCTGGTGCTGGCAGTTCCCGAGTTATGTGGAGGCTTTATTTATAGCGTACGGCAATGAGATCCTGCCGGCGGCGCGGGCACTGCTCAAATCAAGTGAGTGTTATTTTAATGATGGCTGTCCCGGTCAGCTGCCGGAAATTGCCGACGGCGATTATCCGCACAATTGGGGCGGGTGCGCTGCGCAGGCGTGGAGTGTTACTGAATTTTACCGGGTGGCAAAACTGCTGGGATTGTAAGAGTTATTCCACAACGGTTTTTTCAATGTTCAGGATTATGGAGCCTTTGCTGGAATCCTGCAGGAATTTTTTCAGGGTTTCAAGGTTATTTTCCGGCATTCTTCCGGCAAGGGTGATGTTTTCGGCGTAACTTTCATTGAATAATTCAAAGCTCAATGCGTCAAGCTCTTTTTTAGTCTGATCGATCAAGCTGTACGGCAGTGCAAAGTTCAGATGAGTCATACTCTGCAAATCGCGCGTGGAAGCGTTCTCCAGTGCAAACTGTGCCGCTTCAGTATAGGCTTTGACCAGACCGCCGGTGCCGAGTTTTATGCCGCCGTACCAGCGTGCGGTAGTAACGATCAAATTAGTTATGCCGCAGTTTTTCACCACTTCCAGCGTGGGGCGTCCGGCGGTTCCGGCAGGTTCGCCATCGTCAGAACAGCCCAGCACGCCGCCGGTGGAACCTACGGCAAAGGCAAAGACAATATGTCCTCCGTTATCGTATTTAAGTTTCTGACTGCGCCATATTTCACGCGCCTTTTCAGCACTCTCTACCGGAATAGCCTCCGATAAAAAACGCGATTTTTTAACCACCATTTCCACGGCGGTCGGCGCAGTCAGGACTTTCATACAAACTTACTTTTTATCCACAAGTTTCTTTACATAAGGCATAATAGCATCTGCCCAGATGACGTAGCCGTCTTTGCCGGGATGCAGATAATCGGGCATAATTTCCGGCGAAAGGGTGCCGTCTTTTTTCAGCAGTTTGTCAGTTATATCGCAGTAAAAGACATTCTTCTGATCGTCAAGTTTGCAGATGATATCGTTGATGTATTTGATCTGGGCGCGGAAGGGATCGTTGACTTTGGCGCCGCGCGGGAAAATGCCGAAAAGCAGGATCGGGCTTTCAGGCAGTTTAGCACGCAACGCTTTGACCACCGCTTCCACTCCGGCTGCCGCTGCCGCCGGCGAGGCGGTGCGGTGACCGATGTTGTTAGTGCCGATCATCAGCACGACCAGCTGCGGTTTGATATTGTCAAGCAGCCCGCTGGAATTGACCATCCACAGTGTGTGACCGGTGCGGTCGCCGCTGTAGCCGATGTTCAGCAGACGATAGTTGCCGAAGTATTTATCCAGCACTTCCTTGCCGCGGTTGTCCCAGAAGTGGGTAATTGAATCGCCGACAAAAAGGATCTGCACATCATTTTTGTACTGCGCAATCTGGTCACGCTTGGCATCCCAGCGGAGGTGCCAGGCGGTTTTGACTGCAGAGTCGGGATTCACACGCGGTGCAGGCGTTACCGATGCTTCATAACCGAAAGGTTTGGGGTATTTATGGCAGTTTTTCTTTGCCAGCGGACAAACCGAACAGCAGCCGGCGGCGGCGGCAAGAATGGCGGTGGCGGCAAAACAGACAACAGATTTTTTGAACATAATTTTTCTCCTGTGAAAATTTTGAAGATAAATTCAATTGTTATAAACTATAACCGTCATACTCTGAAATGCAAATTTTACAGACTGATTTTATTCTTGAAATAAACAAAAAAGTTACTGCAAAACATTGTTTTGCAGTAACTTGAGAAATATTACAGCTGTTCAGCAGATCAGCGGTATGCCGCCCATTTGGGATCGTTTTCAAACACTTCTTTGTAGAAATCTTTGAGCTTGAGGTCAGCGGCTGCGGCTTCGTCAAGCACGATCACAGTATCGGGGTGCAGCTGCAGTGCGGTGGAACTGATCATTGCGGTCATCGGCCCTTCGATGGCGGCGGCGGCGATGGCGGCTTTGCGTTCACCGGTGATCAGCTGCAGAACTTTCTTGGCATCCAGCATGGTACCGACGCCGGCGGTGTAGGCGCGGCGGGGCATAGATTCCGGCGGATTGAAGTAGATCTTGTTCTGTTCATAGGTGGTGTTATTAAGATACGCCACGTGGGTGCGGCTGGAGAAACTCGTGCCGGGGTCGTTGAAACCGACGTGACCGGATTTGCCGATACCGACCAGCCACAGGTCGATGCCGCCTGCTTCATCAATGGAGGCATCGTAACGGGCGGCTTCGGCTTCTTCATCTTCAGCCAGACCGTCGGGCAGATGGGTGTTGCGGATGTCGATATTGACATTGTTGAACAGATGCTTGTTCATATAGTAGCGGTAGCTCTGATCGTGTTCCGGTGCCAGACCGGCGTATTCATCGAGGTTCCAGCTGCGGACTTGCGAAAAGTCAACTTTACCGGCCTTGTTGAGCTTGGAAAGTTCAGCATAGACGTTTTCCATAGTCGCGCCGGTGGCAAGACCGAGCTTGAATTCGGGTTTGGCGTTGATCGCATCGGCAATCATTTGCGCGGTGAGTTTTTCCGCATCAGCGGCGGTTTTGCAGATAATGACATCCATAGCAAAAAATCCTTATGTTAAGTGGTTGAAAATGCATAAATAAATATAACACAAAAGCCGATTTTTGCAACCGTTTTTTTGCATAAATTGCCAGTTTGTGCAAGAGTTTTATTTTTTTGTATCCATTAATCAGAAAAACTGCAGTCATAGTACTGTGCAGCAGTATTTGCTGAAAAATCCATTTTATCTGCAGAAAAAAAAGGGGCGTTGCAAATAACAGTTCTGCAACAGCCCCTCCTGAAGTCTTATATTCTGCCTGATCAGTCAATATGCTTGAGTGTTTCACCCACATAGATCTGACGCGGACGGGTGATCTTGGTGTGTGCCCCGATCATCTCCTTCCAGTGTGCTATCCAGCCGGGCAGACGGCCCAGCGCAAAGATAACTGTGAACATATTTTCCGGAATGCCCAGCGCCCGGTAAATGATCCCGCTGTAAAAGTCAACATTGGGGTAGAGTTTGCGTTCGATAAAGTATTCATCGTGCAAAGTCACATCTTCAAGTTCCAATGCCACTTCCAGAAGAGAGTCATCTATATGCATAGCGTTCAGGAACTTATGACATTCTTCCTTGATGATTTTCGCCCGCGGGTCAAAGGTTTTGTAAACCCGGTGCCCGAAACCCATCAGACGGAACGGATCGTTCTTGTCCTTGGCTTTGGCAATGCAGCGTTTGACCGAACCTTCGCCCTGAATGTGCTTGAGCATATCGATGACCGCCTGATTCGCTCCGCCGTGGAGCGGACCGGAAAGTGCTGAAATTCCCGCTGAAATAGTGGCGTACAAGTTCACCTGGGCGCTGCCGAGTGTACGCACTGCCGTGGTCGAACAGTTCTGTTCGTGGTCGGCGTGCAGTATCAGCAGCAAATTGAGTATATCCACCGCTTCCGGGCGGATCACATAGGGCTTGATCGGCGAATCAAACATCATATAAAGGAAGTTTGCGCAGTATGAGAGGTCGTGCCGGGGATAGACCACCGGGTCACCGATACTCTTTTTGTACGCAAAAGCCGCCATTGTACGCACCGTGGAAATCAGACGCGCGGTGGATAAATCAATATCGTCGAGCATCGAAAGCAAGTCCACATTGGGGTAAAAAGTGGAGAGTGCGTTGATCATTGTACCCAATATGTGCATCGGGTGCGCCCCGCGCGGAAAATGATCGAAAAAGTGGCGCATATCTTCGTGCAGCAGGCTGTTGGCGGTAAGCAGCTGCGAAAACTTCCGCTTCTGTCCCGGAGTCGGCAATGCACCGTGTACCAGCAGATATGCCGTATCCACAAAACTCACTTTGCGTACCAGTTCTTCAATGGGATAACCGCGGTAACGCAGAATGCCGCGTTCGCCGTCGATGAATGTTACTTCGCTGCAGCACGAAGCCGTATTCATAAAGGACGGGTCAAGACTGACGCAGCCGGTTTTTTTCCGCAGTTCTGCTACATCAATACCGCGTTCGCCTTCACTGCCGATAACGATCGGCAGTTCGATCTGCTGTCCGCTGACAGTCAGAGTTGCAAATTCGCCGGTAGCTTTGACTTTGTTCTGCATTTTTATGATCCTCAAATATACGAAAAAACAAAATTAAATCTTTAACTCTTAAATAATTAATATAACACCCCTGCCGATAAATACAAGTTTACAGAGATTTTTTGTCCGTCAAGCGGTGTTTTTCTGCAACATTCAGCTCTTTTGACAGCGGTCAAGCAGATCATTTACCGCCGTGAAAAGTTTACGCATATCTGCTGAAACACCGTGCATATTGCAGCGGCGGAAACGATTGCCCTGCATATATTCTTCCGTAACCTGTGATATTTCCTGCAGTGGATTCAGCAGAGTCCGGCGCAGTTTCTGCTCAAAATGAATGGCGCTCAAAAAAAACAGCAGTGTTATGATAACAATTCCCCACGCTCCGGTCTGCCGCAGCTGCTGGGTTTTGATTGCCGCCGCGGCAATGGCCTGTTTGTTGCAGTTGGTCAGGGCAATGATATTTCTGGTGACCTGACTGCGGGTCTGATTGTCGGCATTTTTCAGCAGCGGCAATTGAGTGTACAACTGTTTGATGATTGCCGATTCACCGGCTTCGGAGATGTTGTTTCCGGCTGTTTGCAGGGAGATTTGGAACTGTTCTGTATCGATTGAACTGCCGGTCATTGTCATAAGCATAGTTTCGCAGGCGCTCAAACTTTTTACATTGCGTTCGTAAATCTGTTTTATTTCCGGGGTCATCCGCTGGAAACTCCATACCGCGCCGAATGCCAGAAGCAGATTGAACGCTATCTGCAGCCAGGCGCTTAAAGTTATCAGTTTGCCGGATTTCATTTTACGCCTCCCGGGAAAGTTTGGCAATGGCGTTTTCATCAGAAACGATCAGCAGCATATCGTTTTCTTCCAACGGTTTTTCCGGATCCGGGCGGCTCAGCACTCCGTTGCGACGCACTGCTGCTGCAATAATACCGTACTTTTGCGGCAGCGCAAGCTGGGCAATGCTTTTACCAACCATTGAAGAGGGCAGTTTTATTTCGGTAAGATTCAATTCACTGCCCGGTGAGGTATCAGCAATTATATCGCGGTAGAGTATGTGCGTGGCAAAGCGCCGTCCGAAATCCTGTTCGGGAATTATAACTTCGTGAGCGCCGACCATAAAGAGTATCCGCCGGTAGGTAGCTGAACTTGCGCGCGAAACAATATGTCTGCACCCCATCTGCCGCAGCAGCGCTGTACAGATGATTGCCGACTCTTTTGCCGAGTTGCCCATAGCGCAGATAACAGAATCGCGTTCATTGGGCAGCAGTTTAGCCAGCGCATTTTCGTCGGTGATATCCACGGCGGCGGCGTGAGAAGCAAACTGCGATGCTGCTTCCACTTTTTCCGGGGATATATCAACTGCCAGAACCTCCACACCGCGTTCGGCAAGTGCCTGCGCCAGCGCCATTCCGAACTGTCCCAGTCCGATGATCATAATTTGTTTAGCCATAAAGCAACCTCCTTTTTCACCCTAAAGGTATTGTTATTTCCGGATAACCGGGCAGTTTTTCGCTGTGCCGTTCGCTCAACAGAAGGAATAGTGTCAGCGGACCGATCCTGCCGGCAAACATCGCCGCCATTACCACAACTTTGCCGATACTGTCCAGATTGGCGGTGGTATCCAGACTCAAACCCACTGTGGCAAGTGCGGAAACTGATTCAAAAAACAGCTTTTTCAGTGCAATATCCTGGGTGGTGGCAAGCAGCATAAATTCTGCAGTCAGCACCATTGCTGCCGCCAGAAATATGGCAACTGCCTGAACAATATTGCGTGCAGCAATGCGGTGCTGATCGGCAATTACGGAATCTGAATTGTTCAATGCCGAACGGAAAGTCAGTACCAGAACCGCCAATGTAGTGGTTTTGATCCCGCCGGCGGTACCGCCGGGGCTGCCGCCGGTGAACATAAATGTCAGCATTATCAGATAGGCTGATATCCCTGCCGCGCCCGGATTTACCGTACTGAATCCGGCAGTACGCAGCGATGCGGAAAGAAAAAAACTGTTGACCACTTTATCCGGCCAGGAGAGTTTCGCAAAGAGTCCATCCCACTCAAACAGCAGCAGAAGCCCCATACCTGTCAGCAGAAGCAGCGCTGTGGTGCCGAATACCAGTTTTATGATAAAAGGTTGTCTGCGCAGACTCTGTTTACGCAGCAGCGAACAGGTCATTGCCGGAGCAATGCCGCCGATGATGATTTCCAGGGCAATAATGATCAGCAGCATTTTTTCTCCGGCATAAGGTGCAAGATTTCCGCTTTCAGGGAAAAATCCTGCGTTGCAGAATGCTGAAACACTGGTGAAAATACCCAGTTCCAGCGCATAAAGAATATCTTTGTGTACCGTGTAAAATCCCCAGCTCAACAGTACTGCACCCACAGTTTCCACAATAAATGTAAAGCGCACGATCAGTGCCAGATTGCTGAATATATCATTTTCCTGTACCGGGGTAAGGGCGCTGATGATCTGTTCGCCATTGAGTGTGAAACGCCCCAGAAAGTGCAGTATCAGTGCGGCAAGCGACATTATCCCCAAGCCGCCCAGCTGGATAGTCAGCAGAAGAAAAACTTTTCCGATCAGGGTCAGAGTGCTTATGTCGATCGGGATCAATCCGGTAACACAGGCGGCGCTGACGGCGGTAAAAGCCGCATCGATAACAGTTAAATTCCCATTGCTGGAATCCGGAATAATCAACAGCAAGGTTCCGGCAATGCACAAACCCAGAAATGTGATTCCCAGACATCGCGCCGGATGATTCATAATCAGTTCCAGATATTCCAGACGGGAGTGTTTGAGTTTCAGCGTGACCGCCAGTGAGATTACCGCTGTAAAAAAAGCCCCCAGTATTATATCAAACTTCAGCGCTGCAAACGCAAAGAGCACCGTTGCCGCAGCCATTGCCAGATAAATCGGTATTTTGTGGAAATAGTAGTGTTTGAGCCGCAGATATCCAAATGCGGTCAACAAAAGCAGCATCATAGATATTGCAGTTATCTTGCTGAACAAATCAAATTCTCCGGCAAAAAGCGGTGAAATCACTGTTATGACAAAAACGCCGCAGGAACAGCCCAGAAGGCGTTCCAGCTGCAATGCAGAAGTGGTTTTTTCCGCCCGGTAAAGCCGCATTGTTATCAGGTAGTAGAGTGCGCCCAGTATCGGCAGCATACAAAGCAGCATCAGCATCGGATTGGCAGTGAGTTCAAATGACAGCAGAAAAATGTTCAGCAATATGCCCGCTGTACATAAAATTCTGCCGTATTTCCGGTAATTCAGGATGATTCCGGTTCCGGCTGTTATCAGCAGGGTTGCTGCACAGGCTGCAGCTGTTGTGAAAAATGTCCCCGTCAGTGGATTGACTGCGTGTACGCCCAGCAATACCAATGGTGACATCACCAGCACTATTCCCTGAAGAAAATATTGAAACGATATAGTGGCTGCCCGGTTGTTTTTCATAAAAAATCATCTGTATTAAAAATATCTGATTGCTGTATGTTAAAAAGACCATATTGTGTTGTTTTTGTTGTAAAAATACTTGAAAAATAATTACGGGTATGTTATATTGACGGAGATGGTGATCGGATCAAAGGAGCAAGTTATTTATGGATTTCTGGCGTGAAGAACGCTATGCTGTTTCCGGTATGAAGTACAGCCGGCTGCGGCTGCTGGCGGTATTTCTTATTGTAGGGGTGGGTTTTTTCACTTATTCATTGTGTATATCGGTCG
The DNA here is from genome assembly GCA_045587205.1 of Victivallaceae bacterium. GTDB lineage: Bacteria > Verrucomicrobiota > Lentisphaeria > Victivallales > Victivallaceae > SIG78. The sequence goes on from JAZNBV010000078.1 coordinate 44,678, forward strand.
TCCCGCGTATTGTGCCTTTGAAACTCAAAGAACTGGGTGTGAGTTCCACTCTGCTGGTCTTTATAATGGCTACACTGGGGCAGATACTCAATATGACAGTCTGCCAGTGGGTAAGTTTCAAAAGCGACCGTTACCGTTCCAAACGCTGGGGCAGACGCGTGCCGTTTATTCTTTTTACTTTGCCGATGCTCTGTGCAAGCTGGCTGATCCTTGCGCTTTACAGCGAAGAAACCGCCCTGCTGCGTAAAATTGTTGAACCGCTTTCCAGAATGTCGGAATCAACTCTGGCGATACTGGTGCTGGCGATCGGGGTGGTATGCTTCAAATTCTTTTATATGTTTGTGGGATCGATTTTTCACTACATTTACAACGATGTGATCCCGCCGCAGTTTTTCACCCGGTTTATGGGGATAACCAGGATCATCAGCGCGGCGGTGGCGGCGGGGTTCAATTTCTTTATTTTTGAACACGCAATCACGCATTTCCGGGAGATATTGCTTGGTACGGCAATCGTCTATGCTCTGGGGATGGGGTTTATGTGTTTTGCCCTCAAGGAACCGCGTTTCCCGGAACCTGATGAAAAAGAGAAACGCGCCGGGAAAGGCGTGTTTGCCATTAAAACTTTTGCTGCGGAAAGTTTTTCGCACCCGATCTACTGGTATGAATTTTTGAGTGTTGCCGCCAGCGGCAGCATTGGTACGGCAAGTATTTTTGTGGTGTTTTACCAGCAGTCGATGGGATTGAGTCTGGCGGATATCGGCAGGATGCAAGGTATCAGCGGGATTTTTTCCACGGGAATGGCGTTTGTGATTGCTTCGCTGGGGGCGGCGCTTATCGACAGGTGGCACCCGGTGCGGGTTTCTATGCTGCTGATGCCGTTTTCGCTGCTGTCCTATTTGTTTAATTGCAAATGGATCTTTTTCACGCCGTCGGCAAATGTATTCTGGTGGGTGAGTCTGATATTGGCAATTGTCAGTTTTATGCCCTCTTTCCGCGGCATAGCAGGTATGCCGGCGTTGATGAGTCTGCTGCCCAAATCGCGTTTCGGACAATTCTGTTCGGCGCGTTCTCTGGCGGGGAGTCTTTCGGGGCTGCTGTTCGGGTTGCTGCTGGGGGGATTGATCGATCTGCTCAAGATAAAATTCAATATGGGTGATTATGCGTACCGGTTTATTTTTGTCTGGCAGGCGTTTTTCTTTCTGATCGTTATATTTGCCAATGTGCAGGTGTACCGCTGGTATCTGCGTCTGGGAGGTTTTTCCGGCTATTGCGCTCCGGCATCGTGGGCGGAAAACGGATACGAAAAAATGGAAACCAGCAGCTTTGTGCCTTCTGACCCGCGGCTGGTGCGGATTGCAATGTACGGAATGGATCTTATTTTTACGGCTAATGTACTGTTCAGTATTTTCTGGAGTTTTTACGCCGGAATAAAGGGTGCGGCAGATGAGTCAAAATTATATATGATCCTGACTTTGCCGGCAGCGCTGCTGCTGTGGTTGATCTATTGGCCCATACGCTGTAAAATAACCGGTGCGCTGAAAAAACACCGTTCCGATCCGTCAGTACGGCTGGTGCATCACGGGCTGCTTATGGTAATTGTACTTATGCGGCTTTTGTTCACCGTGGCGTGGAGCGTTGAATCATATCTGGCGATCACTCCGGAAAGCGGCGGTATCGCCGCCAAAATGAATACTTATGAAATGGGCGTGGATGTGATTTTCCTGCTGCTTTTGTATCTGGTGATCAAACTTGAGTGTTATCCCGTCAGGCAGGAGATAACTCCGGCAGAAACAGCTGAAAATATGCAGTAAAAAAGGGCGCTGCAACTTATCAGTTTATTGCACAGTCCATTGAATTATGCAGAAATGATTTTTACAGCATCTCTTCCAGACGCTTTTCCAGAGCATTGACTACTGTGCTGTAACGCGGCCGCATCGACGGCGTGTTGGAAAGCATTGCGTGAATGACTTCAGCAATTTCTGCAGACGCCGCCGGATTGCGCTTTATGACAGTGCAATCCGGTGTGTTGCGGTGCAGTTCCAGCAGCGTGGTGGTTGAGGTTACTGATCCGTACGGATATCTGCCGGTCAGCAGTTCATAGAGGACTATTCCGAAACTGAATATATCATCATCAACAGACGGTGTACCGCCGGTGAGGATTTCCGAGCTGAAATAGCGCCAGTTGTCAAAGCGTTTCAAGCGCGACTGATCGTCAGCAAAGTCAATATATTCATCGGTTCGGCGGAAATTGGTCAGATAGCCCATCCATTCCAGATTTATCATTATATTTCCGGGGCATATATCGTAATGTCCGAAGCCAAGTTCTTCAGCCTTCATAAGTGCCGCCGCCACCCGGTTCATCAGCAGCAGAGTCTGCCGGGTAGTCAATCCGTCATCGGCAGGAAGTTTGATTATATCCGCCAGAGTACCGCGTTCCATCCAGGGCATTACGCAAAAGGCGTAGTTGTTCCACACGCCGCCGTTCAAGATCGGCATAACTCCGGGGTGATCGATTACATTCAATGTGCGTGCATTATCCAGCAGCCGCACTCCTCCGAGCGTTTCGGAGGCAGCTTTACTGATTTTCAGGGCTACATCCCGGTTCAGCACCGGGTCAAAGGCTTTTGCCACATAATTATCCAGCGCCCCCGTGCAGAATTCTTCGATCCAGAGATCGGCAAAAAACTGCGGCACGATCAGGTGCTGATGACACTCCGGACAGATGGTTTTGGTCAATGGCGGGATATTGCCCACATCAAGTTTGACTCCGCAATGACGGCAGAATATTTTAAACACCAGCGCGTTGCCGTCCGCATCTTTGACCGGCGGCACGGATCCGGCAAAAAACTGCAGCTGCTCCAGATTCATAGCCATAAAGATCAGACTCCTTTTTTTCAGCGCGCATAGCACCCGGTATCGGGAGACTCCTGCGAAAGCATCCGCCAGACTACATCCCGGCGGTCAAGCGCGCAAAGTTGCGAATCGATTATACTGCCCAGCAGCTCCCGGTTATTGCACTCGCCGCTGATATGCGCCAGCAGCAGTGAACGGGTGCGCGGCCCCAGCAACTCACTCAACGCTCCGGCGGCGGTTTTATTGTCCAGATGTCCGGAGCGGCCCATAATCCGGTGTTTGAGTGAATTTTTACGGTCGGATTCCAGAAGCATTTTCAGGTCATAGTTTGCTTCCAGAACCAGAATGTCTGCATTGTAAAGTTCTTTAACGATATTTTTCTGCATACAGCCCAGGTCGGTAGCAAAGGCTATCCGGCACTCGCTGATGGTGAAACTGAACCCCACCGGATCCAGGGCGTCGTGCGGCACACTGAAAGGCATAACCGAAACTCCCGGCAGTTCAAAACTGCTGCCTGAAATGAACTCCACAACTTTCTGCGGCAGTTGATTGCGGCTGTAAAGATAACCGGCAGTCTGGCTGGAGATATAAGCGGGTATATCAAATTCATCGGCAAAGACCCGGCAGCCTTTGACGTGGTCGCTGTGTTCGTGCGATATAAGCACTGCCCGGATCGATTCCGGGGCGATGTCACACTTATTCATCCGTGCGCAAAGCTCTTTGCGCGAAAATCCGGCATCGACCAGATAGTTGGCGCCGGGACAGTGCAGCACAAATGCATTGCCCGAAGAGCCGCTGCCAAGGGCGGTTATTCCAACAGATCCGCAAAGCGGCAAAGATGTTGACAGTGGAGGGGGCACAATAAAAAATCCTCTTTTTTTTAAAAAAAACTTGCAAATATCATATTGCAATTTAAATTCTCTTTGCAATAAATCAAATCTTTGAATGAAAAAATCCGTTTTTTTTATTGAATTTTATGGAAAACAGTCAGGCATTGTTTCAAACTCAACAGCAGACCCAGCAGTTGACCCCCGTGCAGCTGCAGGGGCTCAATCTGCTTGCCGCGCCTTTGCACGAATTGGAAAATGTGCTTGCCGGTGAGTTGGCAAACAACCCGCTGCTGGAAGCTGTACTGCCCAACCGCGAAGAACTTGCCGGTGATCCGATTGAAGAAACTGCCGCCGCCGGCAACGAACTTGACCGCAGTGAGTTCGAGGGGGCCAATGAGGAGTTTCCGCTGCTGGACTCTTTCAGTGAAGCGTGGAGCGATTCTGCTGATATTGCCGGAAGTGCAGAGTATGACAATACTGACTCGCGGCAGAAAAAAATCGATTACAGATTCAATTCGCTTACTGTACAGGAGTCATTGACGGATAAACTTTTTGAGCAGCTGAACTTCTGTACTCTGTCGCCGGAAGAGTATTCCGCTGCGGAACTGGTGATCGGCTCGCTTGATGAAAAGGGTTTTTTAACGACACATCTTGCTGATCTGGCAATGAGCGGCAATTTCAGTATGCAGACAATGGAAAAAGCACTTCAATGCGTACAGGGATTTGATCCGCCCGGGGTGGGGGCACGCTCGGTGGTGGAATCATTGATGATCCAGTTGAAACGCCGCAATTACCCGGATAAACGCATTTACGATTTGCTGAAAAATCATCAGGATGAGCTGGAACGCAACAAACTGCCGCAAATTGCCAAAAGTATGAAAGTATCGCTGAATGAACTTTATGCAATGCTGGATGATTTGAAAAAGCTCAATGCAGTACCCGCTGCCGGTATGAGCGGCAATACACAAAACAGCACTGTGCTGCCGGAGATGAGCATTGAGCTTGAAAACGGCGAAATAAAGGTAAGTTCACGCGGTCAGCATCTGCCCCGGCTGACTTTGGTGACAAGTTATCTTAAACTGCTTGAAGATCCGCTGACCAACGAAGAGACCCGGCAGTATCTGCGCGAAAAACTTGCCAGTGCAGAGAATCTGATCAAATCGCTTGAGCTGCGGCAGGATACCATAAGCCGGATCACCGATGTTATAGTCCGGAAACAGAGCGAATTTTTCCGGTACGGCGTGGAAAAACTTCAACCGCTTACAATGCAGGAGGTTGCTGATATACTTGAAGTTCACGAAACCACCGTCAGCCGCGCGGTCAGCGGTAAATATCTGGAGACACCGCAAGGCTTGCTGGAATACCGGTTTTTCTTTTCCGGCGGTTATAAAAATGCTGAAGGCGGGGATGTTTCCAGCCGGGTGGTCAAGGAGAAGATCCGCGAACTTATTGCCAACGAAAATCCGCGCAAGCCGCTTTCGGATGCCGCCATTGCCGCACAGCTTTCGGCTGACGGTCTGGATGTGGCGCGCCGGACGGTGGCAAAATACCGTGAAAGTATGAACATACCGGCTACAAATCTGCGGCGCAAACATTAAAAAATCGTACTTTTTTGTTAATGAAAGCAATAAAAATCTTCCTGGTGCGTTATATTAATATAACGATATGTGTTTAACAGGAGGTTTTTTGTGAATATTTTACAGTTGAAAACAGTCTGTCTGCTTTTGATAAGTTCAGGCGCATTGCTCAACGGCTGTCTGAATTATCAGCGTCCGCCGCTGGCGGTGGATCAGACCAGTTACACCAAGTTGCAGGATAATGAAAAAAAACTCCTGCCCGCTGATCTTAAAAAACTTACTCTGCAGCAGGCGCAGGAGCTGGCACTTGCCAATAATCCTGATTTTTTGAGTATCAGATTTTCTATTGATTCGGCGCGGGCGCGCTACTATCAGCAGTTTTCCGGTTACGCCCCCACGCTGAATGCCAATATGAGTATATCGCAAAAGTTCAACAAGATATACGCTGCCAGTGACCATATTTATCCGCGTACACAAAATGACAGTTACTCCCCATCGCTTTCCGGCAGATGGCTGATTTTTGACAGTTTGAACCGTGAAATGAATATCTTGAGCGCCCGGCACGATCTGGAAAACACCCGGAGCAATGTCGATGATGCCAAACGGCTGCTGCTGCGTGCTGTGGCGTATGCTTACAACGATGTACTTTTGAGTTTCGCCCAGAAAGAGATCGTGCTTGCCCAGATCGAATACAGCCTGACGATGCTCAAAGATGCCGAACGCAAATACGATGCCGGTACCGCGCTGTTGAGTGATGTGCTCAATTTCCGGGTGTCACTGCGCAATGGACAGTTGGAACTGACCAGAATAAATTACAACATCAAAGCAAATTTGTATGTGCTTGCCGGCTATCTGGGATTGACCGACGGCACCATTCCGGACAGTGTGAAATTTCCCGCCATTGTTATGCCGGATGATGAATATGATGTCAACATAGATATCTACATAGATCAGGCACTTGCCAACCGCCCCGATCTCAAAGCGGCAAAAGAGCGTCTGGAGGCATTGCGTTACAGTTTTTACGGCACGCTTTCCAAGTTCGGCCCGACCGCCACGGCGGATTTTCAGCTGGGTTACGGTTACAGCCGCGGCGTTACCAATCACAGCCGCGACGACGGGCACAACTGGTCGAGCAGCGGAAATCTGGGGTACGGCTTGAATATCAGCTGGAATCTCTTCAACGGATTCGCCGATTATATGAGTGTAAAAATGGCAAAGGCGGAAGTTTCGGCTGCTGATTATATGCTTTATCAGGTCTATTTGAGCGTGATAACCGATGTGCGTACCGCTTATGAAAATCACAAATCCAGCGTGGAACAGGCAAAACTGGCGCAGGATATCTGTGACTTGACCCGTAAAACCCGCGATCTGGTGGAAAATGAATACAACGCCGGAACCGCGCTGGTTACAAGACTCAACGAAGCCGAGCGCGATCTGGTACAGGCGCAGAACAATCTTGCCACTGCAGTGGTTAATATAGCCAATGCCAAGGCACAGCTGGATGCGGCGGTTTACGCGTTGACTCCGGCAAAAGAAGAACAATAATTTTAATGAGGTTTGCTGTATGAAAAAAGTTATAAAGTATGTGGTTCCGGTAATTGTGCTGGCTGCAGCGGTATTGGCAATCTGCAAGTTTTATATTGCAGGAAAAGATGTGGAGATCCCCAAGTTTGAGTTCAAATTTGATAAAGTCAGCCGCGGAGATGTCCGGCGCACCATTTCCGCAACCGGTACCGTGGAACCTGAAGAACTGATCAATGTCGGTGCGCAGGTCAACGGTAAAATAATGTCGTTCGGCAAAGATGCTGACAATAAAAGTGTTGATTACGGTTCCAAAGTAACCAAAGGTATGATCCTTGCCCAGATCGATGATGTGACCTATAAAGCCGAACTGCAGGAAAAAGAGGCGCAGCTGGAACAGGCCAATGCGGCAATAATGTCTGCTGAAGCAGCTATCAAAGAAGCCACCGCCAACGAATTGCTGGCACGCAACAACTGGGAGCGCGCCCAGACCCTTTATAAGCAGAAATCAATGACCCGCAGCGACTATGACTCCTATCAGGCGGCGTTTTACTCCACCGCGGCGGCATCAGCCAAAGCCAAGGCCCAGATGGCACAGGCAAATGCGCAGAAATCCATTGCCGAAGCGGCACTGGTCAAGGCGCGGCGCAATCTGGAATACTGCACGATCATATCGCCGGTGGACGGCGTGGTGATCGACCGCCGGGTGAGTGTGGGACAGACGGTGGTTTCCAATCAGACGGCATCGAGCATTTTCCTGGTGGCACGCGATTTCAGGAAAATGCAGGTGTGGGTGTCGGTCAACGAAGCCGATGTCGGCGCCATCCGCAAAGGTATGAAGGTGATCTTTTCCTGCGATGCGTACCCCAACGAAGAATTTGAAGGTGTGGTGCACCGTTTGCGGCTCAATGCCACGCTTTCAAGCAATGTGGTGACCTACATTGTGGAAGTCAATGCCGATAACAAAGAAGGCAAACTCATACCTTATCTGACCGCCAATGTCAAGTTTGTGCGTGCCGAAAAGCTCAACAGTCTGACCGTGCCTGCCGGAGCATTGCGCCTGGTGATGCCTGAAAATATGCAAAGCGCCCCCGCTCCGGAAACCGGACGGCGTGAAGGCATACTGTGGATACCTGATAACGGCAAAGCCCGCCCGGTCAAGGTGAAAATCAGTTTGAGCAATAACATTGTCTGTGCTGTGGAAAGCGGTGAAATAAAAGAAAACGACAAGATCATAACCGGTATTCAGCAAGCAGCTCCGCGCGGCACAAAAATGAGTGATAACACCACCAAAAATCCCTTTATGCCCAATATGCCCAAACGGCGCGCCCGCGGCAGTGCCGGTCAGCGCGAACGGGCGGCGCAGCGCTCCGGACAGGACGGCAGATAAATAAAACGGGGTTTGGCACTATGAGCAAACTTATTGAACTGAAAAATATAACCAAAACCTATTTTCTCGGCGAGATTGATGTGCCCGTACTCAAGGGTATCACGCTGGATATAGCGCACGGTGAATATGTTGCCCTGATGGGGGCATCCGGTTCCGGCAAAAGTACGCTGATGAATATATTAGGATGCCTTGACCGTCCCACCGGAGGTGAGTATTTTCTGGATGGCGAAGAGGTCGGTTCCGCCAGCGGCGACCGCCGTGCACTTATCCGCAACCGCAAGATCGGGTTTGTATTTCAGAACTTTAATCTGCTGCCGCGTACCAGTGCACTGGAAAATGTGATAATGCCTTTGAATTATACCAATGATTCGCTTTCGCGCGCCGAGTGCCGCAAACGCGGTCTTGCTGCGCTGGAACAGGTGGGGATTGCCGACCGGGCTGGACATCAGCCGTCACAGCTTTCCGGCGGTCAGCAGCAGCGCGTGGCAATTGCGCGGGCACTGATCAACCGGCCGCCGTTGCTGTTTGCCGATGAGCCGACCGGAAATCTGGATTCGCACACCAGTGTGGAAGTTATGGAAATGTTCAGCCGGCTCAATGCCGAAGGCATCACAGTGATACTGGTTACTCACAGCGAGGAGATCGCCAATTACGCCAAGCGGGTGATCCACGTCAGCGACGGTCAGGTGATTTCCGGAGCATTCAAGAGCAAAGGAGCGTAAATATGCGTGCAAGCACTACAATCAGAATGTCGCTCATATCGCTCAAGCGCAACCCCACCCGGACAATGCTTACTATGCTGGGGATCATTATCGGGATCGCCGCAGTTATCACTATGATGGAGATCGGCAACGGCTCCAAGACCTCTATCCGCGCTTCGATCGAAAAAATGGGCGCCAACTCGGTTATGGTTATGCCGGGAAGTATGCGTCCGCCCGGGGGCGCAAGAGTCGGAGCCGGCAATGCGGTTTCGCTGATTCCGGCTGATGCCGATGCCATCGGCAGCGAGTGCCCCAGCGTGGGGGCATATTCGCCGGTGGTGCGCGGCAACGGCATCCACGTGGTTTTCGGCAATGTTGACTGGGAGCCGGGGCAGATTTACGGCATTGCTCCGGCGTATCTTGATATCCGGGCGTGGAGCATCGGCGAAGGCAGAGCCTTTACCGATGCAGAAGTCGATGCCAATGCGCGGGTCTGCCTGGTGGGTTCGACCATTGTCAAAGAGGTGTTCGGCGGATTTTCGCCGCTTGGTTGTGAGCTGCGTATAGGCGAAGTTACTTTTGAGGTGGTAGGTGTACTCAACAGCAAGGGCGCCAATATGATGGGAATGGATGAAGATGATGTGGTCTTTACGCCGTGGACAACGCTGCGGATGCGCGTTACCGGTCTTAAATACGGCAATGCCACCAATACATCCAGCAGTATAGCTGATTCGCCGAGCGCCAAGTTTGCGGTTTCAGGTCTGGCACTCTATCCGGAAGCGGATGTGCGCACCACGCGCGACCATCTTTTTTACGCCAAACACACCCAGTTGAATCAGATCATTTTTTCGGCTGTTTCAGTCGATAAAGTCAAAGATGCCACACGCGAGGTATCACAGCTTTTGCGTAAGCGGCACCGGCTCAAAAACGAGCAGGAAGATGATTTCCGGGTATTCAACGCCTCCGATTTTATGAATATGCTCAATCAGACTTCAACATTGATGACCAATCTGCTGTTGGGCGTGGCGCTGCTTTCGCTGCTGGTCGGCGGGGTGGGGATTATGAATATTATGCTTGTGTCGGTGACTGAACGCACTCGCGAAATCGGTTTGCGTATGGCGGTCGGTGCCAGATCGCGCGATATACTCAAACAGTTTCTTATTGAATCGGTGGTGCTTTGCCTTTCAGGCGGAATTATAGGCATCCTGACCGGACACGGTATGTCGCTTTTGATCGAAAAGATTGCGCGTTGGCCCATTGAAAGCAGTCCGGGTGCCGTTGCCGCCGCGGTGCTGGTATCGGCAAGCGTGGGGATACTTTTCGGGTTTTATCCGGCGTGGAAAGCCTCCAAACTTGACCCTATCGAAGCACTCCGCTACGAGTAAAAGTATATTGTTGCCTGTCAACTATAGAGCCGGTATTGCTGATGCGATTCCGTTGCAGCACTGACTGATAAGTAAACATAATGGAACTTTTGTTATTCCGATATTCTCTATTAGAGGTAATTTGCCAGTTAGCCCGGCTTCACTTTGCTTGCCCGGGCGTAAAAAAGGCAACCAAATTTCTTTGGTTGCCTTTGTGAAGCCTGGTGGCGTGATACAAATTGGCGGCGAACTTTTCTTCCGATGATTTTTTACGCTCAAACGATATAAAAGTTCGTTAGTGTGATACCATATTTTATAGAGAGTTACAGAACTGTGAAAAAAGTCTCGTAAAATCAAAAAATGTCAAAAAATAATGCAGAGGACTTTCCCCGTAGAAAGTTCGTTGTTTGAAAGGTGGATTGCAAAAGATATACAAACACCAAGCTGAAAAAAACCTGTATATTTTTTACAGTCATTAACAACCGCAAAAAAATAGTTTTTGTTGTCAGCGGTTGGCATAGTTCCCGTACAATTTCTGTTCCGGGACGGAATAACGCATAGTCAAGCCGCCGCCGTTGGCGTGGCGGTTATTGTAGAAATAATAGGGCTTTTGCCAGCCATAGTCAGAATAATGCAAGGGGCCGAAATTCTTGTCCTCGTTGACATCAGTGCGGTTCAATACAAAGTTATATCCGTGCTTTCTGCGGAATTTTTCAAAATCCTCTTCTGAAACATTGCAGCTCCATTCCGCATAGTTCGTCAAAAAAGCACTTTTGCCTTTGATCTCAAAATTATAAGCTCCGTCAGGAAAAAATCGTTCCTGCATAAAATGTGGCATTTCGTAGCCGATCGGCAGCTTGTTACCGGTAAAAGCGTAATCAGAAACATTATGAAGCTCGGAAATAAAAAGTAACAGCACGCCAACAATGATGCCGGTAATTCCGAAGGAGTCTCCTTTTTCGTGTTTTTTGAAAGGACGGAAATATATTGCAGCAGCTGGTATCAAAAACAACGGAATAAAAAAATACTTCACATTGATCCCGCAGAAATAGCTGGTTTTACCAACGCAAAAAGAGAGCAGTCTCAAAGCAGAAAATACGATCAATATGATCCCGCTCCAAATCAATGCACTTTGTTTTCTGGAAAAGCCTGCCGGTTCAGAAAGAGTATCTTTTTTTATCTTGCGTTTCCAATTGTAAAAAAGTAATCCCCCGTAAATCAATGGTAAAATTATCAAACTCCAAAAATCAAGGGTAAGAACAATAAAAGGCGCAAAAATCAACATCAGCAAAAGCCATGCCGTTCCCGTTATGATCCAGGTAAGTATTCTGTAAACGATTTCCATTATCTCTCCGATTCAAGCTCAAAGATAATATAACATTAGTTGCAAGCAGTTACAACTGCTGGATGCGGATTTTTTTCATAATTACTGTTTCCAAAGCCTACCGATATAACAATCTGCGAACTTTTGTCAGGAAATTTATAAGATTGTTGAAAGTTTGATGATTTGCATAGCAGATGTGTGAATTTCTGAAAATCAAGTCCTGCGTCGGCTAGCCAAGACCTTGGGACGAGGTCCTGAACCATAAATAGAAAAAGAGAGAAAATCTGCATTAAAAGTGGCGTTTGGCAAATGCGTGTCCGGAACCGGTTTTAAGATAGGCTTCAAAAGCGGTTGCTTTTTCTTTGGTTTCAAAGGCAAAATACGCTTCAACTTTCCACGGTTTGAACTTTGAGGTGTGGGGAACTTCACCCGCGTTATGCTTGGCAAGGCGGGATTTTAGATCACTTGTACTGCCGATATAACGCTGTTCCGGGTGGGAAAGACTGCGTAAAATGTAAGTATAGAACATTCGATTTCTCCAATTCTCTGCCGTTAGCCCTCCGTCGCCAAGAGCTTCCTCCTTCGCATAAAGCTACGGAGGATAAATTTACGGGTATCCTTCGCCCGCTCCGTTGCACTCCGCTTATTTTTGCAAACCAAAAAAATCTACGGATAGCAAGACGGGCTTGCAAATCTTCTGTAACTCCGGTATAACGCTGTTCCGGCTGGGAAAGACTGCGTAAAATGTAAGTATAGAACATGGTTTTCTCCCGTTCAATGCCGTATAGCCCTCCGTCGCTCTGCGAGCTATGGAGGGCATCCTTCGCCCGCTCCGTTGCACTCCGCTTATTTTTGCTTGCGCAAAAAAAATCTACGTATGGCATTCCTTACGGCCTGCTATATTGTAAGCTGGGGTTTGTGCGGTACTTTGTAAATTGTTTGTTCAAATTGTATTCGTCTTGCGTAAACCTTACTTGCGTACAAAACAGTTTCTTGTTTACACAACAAAAAAAACGGCTCCATATAGTTTATTATGCATGGAGCCGTTTGTGCAAACTTTACTCTTCGATGACGATTATTTTGTTTGCACCGGAGTTGTTTGTGCATTTTCAAACGCTTTTTCGGCTGACGCTTTCCGCTTTTCCAATTCTATCAATGCGGTTTTAGCGTCTGCATCACTTCCGGCAGTAAAATCGTACTCAATTACTATATCTTCAGTGCCGAACAGTCCGACAGACTTTGTAGCCTTAAAAAATCCGGTAGTGGGGACTTTCTGGTCAGCCGGAATACCAACTTTACGGCTTCGATATTCAAGTTTTCCGGTGATGATGTGCCCTTGTGGGGTTCCGGTTTCAGGAGTGGCAATTTCCACTTCTCCCATAGAGATATAGCCACTTGCGGTTACATTTTTGTTGACAGCACTTTCTGCCAATCTATCAGTTGTGGACTGGCAACCAACAAGTAACACGATTGCACAAACTGCAATCAACAACATTGTAAGTTTTTTCAGCATAGTTTTGTTCCTTTCTTGGCTGAATTTAACCGTTATAAATAATATCAATACCGTACACCCTCTTTCTTTTTTTGTTTCCACGCACGACCGCCGAACAAGCGCAGACCTATCCACGCAAGACCAGCTCTCCAGAATGGCAAACCGTCAGCGCGACAGACTGCGTAGAATATAGCGTCAGCTTCTTGACGAGTTATATCTTCTGGCTGGGTTCTGTATAGGTAATCGTGTAGAATAGCCCCTGCAATCGTCTGTGGGTGTATTGTAGGTGATATTGTTCCCCACAAGATACGGGGTACAGATGCGCCGTCGCACTCAAAACCTCTTGGAACAACAATCGTTTTGTCGCCAAAAAAGTATGTCATTGTACGCTTTAAGCGAAGACAATCCCCGTTGTCGGACTTTATGATTTCAACTAAAGGTGTTGTTTTGTAATAATTCATAGATTATTTAACTCCTTGTAGTCCCAACTATTGCGTATATTCCATCATTGGAGCAAGATTTTACTGGAAAATTTGACAGCTCTGTGGTATCATTTATGCCAAGTTTAAGAAGATGACCACCGTGGAGATCACCAACACTGTCATAATAACCGTATGTAAACAACTCATTTGAGACGGAGTTGATTTGCACATCTCCTAAAACGGTGTTGTAAAGGGTGTCATCTCCGCCAAAGCCGAGCCTATAGATTTTATCACCCTTCACTCCAAAAAATACCTCATCACCTGCAAGGTACTTATCATAACCTTGGACTCCATCGCGTGTCCATAGTTTACTGTAAACGTCCCTTTCGTCAAATAATACATAAGATGGTTCTATGAATGTGCCTTCATCATAATAATACACCTCTCCGTAAACGGAACCAACAGTTTGCTTTTTACCAGAAGAAAGATTACGCCATCCGTTATAGCTCGAACTTTGCCAACGATAGTAAACGCTGGCGCCATCTGGTACATCTTCCATATTCAAAGACCATCTCGGATAGATGAAATAAGGCGATGGGATATAGTACCCTTCAGTATTAAAAGCATAGGAGCCAGAGGGTATAGTTACGGAGACATCTAATCCGTGACAGTTTCTACCCCATCCGAAGATTTTAGATACTGGGGTACCAACGTTGAAAATTTCACCCCAACCGAAACAATGGTCATATCCCGCCTCAATATCTCTCCACGAAATAAAGCCGTCTTCAGGCGTGTTCACTTTACCAGGAGAATATCGCTCTGTTGTACCCCCTGATCCTAACTGCCCCATATTGTTACGTCCCCACGACCAGAGTTCACCGTCTGTATCTATGGCAAGCACATAACCAAAACCTGACGAAACCTTTGACCAAGTTTTCGTGTTGATTTGTGTTGGCGAATGATAGGATAAATCGGCATACCCCAACCCTAACTGACCGTACTTATTAAGCCCCCACGACCATAAATGACCGTTTTCATCAATGGCAAAATAACTATGGTCTCCGAAACGGTTTCCGGTTACTACTTCCCAACGATTCCCATTCCCATCTACGCTATTCCATGTGCCATCTTCAGTACGCCGCCACAATGTATTAGAAGGGGGAATAACATTCGTATATCCCTTCCACGCTTCTACAGGCAAAGCGTAGGTCTTATCGTTGTGTTTTATGGCTATAGCAGCAGTATTTGGCTTTACCCCTGCAAGATCTATCCAAGTACCACTCAATGCAGATGAGGTAAACTTAACATCGGGAATCAATGGCAGTGCAAGTGTTTGTGTCTCTTGCTTGATAATAATAACTGGTGTATCTTGTTTGATAGTGTCGTCTATATCTATAATATTTGTAGCATTAATCATTGTCTATCCTCACATATTAACAAATGCGTAAAGGCGAGCACATCCACTACTATGCGAGCTACAATATACTCGCTCTACAGTAGGTATATTTAACACTTTTTCCCAACTATATGTACGATGCGGTATAATACCTGTGGCAGATTCCCCTGTTTTGTATAGTACACCGTACTCATCAACACCAAATGATGAGGCGCTGCGGCAGCATATATCACGCCATTTTTTATCACTGATTCTGATTGGTGCGGAGCTTGTACTGCCATTACTGCCATTACCCAACTGACCCACATTATTATGACCACAGCCAAACAAGTAACCCTCATCGCTGATAAATAAAGTATGGTCTGCAACACCATTCGCAATTTTCTTGAACTTCTCCGTGGTTGCAAGTTTAGTAAATGTTTTTACATAACTGCCAGCGCCGGAGCCAACACCAAGTTCTCCGTAACTATTGCTACCACACGCCCACGCTTGTCCGTCTGTGTCAATGGCAAAAGTTGAGCTTCTAGAGCCATAGACAGATAACCAGCGCTGTGTACCTATCTGTGTGAGTGTGCTTACAGTACTTGTATTACCCGTGCCGAGTTGACCGTCGCTGTTATATCCGACAACCCACATCAATCCATCGGTATCAATCAATACAGAGCGATCACCTGAACAATGAACATACTTCCAAGTTTTTGAACCTATCTGGGTAAGTGTGGTTACAGTGCTTGTATTGCCTGTGCCAAGCTGCCCGTACTGGTTTCTACCGCAACCCCACAAATAACCATCTTCATCAATGGCAAGCATAAATGATTCGCCAGATGATACTTGTTTGAAATTATTTGTAGATATTTTTACCCAATTAAGAACAGTATTAGTTACTCCGATTCCGAGGTTGTAATAACTATTATTTCCCCACCCCCACAGCTCTCCATTTAAGTCTATACCGTATTCAGTATTACCAGTGAAAGATGATATTTGTTTCCATTGCTTATTTGTGTTTTTAGGTTCATAAGTTATTTTACTGTATTCCGTTATAAATGAAGTTGCATCCCCCAAATAATACAATGTATCGGGTTTATTTACGAATAAAGAAGATAGTGTAACAGTACCATCTTCGGAATAGATGTTGCCCGGAACAGGAATTGTAGCACTGGTTCTTAAATCTCCGCGTATAATTCCAGTATCTACCCAAGCTCCGTTACTATCTTTTGTAATGAGTTGACCTTCCCAGATGTTATACCCTTTAGCCTCTGAACTCGCAACAGCAACAGGCTCTACAACAGGATTACCGGAAACTCCATCTGCCGGAAGCATACTACTCACAGGATAATTGCCGTAAGAAGAATTATATCTCCCAGTCCATTTGCACATCCCCGGATGTTTGATGATGTAGTTACCGTTAGAGTCGGTCGAGAAGTTCTCGGTGTAGTATATATAACTATTATACCCAGAAACAAGAGGGCGCATTATCCAAGAACTCGTCTGGCTTTCAATGCAGAATTTACCATCTGCACTAATCCAATAACTATTTTCCGATGTACCATCACCTTTGGTCAGTGTAAAGTCTTGCACAACATCAGGAAGTCCTGCGGATTCAATTCTGACACCCGGAGTGCTGCCACCACCAATATTCCACTGTGTTTGCTCAAACAGATCAACGGACGGCATTGTAGATGATTCAGGAGCAGGGCTACACGCTATCGGGCTTGTAATCGAATCATACTCATCATACATATTGATTATGTAAATACCGTCAACAGTCGGAGTGTATTTGAAATACACATTTACAGCAGCATCTCCGATTTGAATAGCCGATTGCGTTGAAGATGCGTATGCGAGTGACTTTCTTGAGGTATCGTATAGATACATATATGCCTCATACCACGTATCATCAGTAGCCTCTGGACAGACCATACCGATTGTATATTCTACACCAGCTTTCAGCCTGACATAGAAGTTCCAACCACCGTACATACCTTCATCATCGTAAGGTGCTTCATTTGTGTTATAGTCTTTTGTCGTGAGCCTGTCGTCAGAAGCCACCCCTTCACTATCCCACCATATTGGATTAGAGAAAGTACCATCTTGTGTACTTATACCAGCACAAGAGGCGTAAAAGACGGAATTAACATAATTAAACGGTGCATCGCTTTTGGAGCTAATACACCAAGCATCGTTTTCCTTGTCATACCCGATGTGATATTCTGCGTTTGCAAATGTGCGGTTTGTTCCTTTATTTACTGGGTCTTCATTTGCATAATCACCCAATATGGCAGCAGGCTGTACATCTCCAGTCACTTTAGCATTATCGTGTGCAGGGATTGGATTATCTATTATTGTAGAAATACACCGATAAAAATTTATTGAATCAGTACCATACTCCGGTGAGGGTCGTCCGGTGTTAAATGTGACAGCATCAATCAGTACAGGCTCCCCACTGTCAATCGGAGTATCTCCTGACAAATCAAGGGATTGGAATTGACCATCAGCATTAATATAGCCAAATTGAATGTCAGCGTTACCAGAGCCACCTTGTTCTATTTCATTGACAGCAGTAATCATACTGTCGATAGATAGTTTGGCAGCAGCGTTGCTGTTTTTCGCTTTGATTGCATCTGCCAGTGCGGTCATTTTTGTATCAAACTGATTCATTTACGCCTCCGTTCCCCATTCGCCGTTGAGCAAACGATCTTCAAGCTCGTCCAACAGCTCGTTTTTTTGATCTTCGGAAAGTTCACCGCCGCCAGCAGCAAGTTTTTCGTAAGTGTCAACGGCTGCTTCGGCAACAGTCATTGCACCGATGAGTTTTTCTTTTACGGCAGTTACCGTGTAAAATTTGCCACTGTCAAGCACATACACCAGCAATCCCACAAACGGCAGTTCAATATTGAGTATATCCGCTTCAGTGGCGACCCGGCATCGTGCATCCAGCGGCGTATTCGCCTTTGACAAGATCACAGAATCGGCTACTTTGTTATTTGCCATAATTATTCCTCTATATAAATAAAAGTTTTTCCGGCAACCAGGTTGAATTCGCCGTATACATTGTATTCAACACCACCAAGTGTTACAGTTGTGCCGTTAGCACCGGAACCGGCGATGCCGTTATTCAGTTCAAACGGCACTTTACCGCCAAAACCATCATCTTTGTACGCCTTCAAGGCATTAGGCAGCAGAACTGTCGTAAATGTCCCCGCAGGCACATTCCCGAGATCGACCCTGCCGACAGCTTGAGCCGAAACTTTTGCGAGAGTTGATTGCAGCAAATTGTTATCATCGATTTGCACAATACTTGTCATGGTATCATTAACGATATAACCGTAATACATATCCCCGGTAATAACCGGCACATCCGGCGTATTGCCAACCTGACGCCCACTGCTTGCCACCATTTGTGTTAAATAAACCTTACCCCTGCTGAATGCTTGCACGTTTTTCCCGAAATATATATATATTGCTCCATCCTTTTTGAGAATTTTCCTGATTCCTATATCAGAATAATAAGGCAAAGCAAATTCACCATCCACCGTATCAATGGTCACTGCCGCTACTGTGGCATCCGGGTAATCGGTCAATGCCACCGCAAAATACGCCGCATTTTCCGGCGGAGCAGTAAACTCTACAGGCGCAACCGAAACAACCTCCGGTGCCTTATTCTGTCCATAAAAGACTATCGCAAGAGCTTCCGACCAATCAGCATAACTATCTGATAATTTTGTATAGATATACAAAACCGTCGTACCGCTTACAGCATCTGCAGTGGCAGTAGCGAACTTGAATCCGGCAGGCCGATCATCGTACAAAGATTTTTCAACTGCAGATCCGTTGACATCGTAAAATAAGCCTTGCCCTGGATCGCCTTTCAATTCCGCCAAATATTCCTGGACTGATCCTTCAAAACCATTATCCAGAGCCAGTTCATAAGCACTTTTTCCCGGATTGCCTTCCGCATCCACGCCGGGCGGACCGACCAGACTTTCCAAATATTCCTGGACTGATCCTTCAAAACCATTATCCAGAGCCAGCTCATAAGCACTTTTTCCCGGTTCTCCCGGGGATTGCACCGGACGGGTTGCTTCGGCAATAAGAGCTTTAATCTCTACTGCTGTAAGATACTCCGGATCACTGACCACACTGTCAGGTACAATATTTCCGATATACCGGCGGTTACGCAATACCAGATCAAAGTCAAATGCAAAAATTGCCGCTGACGCCGACCCGTCTGCAGCAAAACCGCATATTTCGCAACCAAGGGCAATTTTCTCTTTTTGCTGCACTGCTTCAATCAAATTGGGCAAAGCCGTATTGGGCAATTCGCAACGCAGCAATGTTCTTTTGTCATCACTCTGTTTAAGAGTAATATTTTCCGTAACAAAAAGTGCCGGCTGTGTAGCGTGATCCCAGTCCCCATCAACACACAGATAAAAACTTACAGCATCCTGCAGTTCTTCAAACGGGTAGATTTGCAGTTCGCCGGTCGTTTCGTCCAGCAGATCGCCACGCAGGTCGAATTCCAACGCACATCCTATACCGATTTTCACATTGGGTATATCGCTTTTCCTGCCGGTAAGGTCACAAATTTGTGCATTACCTCCAGAGAGTTTAAGTATGGATTTTACAGTTTGCATATTTTTACCTTTTAATCGCCCGTACAGGGCGTATTTGTCCGTCAACTATTTCTATCTGCATAACTTCACAAGGGTTTTCTGCAAGTGGTATTACAATCCACGGCGTCGGTTCGGATTCGTTAATCCTGAATCTTGCAGTATGAACTTTGCCTATATCGTAATGTCCGGCCTGCCATTTGGCTTTAACGCTCAACGCTCCATTAAGCAGCAGATCTTTCAGCATACCGCCGGAATGCGAACTTTCAATGGCATCAACTCCTGCAATAAGGCAAGATATATGATGACCGGCAGTATCGCCCATAATCTGGCACTCAATATTTAAGGTCAGGCAACCGCCGGAACTGTAAAGCAATACATCAGTTGCATCCGACAACAGTCGTCCTGCTGAATCTGTCAACAGCAGTGGAAAATCCATTCGCCAGAAGCCCAGCAAAAACCATTTTTCTCCATCACCACCATCGAGCTCACCGCCTCCACCGTCAACAGAACCACCGTCTCCCCAACCCCCGCCAATACCTCCTATCGGCATTGGCAGATTACCCCACCAGGGGCCTTTATCTTTCGGGTGCTCATCGCGGTAAAATTCAGCCATTCTGCACCGCCAGCGGACATCTTTTGGCAACAATAATTACAGCAAGTGGCGTATAAAAACTTTCAAGCCGGATACTGCCGTCATCTTCAACAATGCACTGACCAACCGGATAAGCACCTTCCGTTACAGTCTCAAGAATATCTATCACCGGATCCAGCCACTTTTTTGCATCTTCATCAAAATAGCAGCAACAGCATATAAAGCCATTCTGTGCCGGAATTACAGCTTCATTTACCTGCAGCATATTGCCGTTACGCAACGCAAAACCGCCTTTAACCCTTATTTGATTTTCAGCTTCCAGACTCACCGCAAAGGGACCGTTATAACTGCCGCTGCTGCCATCCGCCAGAGCACTGCCGTTGCCATTGGTGCTTAACAGTTCCCCGTTGCGAAAAATCGTCCGGTTGTCGCCGGTTGGATGAGTCATTGCAAACTGTACACAGCGCCATAAAGCACGCAGCCAATCCGGAGCAATGCTGCGAATTGGCTGATTACCTTCAGGGAAAGATGGTAATTTGGGTATCATTGATATAAATCCCTGTCTATTTTTTGAGCATTTTTGTAATCGACCGTCAACTCCCACATCTTGCCGGACTTGACGATCTTGCTGCCGCCCCGGAGCCATTCTCCAGGGCGATCAAAATCCTCCGGAGGATTCTGGATAGTGTAATCTTTCCGCGCTGACCTTATCAACTTACCAAGATTGGCACACCGCTGGGTTACATGTACCGTCAACACTCCGCTTTGCTTGCCTTCAACGCCGGCTTTAATCTCGGTTTTGAGTATTTCAAAGCCGTTCTTTGTCCGGTCGCCAGGCTTGATCCATTCATAGTTACCCTGATCTTGCGAAGGTATGAGCGTATCAGTCGCAGTACTCCACCAAGATGGCACAGGACAACCTTTTTTAGCACACAGTCGGTGATTCCAGCAAGTGCGGTAATTCGGTAAGGTTTCCAAAGCCAACACTTCATCTTGCGTATCATATTCCACGGTTTGGCGTACCGTTACATCGGAGTCATTATTGCTTTCATCTGTGTAAACCATTTGTAAAGTCAGCACTTTTCCCGAAGACTTTGGTTTAAGCGTGTAAGTTGACAGCTTCAGTCGCGAATAGCGAGCCGCATAATCCGGCAGATCGGCACTATCAAGAAAACTATCCGTCAATGGCAGGTTTTCCATAGCAAATTCCGGCGTTACCGCGTACTGTAAAGTCATCGTTACAACGCCTTCCTGCACGGTGATCTCCGGATACCCCTGTTCCAATGTGCATTCTTCTGATCTTAAAATCTTGCTCATATCAACTGTACTCCCGGTTCTGCATTGCTTTTCTGAAGAGTATCAGCAATATTCTGCAATAGCCGATTGCGTTCTTTATCCAGCGAGCGGGTCGAGTACTTGCCGAAGTTGTACAACCCGATCTTGGTAAAACTGTCAGCCGATATTCTCGGTAAAGCAGCTGCACTGCCGCCAACTGCCACTGATTGCTTATTTGGGATTGCCGGATCAAACTTAACACTCTTTTCAGCTGAATTCCGTCTATTCAGATCCGCCTTGGCTGTATCAGCCCAGCTTGAAATTTTGCTTTTTGCCGTTTTACTGAATTCTTCAATGGCTTCATTGCCGGACTTGAAGTTTTCCACAGCCGTATTAAAGCCTTTACCCGCCTCCGAAAGAAGCCGGTATGCTTCGTTGCCTTTGCCTTCAGCACTTTTCCGTATGTTGCCGAATTCAGCACGGTTTTGGTGTTCCGCTCTTACTTTGGCATCCTTAAAATCCTGACCGCTGGAGATGTTTTGCCAGTCACTGTACGCTTTATCACCGGCCTTCCTGGCAAACTCTTCAATCTGCCGTACAAATGCCGGTTTCTTGACCAACCCGATATCTACACCGGGGATTTTATTCAGAGCTTTTATAACAATATTCACTGCTGAAATTACAGTATTGATAACTCCGGCAAAAACACTGGCAACAGTTGAGCTTACACCATTGAATACCATCCGGAAAAATCTGCCGATAGTCTGCAATCCTGCATATATGTAATTACCGGCAGTATTCAACCCCTCACAGGTGTTCACAAAAGCCAGCATTGCTCCGGACTGCACCCCAAACCAGGTGCCTTTGGCAATATTGCCGATTTGAGTATAAGTAAACTTTGCTGTCTGCCAGGCAAAGTTCAACCCTTTGGCAACAGCAGTACCCACATCGATTGCCACTGTTGCTGCAGCGGCAAAATACTCAACAAGTCTGCCGTCTTTGCTCATAGCCACAATGCTGTCTGCCCAACCTTGCAATACGGTCAAACCCTCCTTTATAAGCGGCAAAAGCGATTCACCGAAGTTGGCAGCAGCATATTGCAGTTGCCCCGTAACAGCATCCCAGACACCTTTTACAGTATTGGCTTGCTTTTCCATCATATTGCTGAAAACCCCGCCTGAGCCGGACATTTTATCATAAGCCTGACTTACCATATCTGCCGAGATAGCACCGCTTTCAGCCATCTTGTATATTTCATTGCCGCTTTTGCCGAACATCTCACCAAGCGTTTTCACAATAGGTATACCAGCTTCAACCATTTGGTTCATTGCCTCTGTATCCATCTTGCCTTTGGCAAAAACCTTACCGTAAATGGCAGAGAGCTCGTTGAAATTTTTACCGGAACCAGCGGCAACATCGCCGACTTTACGCAATGTATTCTCAACTTCTCCAGCTGCAATACCAAATGCAAGTAATGTGCCGGCTGCCTTATTTACTTCTTCGCCGCTGTATGGGGTAGAATTACTGAACCGGTCAAGTTTGCTCATCATAGCATCGCCTTTTTCAATGCTTCCGAGCATAGTCTGAAATCGCAAGCGGGTCTGTTCCGCAGTGGAGCCGAATCGCAAAATACTTTTACTGGCGGCAGCTGCACCGGCAGTTGCTGCGGCAAAAGCAATCGTACCGCCCCACATCAGCGGCCTGCCAACTTTGACCGCCAAATCACTTACTGCACCGCCGACCTTTTTTATGCCGGTAACTGCCGAAGTAACACGACTGTTCAAAATCAGCGTCAAACTGGCTTTTTTATCTGCCATATTCTTTCCCTTTATGTGTTTTGCGATATTCCTCGCGTAACAAATTTTCCAGTTCTTTTTCTTCCGGTAAATGTGGAATAGTTCGCACCAGCGGTTTTTCCATATCCAGATTTATCTCTTCGCAGTATGCACAAAAGCGATCATACCGCAAACTTAAAATCTCTTTTTCGCTCCAGTGGTAATTGCAGGCAAGTCCATGGATTGCCCGGCTCCACCAGTAATACGGTATTACTGAGTCGCCGGCATCTTCTCCCCCGAGCTGTAAGGATGCTGCAAAAGCTTCTTATCCAGCCCTGCCAGATCTTCCGGCAGGAGATTTTTATCAATAAAGAACTGCACCGCCTTTTCCCGGATACTGCCGTTCCAGATTTCCGGAATTACCACATTCCGCACAGTGTCCGCATCATGTGCCAATACATACAATGCCGCCAGCCCCGCCGAAAACTGATCCAGCTCCTGCAAAAGCGGCAAAGCCCAGGCATGAGCCACCTGCTGATAATAGAATTTTACGCCTTTGACAATAACATAATCAACGGCAAATTCCGTCCCCAGAGCCGCTTTGCTTCTGGCATTGGCAGCCTTTTCGGCAGCTGTCTGAAAATCATCCATAAACTACCTCACGCCCCGGTTGTCTGCATCTTGGGGTAATGATAACCCTCAACGGCAAAAGTGGAAACTCCGCCGCGTTTATACTTGACCGAGGCACTTTCAACCACGATCTTGACTTTTTTGTTGCCATGCAAAGTAACTTCCAGCTCCGAGCCGATCAAATCGTCTTTGGCAACCGGATGACCAGCTCCCTCAATCACCAGCGGCGTGTAATTTCCCGAATATTTGGTTCGTTCATCAGTAAAAATTAATCCAACCGTCGAGCCGTCGCCATCCTTAACTTGCTCCTTGTCTGCTTCCGGAACAACTTCAAAATCGTCACAAAGTCCCCAGACTTCATCAACCGTTCCCGGATTGAGAACAGCTTTTCCTGTTTGCTTCATAAAAAATACCCTTTTTTGTGTAAAATAGTGATTACTTCAAGAGGAATTCCGTCCCTTCAAAAGTCAGACAATACGCACTTATACTTTCGTCCGACTCGATAGGGTTCCAGCTTACCGGCACAAATTCGATCCCGCAAACTTGAGTAAATTTCACTCCGTCAGAGAAGTCCGGCAAAAAGAGTTCCAATACTTTTTCCGACAAATCCCAAACTCCGTCGGCATCTTTTGCCAGGTACTTGGCAAACGGTGCTACTACAAACACCATTACCCGGCAGGATCGTTTCAACGAATTATCTTCATAATCCCCGTTGCCGACCGCCACCACCGCCGCTGGAACGGCTGCCAAAGCCTGCAACATCTCCCAGAGCTGTCCGCCGCCGGTTGCCTGACAATGTGTTATAAGCTTAAAATCACCGGCAAGTTCACTGCTTATTTTTTCTGCAAATCCGGCAGCAATCTCCCGCAAAGGCGTATAAGGCATAATCAATATCCTCCCATATTTTTGCGGCCGAAAACCGGATCGTCGATTTCCACGCAAACCACCGAACCGCCGCCGATAACATTATCCTGCACCGCTCCGGGCAGTACCATTTTACCTTCGGCAATGCGTTCAAGCTGCTTACGCACTGTATCAAGCCGGCTTTGCAGGTTTTTCGGCAGTTCACTCTTGCCGGAACGGCTCCAAGCCAATTCCTCCGCAAGAGTTACCGCCCAGTTTTTAAGCAAATCTTTTGCTGTATCAGATACGACCGGCACCACATAACGCGTGCCGATCATACCATTGATTTCGCCGTCGGCAGCCGCCAGATCACTTGCTATTTCTTCGTCCATAAGCGTGCCGTCAAGCGTGATATACAAACTTGCGAACACATCCCCCAGACGCTTTTTCAAGTCTTCCGGCGCAGCATACATCAGAGATTGCCTCCCACGATCAGCTGCGGAGCAACCAATGCAGCTGCACCGCGGTAATGAATGCCGTAATCATTGCGGTTATGCACTTTTACACACTCATCGCTCTCTTTATCCCAACGCTGCAAAGTACCTTCCTTGCGTTTCTGCACCACCACCGGTTTAATGCCACGTTTGGTACACATAAGGAACCACTTTTTGGAGTTTTCGCCGGTGAGATACGGATTGACCAGAATATCTGCTTCGTCTTTATTGGGGTTGCTGACCGCAACACCGTTTTCAACGATCATTTCCATTTTCAGAATGCGTTTGGCAGTGTTTTTAAGTGCCGGGCCAACCACCAGCAAATCAGGAACCAAACCAAGCGGTGTTTTGCCGTCAGCTTTGGTAAACATCATCATCTGACTGGCTGCCGTTTCGTAAGTTTCGGCAGAAAGTTCACCGCCTACAATGTTGTTGATTGCCGCCTTGCCGATCTTGCGGTCTGCCAGGAAAAACGCTTTTTCATCAGCCCATTTGCCGTTTCCGGTAAGTGCTTCCGTGGAGAGTTCCGCCCACAAATTGGCAGCGTTGAGTCCCATTTCGTAGAAAAGCGACTCATAGAAGCCGATGGTATCGTCCTCAATATCATTGCGGCTTACACCTTCAGTGTGCTCGTAATCCTTGTTGACAACTTCCAGAACTTTGCCTTTAACTTCGTTGATCACGCGATCGCCGACCCATTCACGCATAGCTCCGGAAAGAATCGTCTGCGGATATTTTTCGATCCTGGCAGAACTTTTGATAAATCCGCAATAGCGGGTGTAATCCTTCCAGCCGCCATCCAGACCACGCTGCAAATAGGCGTTGAAAGCATAAAACAAATTACGCATATTTTCGGTATTGAGATCCATTTTTCATTCCTTTTCTATTTTCAGTTAAGCAAAGCTTTACCGGCGGCAATACTTGCCGGATCGACTGCCACAAAAACTTCATCGCCGTACACATCCACACAAATACCGGCAACCGCCTTGCTGCCGGAGGTTTTGCCCACCGAGTCAGCACCGGTAACAAAGACTGCTCCGGTGCGATCGTTGCGGGTCAAAGCACTTTCCCCGGCACTGTTTTTCAAGGCAACCACACCGGATTTCACGGTAACTTTGCCGTCGATCACTTCTTCGGCAATGCCGACAACTGTTGCACCGGCAACATCACTGCCGGCGATTGCTTTGCCGTCAGCGTTGAGCATCACCAATTTACCATGTTCAATAGTTTCACCGTCAGCAATGCTGTAACGGTCAAGCGGACTGGTTCCAGAAATAGTTTTCATCGTTCAGAGGCTTCCTTTTTGGCTTTGAGATATTCTTCTTCGGTAATGCCGCGTTCAGCGGCAAAGGCTTTTTCTTCAGCAGTAAGAGCAATCTTACTTTCGCGGTCTTCCGGCTCCTTGCCGATTGCAGGCGGCAACGCATTGGCAGCACGCTTCGGCAGCTCGGCAGCCAGCCAGACACTGTCAAGCTGCATAAGCCCCTCTTTTTCCGCCCTGGTAACGCGATTTTCCGTGATTGCCTGCTCAATGAGCTGTTCGCGTTTTTGAGTTTCCCCGGCAAGCTCCAAAGTATCCAGCTTGTTTTTGCTGGCACGCAAACTGTCAAGTTCAGCCGCCAGAGCTTCCAGCTTACCGGCAATTTCCGCATCAGTTGTATCAGAAAGTGCCAGCGTGTCATCGCCCAGCAATTTACGCAGGGCTTTTTCGGTCTGTTCGGACATTTGTCTGTCCCCTTTCATTGTTTGGTCCGGCATTCCGGACTTGTTTTTTATGTATTCCCCGCCAGCGGCGAGAATATCAAGATTATTCAGAGCCGGCACATTGTCCATAGCAATCGAAGTCACCCGCAAAGGCGATCTGCCATCCAGCCCCCGTACCACCGGGCTCCAATAACGCAGAGAGCCATTCTGAAGGAGTTCAGCAGCCAGCGGACTTAATTCCACATCCACCGCCCAAAGCCCGTCAGAACGGCTTTCCAGGGCCGCAAAACCCAACGCTGCAACATTCCCCGGAACCATCCGGAGCATTTCACTTTCGCTTACACCGGCTTTTTCAGCAGCAAGGAAGAGTGCATGACGGCTGTCAATGGGGATTTTTTCGCCTTTTTTACGCTGATAATCAGCGATTGCAGCAACATCTTCAGCCGAAAGTGTCAGCCGGTAATCCTTGCCGTTGCGGGTAAGTGAATTTTCACCGGTCTTAAAAAGTCGGAATGGTTTGGGCGATTTGGTGTCAGACAATATATCACCCAATGTCAGCCCGTCAAAAATATAGCAACTCATACAATTCCTTTCCTCAATGCCCTTTCATTAAATGCCATTGAGCTTCTTTTATTCCCTGTTTGGCAACCCAGTTTACTTCCGGCCACCATGGGTAACGCTTCTGCGGTTTGGTCTTTTTACACAAGGCAAAAACCGCTTCCACCCCCGTTTCCGTTTGCCGCATCAGGACTTTTTTGCCTGCCGGTCGGAAGAGCTTTATGCCGGAGAGTTCTAAATATTCCACAGTTTTACCTTTGGCATAATCCACCAAGGGTATGGTCAGGAACTTTTTGTTTTTTACAGCGATCGGTCCGCCCAGTTCTTTATGGGCTCCGATGTAAGAAAAACACTCAATTTTCGCTCCGGAAGCATTGCAGGAGCTTACTTGCGTAGCCTTTTCAATGCGTTTCCAAAGCGTTTTACCCCCCTTACTTCTGGCATTGCTGCGGGCTTTATTGACCACAACCGTCGACCAGGTTTTATAAAAAGGCAAAGTATTTTTCAACTTGGCAGTCAAACGCCGAAGTTCAGCTTCCGCCAAACTCTTTTTCAATTCAGCAATAATCATATTTTACCCTAATAACTCCTGCTTGCCGCCAAATTGTTGCTGGCAATGGAGTGGCGGCAATTTCTCATGCTCTCACATACACTCCCAAACCTTCCCATCTTGTCCCGCCTACGCTAAAGCTCCGGCGTGGCAAGCCCGCCTTCCCATGTTCTCCCATACTTCCCCATACCTTCCCAATCCTTCCCCTTCAGCTTGCCACGCCGTAAGCGAAGCGAAGGCGGGTTAAACACCGTTTTTTCAAAAAATATTTGACTTTCTCAAAAAAGCAGGTTATAGTAAGCATAGCTTTCCCGAGTGTGTTGCGGAACCTCACGATTGAGGGTGCCTGCGGGAAGAATATTTTAAGCTCATTACGCGTTAGCCCACGATTGGGTGTGTTATGAGCTTTTTTATTTTAAACTCCACTCATCATCACCATAAGCATCATCAGCATTGTTCCAACTTACCAGTTTTAGTTGCGTGCCATCATACACCATCACGCAATAACTTTGTTTTTGCGGATTATGCAATACAATGCGTTTAAGGCAAATAGGAAGCTTTTGCATATTACCATGCTCGCCTTTCCTTGTTACAGCCCGCTTCAAACTGACCACCACCCGGCAATTTTCATTCCCCAGCGTATCCCGTAACACCTTAACGGCTTGTTCCGGATCCACAAACAGTTCCTTGTGATTCCGCCACAAATGTTCAATGCCGTGGCGTTGATTTCCCACCCCCAGTATTACCGGCAAATCCGATAATCCGGCAGCCTCTGCTGCCCGGCGATTAAGCCTTGCCACTTCAAAAGGTTCCGGGGGAAATTTATCTCTGACCGCAGCAACAATGTTTTTACCCTGCTTGCCGGCTCTGGCAAATGCTTCATTGACGTTTTTATAATCCGGCAGATTATCCGGATCCAAGCCGACATCTTCAAGCTCTTTTCTGGCGGCACTTTTCATAGCTTCCAATCCACTCCGGACTTGTGCTGCCCCGGAGAGTGGTACCGATTTTACGCTGCTTTCAGCCGGAGCGACGATCAACCCCACATTATCAAGCTGCTGATTTTTCACCGCTTCTTCAGCTTGTTTTAGTATTGACTGTCGGCTCATCGGCTGCAGTCCAGTAACATCAAACTCCTCAAAAGCATGTGCCGGATCAAACGCAAAGCCGCTTTCTACTTCGCCCTGCGGGATCAGCTTCTTGGATTGCTCCGGAGCAATCGGCTCATCGTCGCAATCTTCCACACTGCACTTGCAGTTAAAATCCCAGGGCGGGAATATCTTATGCCAAATCGGGTCATCTTTGCTGAAAACCATACCGGAATATTTGGCGTGGCTGTCGCGGGGATTGATTGCTGTACTTGCTACATACCGCCAGCAAGGGAAACGCTCTTTTATATCCGGATCCATTCCGGCTGCATACTGCCCAACCGCTGCTGCCATCAAGGCATTCTGCTGCAATATCAGATTGATGCGTGCCAGACTGCCAAGGTTTCTCAAGCTGCCGCTGCCGTCATCCAGATTATTGCCGACCGCCAGACGCTTCAAAGCTGTTCTGGCTTCGGCAAGTTCGATTTCTCCCTGCGAATACTTATCTGCTATTGCTCTGACAGCCTCTATGATCCTGGCTTCTGCCACGCGTGCAGAAAAAAACGCTTGAGCCCTGATTTTCGGCATCAAGCGTTCAGCAATAGCTTTTGAACTCAATGTTGTCGGCAAAACAACCCGGTTTTTCAGCCACCGTTCTCTGACATCAAAGTTTGTTTCATTCATTTGGTGTTTCTCCGCAAAACTTTGTTCGTTCCGGCACTTATTCCCGCCTTGCAGACCTTTTCCAGAGCTTTTTCAAACTCTTCAGCATCACCAAATAACTCTTTGCCTGTGCAAACTTCCGATAATTTTTTCTGAAATTCTTCTTCGCTCAAATCTTCGTTACCAAGCCTCAAAAGCTCTTCATATACCGGCAGCAGCCACTGCTGCAAACCATCCGGCTGTTTTTCGCCCGCCAATGCCGCTTTATTGCCATACCTCATCCGGTATTCCTGGATATAGTCCGGTGCCCCTTCTGCCACACCTAATTCTTCATTGATTGCAGCATTTTCTGCACTTTTAAGCGTGGGACTCTGCCGCACTCCGCCGGTTGCCGCCCATGCACGCTTGGCTTCTTCCGGCATATCCGGCAAATGCAGTTCCTTCCGGCAATACTCTTCTATATCCGGCGTGGCAGTGATAATTCCGCAGTTGATTGCCGCAACAAGCGTGTTATATTTCTTTTCGGTTATCGCAGCCAATGCTGCCTGATCTTCCGGCGGCATATAATCGATTACAAACTTGGGAACCGGTTCTGCGGCTCCGTAATTGTAAATCATCCACGGCTTGACAATTTGCGTGTTGACCAGCTGCATCAGCCGCCGGCAGTCTGCTTCCAATATATCCTGACGGACCTTGCTTTGAGCGTCCCCGCCGGATAATCCCGAAGCATCACCACTGCTGGCAGTTTGCCCCAGAATGACTTTATTTACCGCCGCTTCCAAATACTGTAACAGTCGAAAATATACAAAACCGCTGTTGGAACTTTCCAGCAGATCCAGTTCCACATTACGCGTAAAAATCCCGCCACCGGAACTGCCGAAATTGCGGATAAGGTGTTTGATCAAATGCCGTTCTTTGTCAAAGGCTTCCGCATCCACTTTCGCCGCAATAAACGGCATACCGTACCGTTCAACAAAACCCAGCAAATCTTTTTCGCCGACAGTCTTAAAACAATGCAGCCAAGCCAGCGGCCGGATCAGTCCGCCGCGTGCCGGATCCGAACCGTGGAAACGCAGCTTGTGATAAACGATCCGCCGCCGGTCAAGCTCAATACCCATCGGGAATTCCCGACTGACCAGCTTGGGTGCAAACGAATCAATAAACGTAAACCGCTTCTGCTCAATATGCCGGAACCCGGCAATATCGCCGCCGTTATGCCAGACGATTTCCGATACTGCAAACCCCGGCAATAAAGCGTTGAGCATATCTTCCAGCAGATCTTCAAAGGTATCCAGCTCATCACCGTCCCCGCAAAGATTCAGCGTATCCGCCAACGCTTTGGCAACCGCTTCCGCCCTCGGTGTATCATCCGCCGGTTCAATCCGCCAACTACACCCCAATACCGCAGAATTACGGGTATTTACCGCCTGCATAATGTCGGCATTTTTTTCCAGAATTTCCCTGGCAAGTTTGCACTGTTCCGTTATATCTCCAGAGTTCGCCTGCTGCATAATACTGTCAACCGTTGCCGGCACAAGATTGCGGGATACATCATCATCGTACCGATCTTGGATATCCGGAGCAAATATCGGCTTGGCAGTGTGCAATAATCTTTTGAAAAAATTCATATTTCAGTCCAATCACTTGAATTATCCGGCCGGTGATAGCCATCCTCATAACTTGTATCTGCTTCATTCAGCGACTCCATCCCCCAGGCCGTATTGCCGTTTTTGGCAGCATGGATTGCCAGAGCCGCCGCCCAGAAGCGGTCACTGTGGCCGTTCTCGCCGCGATCGGCAGAAAACCTTATATTCCCCGCCAAGGTAGTTTCTTTGCGGATAGCCCGCAAATCTGCACGCAATTTAGCGTCTTCGGGTATTCTTATGTTCAGGTCTTCAAATGCCGACCGCAGCGGGTACGCCAAATCTTCTTTTACAGCAGCGGAAAACTTGATGCCTTCCACCCGGTAACTGCCGAATTTTTCCATCGCACGTTCAGCAAACTGCATACCTAAACCTGTGGCATCTATACAACACCGCCGCATATTCGGCAAAGCCAATATCCGGTACAAGATCTCTTCCTGTTCCGAAAAAGTCTTCTTTTTAAGCGGGATTAACCGCCGGCACAAATGCCGTTCACCTTCGCAGCTGTTTACCCAAATAACCGTCAAGTCGTGATTGCGGCCGATATCAACGCCAACATAGATATTTTTGCAATCTCTTAAATCCGAAAGGTTATCAACATTCGTCAAGTGTTCCGGATTACTGCTGTATTCGCAGGCAGTGATAAGCTCATAACTCAAAAAAGCCGAAGCATCGTCTGCCGGCACACACATATATTCCTGGAGAAAGCTCTCTTCATCCGCGCAGCCGTTTTTAATGTAGTTGAAGTAATCAGCTTCATCCATCTCCTGACGCGGATCGTTGACAGCCAGCTTACTTTGCAGCTTCCACAAAAAGCCTTCATTCAAAGCGTCTTCCAGCGTCACCCGGTGCAAACTTATCTGCTTGGGGTTGCCTTTTTCCCGGATCTCCACAATCAGCTTGTTGAAAAAGTTGTGACTGCCCCGGTGCGTGGAAACGATCCGCATACCGCCGCCCCAGGTAATGCCGGGGTATGCGATTGCATAAAGCTTGCGGTTGTCTTTGTGCAGAGCAAACTCGTCAAGCAATCGGCCGCCGCGTTTACCGGCTTGAGCATCGGGAGAACTTGACATACTGTTGATCTTTACGCCGTTGGCAAACTTCAACACAAAGTTGGTTGTGCCTTTTTCATCCAAAACACTGCGGCCCATATCTTCGGCGGCAATATTCAAAACACCGGCAAATTTTTTGCAATCATCCAGAAAAAGTCTTGCTTGAATTTCGTCGCGGCTGGATACCCATTCATCCAGCGTGGCTTTGGTCTGCGACTGCTTACGGACAGTTTCATAAGCACTTGCCCAGGAAAACCCGATCTGACGGGATTTTTCTGCCAGTTTGATCCGGCTGTCATCCAATATCCAGCGTTCCTGATACGGCAAAAAAAGCACATCGGGTTTGACTGGTACGATTTTTGCCATACCCATATTACAAAAGTCCTATCTTCTGTTCAATTTTATGAATGGATTCTTCACTCAATCCAACCTCTTTACTACCCTGCTTGAGCTTGCAGTTCTCGTCTTTAAGCAGTTCAATTTTTGCCAGCAGTTCGGCTTCCCTGACTTGCCATTCCTGTTCAGCGGCTTGCCGCAGGCGGTTGCTTTCGGCTAATTTTTCCTGCAAATGCTGTACCCGTTTATCCAGTTCAACCGATTTGATTTTTACTGTGGCATTGACTAACTTCAAGGTTTCTTCGGCATTCATATCCGGATTCTCGGCAAGCATACGCAACTGCCGCAGCAGCGCCATTTGTGTTACGTCGCTGACGCTCGTTAAGCCAGAAAGTTCCTGCAATGCTGCTGCCGCCCAACGGTCATCAGCAATGCGCTTGCTGGTCTTTGCCAATGCTTCGCCATATTGCCGGTATTCTTCGCCCCGCCGCACTGCCAGGAATGTAGCATTGTGCAGCACGATCTTCCGCTGCTCACAAGCCGCTTTGATTTCCGGAGCATTACGAATATCATCGTATTCAGCCCCGTCATAAAGCATCGCCAAAACCCGCTGCCGAACTTCAAAGGGCAGCCGGGAATAATTGTTGCGCTGTCTGCCCGTACGACGGGCTGCGTTGGTGTCGCGGCAACCTCGTTGGGTTGCCTTGATCGTTTTATTATCTTCCATTATTCATCACCCACCTTACTCCCGCAAGGGAGCAACTTCACATTTGCCACCAGGCAAATTCTTCACACCTTCACATCCTCACTGGCGTTACACCCCGACCGTTGGGCCCCAGATGTATGGGCTATAACCCTCTCGCGGAGCATCAGGCAGATTTTTCCGACCTTCGGCGGTGATGGTTACATATTCGCCTTTACTTCCTGGCAGACCTTGCAGAAAACCGTTTTCAATTAAGTTTTTCCACTGAACAACCGCCTCATCCCGGCTGACCTCCAGCAACGCCGGGTGATCGATCACCCAGTCCAGAGCCACGGGATTGACATAATCTGCAACTGCAATCAACAATCCCCGGCGGGTACGGTAAATTTTGCTTTTATTTCCCATGATGATGTATCTCCCCATTGGTTATATGCTCTTGAATTGAAACGTTGGTATTGTCCAGCCATTTGATTATGCCATTGACTGCTCCAGAGAGTTCGCCCAATACCCGGGCTATCTCTTTATCAGAATTCGCCCGCCGTTCCCGATCCCGTTCCACTGCATCGCGCAGCAGATTCACATCGCCCCGCAGCCGGTCGATCTTGTTATTGGTGGCTTCCGGATTGCTCACCTTCAAATGTTCTTCCAGATCGGCGGCAATTTTATCGATGCGTTCTTTTTCCAACCGTTTCAATTCATCGTGTTCGGCTTCCCGGCGTTTAAGCCACCAGCCCACCAGGAGCGAACCAATGCCGCCGCCGGTAACGCTGCTGGCAAGATAAGTCAAGAAGTCTGTCATAACATAAAAAAATCCTCTATTTTGTGAATAAAAAAGGGCTTTGTCAGCAAGGAGATAAACTGACAAAACCCGTACCCGATTTGAGAGCAAAATCCCGAAAACTCAACCACTTTTTCAGGATTTTTGCCGCAAAGCGGCAAACGCTCCACTCTTCACTAAAAGCGAAAAACAGCAAAAAAGGTTCAAAAAAGACAAAAAAATAACCCATCATCCTGAAAGATAATGGGTTAAGGTAGGTCAGTATTATATCTTACGAATTTAAAAATTTTTCCAGTGATTTTTCAACTTCAACTTGAGCTTCAAAAGTTTGAGACTTTGTCGAAAAATATTTCTTTATAAGCTCGCATTCGTACTCCCAAGCATATCTCCAGGAAATTTTTCTCAATTTCCACAAAGGCTTTACGGGAAAGATTTTTCCCAAATACAACCAAATCAACAATAGAAATGCTAATGCTTGAGGTAAGAACAGTAACAAAAGATGTGTTTCATTTATGCACAAAGAACATCTTTCCGCAAAAATCAAAACCAATATGCCAGCGAAAACCCCTACGAAAGCCAATAATCTCAACAGATGAACCATAATTGTACTAACGCCAGTGTTTATTTCATACTTGCCGATTTGATTCAACTTTTCTCTGCGTGATTCCAGTTCTTCTTGTAACAGCTTTTCATCAGCGATATCTTTGACTTTTTTTGCTGAAGCTTTAACAATATCAGTATTGGCAACATCAGCTTCAAGCTTATCCACTTCTCGTGTTATTTGAAAACGTTTATTGGCTAAAAAAGAACAAAAAACCTTAAATGCAAATTGATCAGTTTTTTTGATTAAAGGTACAGTATACCCCTCCCACCAACTGATAATCCCATTAGCTCCTATTGCAACACTTGCTATAGTTTGAATACAATTCCCATCCATAACTCACCCCTACAGTCTACTGTTGCACAACTTTGAGATCAGCAAAAATACCATCTAAAAACTGCACTAAATTAGGTGCATAAGGAAAGACTTTTGCTTCCGGTTTTTCCGCATTAAACTCAATCCTGACTCCTTGTCCATTGCTGGCAAAATTTAATTCAACACCATCTTGATTTGTTAATGGCTGAACATGTCTTAACTCTATTCTGTCTGCATATTCATTCCCATAGGCCTGAACAATACGTTCTATGTATTCTTCTGAAAGCGGGGAAGTATAAGCAATACGCACATTTACATTACGCTTCAAGGCTTTACCAACCTCTTGCACAACATCCGTATTGAGATAGCACTTTTCATCTATATTGTGGCTCAAAATACAAACTGACGATGCGTCAGGGGCATATTTGAATAACATTTCAGTAATAACAGTTGCATGTTCTTCAGAACTGTTAGGAATGCAATCTGGGCTTTTCATCCGGAACAATTCCTCTACAACCTCTTTGTAATCTTTGATACAAAGCTTTTTGAAATCACTTATCTTCATCCCTCTACATTCTCCTGTTGGTTATTGTATATGCGTTCCAATGAAACGCATTATATAATATAATGCAGTTATTAAATTTTGCTAAATTCTGCAAATTTTTTTTGCATTTTTTTTGCTATCTTTACCGTTTTTCCGTACTTTTCCGTACTTTCCCGTATTTTTTCGACATAAAGCCGGCATTTTTTGTTTCCCGCCGGCGATACCGGTGCCGCCGTTTTTTCCTCCGGCAGCACTTTCAGCCATAATGCAATTTGTCAATATTTACGAACGGTTGAGAATCAAGTGCATCGAAATTATCTTGATCAAAATTCAAATATTTGAAACTCAATTTTGCCATTTCTCATCGAAGAGTCAATTTCCACAAGATTTCCCAATCGGTCTGTATAAATCAAATCTACAAGCTTTCCTCTTGCATCGTGTATCAAATCATTTTCAGGTTTACGAATCTTTTCTGCTTGCGCGAACAGCATAAAATGTTTGGGTATAACAGATGAAATATAAGCCCATTCTGATTCAGAAAACTCTGCCTCATCAAGTTCTGCATTCAAGATTGCGCTACGAAGGTTCCTTATAACTTCCTTGACATCAATACTCTCGCGAAGTATAGCATTCGCTGGTTTCAGAAATGGCAAAATTTCAGTCTTATACACCCAGGACATTGCCAAAAATTCCATGGGAGACAAAAAAAAGACACGTTTATCAAGTTTGCTTACTGTTCCACTCATAAAATACATCCTTTCTTGATAGTTCATTCATTTGTTTTCATCTTCCTTGCATTTCTGGATGTCCTGAAAAGTATCGCCGTATGTCTTTGCCATATTTTCGTAACACAACACTTTGTCATTTACCGAAAGACGGCGGAAGAGCAGCAGCATCCGTTGCTCCATAACGGTAATTGCATCATCTTTCTGTAAGCTGCTTGAATCAGAAAAGTACATAATTTCCAGCTCCGGGAAGAGCCTGATCAATGTTCCGATCGTCAGATTGGAAAAATCATAATTGCCATTGACATAATCCGATATGCGGCTTTGATGTATTCCGATGGCATCAGATAATTTTTTTTGCGAACCTGCCTTTGCAATAGCTTCGGCAACTGCCACCGTAAAAGCCTTTCCCAACCGGAGAGTTTGTTCAGAAATTCGTTCTTCAAGCATTACTTACCTCTTATTGTTAATATTTTTGCTTTACAATATCACGCATAAATGAATTTTAAAGCAAAAAAATCATATATTTTCTATATTTTTACTTGACAAATTCACTTTTAGATGATATTATATCACTTGCAAGGTAATTTTATCACTTGCGGAATATAAGGAGAATATAATGACTAACCTGAAACAAGCCCGAATAAAACTCGGAATAACGGCAATCGAATTGTCAAGGCGAATCGGCGTAAGCCGCCAAAACATTTCTCTTGCCGAAAAAAAAGGATTGCGTAACGCCGCAGCTGCCAAGCGTTACGCCACCGCCCTGAATTGCGACTGGAAAGATTTACTGGATTAAAATTCAACCCATAAAACAGGAGAAAATAACTATGAAGTACAAGATTCGCCGGGCAATAATAATGGCATTGGCAGATTGCGGCAATATTTGCCACATCAACCGATTGCTGAATCACCCGCAGCTGACCGCCTTGAATGTCGAAGCCGAAGCCATCCGCGACCAGGCCAAACTGCTTGTTAAGCACGGTTATCTGCTTAAAAAATCAGTCAATTTTGCAGTTGTAGCTTTATCAACCCGGGAGGCAACAAGCCTCCGGCAAACCTCACTCCCCAGCCATGATGAGTTTCTCTGGGGCAGTATAGTCGCCGAGCGTCCGTAAACGACCGTTAAAAAGGAGGTGTCAATGCAACAACCAGCATTAAAGATTAGCCGTTTACGGGCTATGCGTAAGAGGCTCAAATTGAAACTTCGTAATGTCGCAGAGCTGATTCAGTCAAGTCCGCAAATGGTATGGAAGCAAGAGCAGTACGGCATTAAAACCATTCGCATCGCCAAGCGTTACGCCACCGCCCTGAATTGCGACTGGAAAGATTTACTGGATTAAAATCAACCCTTAAAAACAGGAGAAAATACTATGATGATCGCTGCACTTATTGAACAGAATCAGAAACTTCGTGCCAAAGTCGCCCGGCAGTCGCGGCAGCTTAAAACCTTCCACCATCCGCAAGTTTACTTTATCAATATGGCACTTTGGCTGTTGGTGGGTTTTCTGCTGGGCATTGCCGTTGCTGGAGGATTCTGAAAATGGATAACGCATACCCAACCCGAACCGTTGAGCCAGCCGAACTTGCTGCTATGATCGGTAACAATCCCGCTTCATGGCGTGGTGAATCCAACTTGCCAGATACTGTAACCATGCGGCGAATGCTCTTCCTGGCAGATTATGCTGCTGAAAATCCGCTGCGTTGGAAACTCTTCAAAGCCCGCATCACCCAGCCCCGCAGAACCCAGCGGGAGTTGGCGGAGGATTTGAAGATCTCGCTCTCCAGCTTAAAGCGTATGCTCTGCAAGATCCGCTTGCCCAAAGAGTGCGAAATGTACGACGAGTTCGGCGATCTCTTGACCGTTCCGCCGTATAACACCGAACCGGAAGACCCATTTTTCAGTGAAAGGTAGGCCGTACGACGGACGGCGTAAATGTCGCGGCAGCCTCGTTGGGCTGCCTTGATCGAAAAAGCTTAATCATACAACAAAGGTAAAAACCAATGACCACCCTCAAAGACAACCGCAAATATCAGGCAATGACCGTTGCTGATGCTGATGAACTTTTTTTAAAGATCGCCCGGCTCAAAGCCATTCTGGATCGCAAAAGTGCCGCTCACAAAAAACGCCTTGCCGATCTGGAAATAGCCCACAAAGAAGATGTGGCTTCCGAACTCTCTGAATACGAACTTTTGACCGGCGAACTGGCTGATTATATCCAGGCACATAAAGAGCGTTTTCTTTCGCCCCGCAAGCACAAGGTAGGCCAGATCGGCAGCTACGGCATCACCACCGATCCGGCGTATGTAACCATCGAAGATGAAGAAAAACTTTTTGCTTACGCCCTTGAAAACGGATATGACGATATGATCAACACAATGTGCAAGCCAAACAAAGACGCCATATTACGCCGGGCTATTGACGGAGATATTATACCTGGCGCGGCAATAGTTCCGCCGGGCGATGTGGTAAAATTGTCATTTACCAAAGGCTACGCCGAAAATTTGGAGAAGTAATTACATGCTTAATTTTAACGAAATCCATCAAAAAACCGTAATCAACTGCGAATTGTTGACTGCTGCTGAAATTGAAGGAGCCTTACAGAGTTTTGCCGCCGTTCGCAAAGTTGATCTGATCGCCACTGCCATATTGTTGGCTCGATCGCAGAACACGCTCGGCAAAAAAGATTGGGTTGCCTGGGCGGAAAAGACTTCCGGTCTTACCCGCAGCGAATGCTATCACCGTGCCAAAGTCGGTCATTTGATGATTGCTTGCTCCGATAAAAAGGTTCTTTACCGGAATCTGCTCAAGCTCTCCGGAGATAAACTCCTGGCACTCTCCCGGCTGCCGCTGGAAATTCTGGAAGGATTTCTTTCCGTAACACCGGTTGCCGATATGCCCATTGACCAAGTACGCGATGCTGTGAACTGCCAACTCTGTTATCTGGAATGCCAGAAAAAAGGCACTCTGCCGGATTGCGAACACTGTATAGCCAAACCCAAAGCCGCAGTTCAAGCCGAATTGCCGGGCTTTTCAGCGGCGCTGGATGCCATTTGGGAAATGGATGCCGCCGGTTTCATTTCCGAAGTAACCGACGATACGCAGGCGGTCAAATGTGCTTCAGGCGGCTGCAATTTGCTTTCGGCATATTTACATCACGAAAAATCCAAACTGCGCAGCAACCCCAACTGTCAGGCAGATACTATCAGTTTGCTGCAAATCAAAGCTGCCTTACTGGACAGCATTAAAGATATTGAAAACATTTTAGCAGGAGTCATTGAAGAGGAGAACAATGAAGATCTTGAAACTGAATCTGCCGCCCCCGCCCAAGTCAACAGCGAATTGTGTAGTGACCACACAGAAAACGGCTGTGCAAACCAGCAGCAATCGTGTAGCAACCACACACCAAACAGTACAAACAGCCCTGACAACCACGGATCGTGTGGCTGCCGGAACACTGCAAACACTGCCGGAGAATGTTCGTGCCGAAGCACGGGAACGGCTGAAGTTTCTGCAATACATCCAGCAGCAGAAAATGCTGGAACCCCGGACGCCGGATCCGATGATCGTTGCCAAAGTTGCCGCTGCCAGAGTGGAGGAGTTTCCGATTCTCCGGCAATCGGGTCAGAAGGGCGCCAGCCAACTGACTTATAACAATTATCGCAACTGGCAGCGCCGGCTCAATGAATACCGTTCCACCCCGGGAGCGGTTCCCGGCGAAGGCGATTTGCAGGCTCTGGCTACCAACTACAAACGCGGCGGTTCGGTCTATAAAACCGCTGACGGCATCCCCGCATACGGCGACCGTCAGTTCTGGCTGGACTTCAACGCTGCGTACCTCAACCAGAACAAACTTGATCTGACCGTGGCCAGGCAGGTTGCCGCATTTGCGTTGCGTCAGCGTGATCCGTCGGCGGTCGTCCCCAGTGTTACCCAAGTACGCAGCTACGTCAAAAGCCTTCCGCTGGAAGTATTGATTGCCGGTCGTGAGGGCGAAGTAGCATGGCGAAACACCATTTGCGACTACATCAACCGCGATTGGAATTCCACTGAACCCGGCGAACTTTTGATCGGCGACAGCCGCGACTTTGACACCCGGGTCAGATACGAAGTTGAACCCGGCAAATGGATCGCAGTCCGACCGCATATAGCCTGCCTGATGGATGCCAGAAGCTGGTATCCGGCAGCGTGGACGATCACCGTCAAGCCAGTCAATGCCGATATAATCATGCGGACTCTGCTGGATTATATTTGCAAAACCAACGGCCAGCCGCCGGCAATGTGCTATTTCGACAATGGTAAAGATTACTGCAAACAGGGCTTTTCCACGCCTTTGCAATGCGGCAAATATGAACACAGTATATTTAAGGAATTGGGAATCGTACTTACCAACGCCAAGCCGTTCAATGCCCGTGCCAAAACCGTGGAGCGTTTTTTCCGGGATATGATGAAGAGTTTTGATAAATACTTCCCCGATTATCTCGGCAGCAATCCGCTGGAACGCCCTGACGGCGCTGCATACTTCGACAAAGCCGAAAATGTCATGGAGCTGCCAACTCTGGAATCCTTTACCGGCATTTTTGCCGACTGGGTGGCAAGTTACACCGCCAGACCCAAAACCGGCGAGATCCATCGCGGCAAAAGCCCCGCCGAAATCTGGGAACAGCGTAATCCTGATCTCCGCTTGATGAGCCCCGAAGATGTGGCGTTTGCTTTTCTGCTGCCGATCGGCATTCGTACCGTTACCAGAGGTCCGGCGGTAACCTTCCTGAATCGCCGGTACTTTTCCGATGAAGTGCGTGTAGGCGAAAAAGTGCTGCTTAAAGCAAACTGTTTTGATCCAGAAATGGTGCTGCTCTGCCGTGAAGATGGCTCTGCGATCAGCATCGCCCGCACCCGCTTGAGCGTCAAAGCGATCGCCGGTGATGATGGTGCAGCGCAGCGTTTGCTTGCCGATCAGCTGGAACGCCAGAACCGCCAGAAACGGGAATGCCGCAATATGCTCTCTCAACTCACCGGTGACCGGATCGGCATGAGTGCCATTGAATTTATGCTTTCGCTGGGGAGTGAGCAAAGATTCATCCGCCGGGGCAGCATAAACACGATCAAAGGCAAGAGTCATACTTACAAACGCATAGCCCCGGCAGAAAATGTGTTCGATGCCGAAGAAAAAGCATTGGAAGAACGCTTCGATTTCACCGCTGAACCGCCGGAAATGCCAATCAACACCGCCGATCACAGCATAGATGATATGCTTGCCGACGAAGCCGCCGCCAGAGCAGCATTATCAACATTCCACGACTTTATGTTGAACCAAAAAGAAGACGATTACGAAGATTAAGTCCGTAAAAAACAAGGAGAAAACAAATGAGCAACACAAGAGTAATGGGTAACGCCACCACCACAGCAGCACACTCCGCTGAAAACCCCGCGCCGGAAGCCGGAATGAGCCGCGATATCATCAATATCGGCTTGAATATTTTCCGTGCCGGTATCCGCCGTTATTCCGAAGAAGAACAGCAGCACCTGGAATGGCTCTGGGGATACACTTTCGATGTGCTCGGCAACAGCAAAACCGAACTCTGCCGTCAGATCGGCTACGATTATAAGTTTATATACGAAGTTTTTACCGGCCGTTACGACGGCGATCTGGATACTTTCGTCGCCGCCATTCAGCAGTTAAAACAACAGGCTTCTCAAAAGATGCCATTGGTGGAAACCGTAGTCGTAAAACGCCTTATGGAAGCCTTTGATTACGCTGCACAGTGGTCGGCAATGGTAAACATTGTCGGACCTACCGGGCGCGGCAAAACTTATGCAGCCAAATACTGGGCACGGCAAAATAATCACGGCAGAACCCGTTATATCCGGGTCCCATCCGGCTGCACCCGCCGTCAGATCGTGACAATGCTGTGCAGTTCCTGCGGTATCGGAGTAAACGGACATAAGACAACAGACCTGGAACAGCGGCTTTTCAAAGCCTTTACGCCCCGCAATGTGATTATGGTCGATGAAGCCGGTCATCTGGTGCCGCGTTCCGGGAATACCGGAACAGCCGCCATAGAACTTTTTCGGGATCTGCACGATATTTGCGGCTGTGCGGTAATTATGATCTTCACGGATGTATACCTCAAAGAAATGAAAAACGGCCGTTTGGCGGACTATTTTGAACAGTTTATCGGGCGGGTAAAATATACTTTGCCAATCCCCGACAAAATTTTCCGGTGTGAAATCGAAGACATCGTAAAATCTTTCACTCCGGAACCCAGCCAACGCCTGATCGAGCTTGCCTACAAAACAGCCACCGCCCGTGACGGCAAACTCCGGACTCTCTTTGAAGATCTCCGGAGAGCCAGCGATTGGGCGCAACAGCAAGGCCACGCCCTGCAAGCCGGAGATCTGCAAGTGGCAGTCCGCTGGAGAGAATCCGGCGGCATCTGGCCGGAGGAGTAAGTCCGTATAAGTCCGTAACAATCCGTATAATATACTATGAAAATAGCAGCCATAAAAATTGAGCAGAAAAAACTCGGCTTGTCCGACCTTAAATACCGGCAAATATTGAATGATGTTGCCGGGGTTGACAGTGCCAGATTTCTTGCTCCCGGCGATATAACCAAAGTATATCGCAAGATGCACAATATGGCGACAGCCCGCAGCCGCGCCGCCAGATACTTCTGGGTGCTCTGGAAAGAGCTGCAGCCATA
This sequence comes from Victivallaceae bacterium, assembly GCA_045587205.1. Classification (GTDB taxonomy): domain Bacteria; phylum Verrucomicrobiota; class Lentisphaeria; order Victivallales; family Victivallaceae; genus SIG78. The sequence continues at coordinate 87,735 of JAZNBV010000078.1, forward strand.
TTTGGAATCCGCCGAGCGCACTGGATCCTGGCTCTGCGGCTTCATTCACCGAGCTACACAGGTTCAACTTGAAGATCTGACGGGCCTTGACGATCTTGAACCAGGCGATATGCACAAGGCAATAGAAGCGATCAAACACCGTATAGAATACGAAAAAGAAAAGATGGCCGACGTGCCATTTTAACCCGCACGCCTACCACATAATTTTCAACAGAAAGAAGGTAAAAAATGATGTAGCAAATTAAGAAAAAAGAGCAGTGTAAAAAGCAGACTGCAATCTGACTTTTTACCCCCAACCCGGCATTCGCCTTGCCAAATTGAGTTTTACTGCCCAAATCATATTTAAATATACAGTAAACTCACAAACAAGGCAAATGCCGGGTTATTTTTTTGTGCAAATTAAGGATAATTCTATGAGTAAAAATGTTCGTGCACCCTTTCCGTGGTTCGGCGGGAAAGGTGGAGCAAAGATCAAAAAAGCCATTTTATCAGCATTACCGCCGCATACAAAATATGTTGAACCGTTTGGCGGCGGAGCCAGTATTTTAATTGCCAAGGAACCGGTAGAAGTTGAAGTATATAATGATGTCAATCGTGGAGTGGTCAGCTTTTTCAGAGTGCTGGCAAGCCGTGATTATTTTGGTCCTTTTATGAGCCGCGTCCGTGAAATGCCATACAGTCGAGAGCTATATGAAGAATGCGCCAGAACCTGGCCTGCGATCCACGATCCAGTAGAACAAGCCGCCAGGTGGTATATGGTGGCAAGACAAAGTTTCGGCGGTATTTTTGGCAACTCCTGGGGAACCGGAACAACTACCGATGCAACCGCAAGTTGGCGAAGCAGTTTTGACAATTTGCCGGCTGTCCATGAGCGTTTGCAGCGTGTACAAATAGAGTGTTGCGATTGGCGTGACTGCCTTGCCAGATTCAGCGGAACAGGCTATTTGGCATACTGTGATCCACCGTATGTATCAGGTTGCCGCAAAGCCGGCGGATACGCTTATGAACTGCAAGATGGCGATCACGAAGAGCTGATCACAACGCTGATGAGCTACGATGGAGCAGTGGTATTGAGCGGCTACAACAGCCCGCTGTACGCTCCGTTGCAAGCAAACGGCTGGGACATGCAAACAGTAGATGTAGTCTGTACAGCCGCCGGCAGGACACGACATTCCGGGCTTCAAGGCACAGGAAATGTGAAAGCCAAACAATCCAGAATAGAGTGCATTTGGCGTAATCCGGAAGCGATGCGACGAATCAAAGAGCAATCATAAACAACGACAAAACCCCGAGTATCACACAAAAAACGATACCGGGGTTTTTATTCTTAATATATAAGTAGAACAACATCTCACATAACTTAACGCACAGCCGATGTTATTTATAAACGCGCACACACACACCAAACTAACCGGATATTTGCGTAAATCAGAGAAAAGCCGAATTAACCTCGGAAAGCCTGAATGAACCAGAGTAAACCATTCTTTCCCTTATACCTGCCATCCGTAGCTTTAGCGAAGGATGGTGGGCGGTGGGGGACTCGAACCCTCGACTTCTGCCGTGTGAAAGCAGCGCTCTAGCCAGCTGAGCTAACCGCCCGTAATTGGGTATATTCCTTAATATAGCCTGAATTTTAAATATTGCAAATTTATTCCGCCGTTTTTTTCTCAAGAAAATCAAACTTGTCGATTGTAAAAGTAAACGCACGCTCATTTTTAGAGTCGTGTGTGTTTACTATGACAAATGTGCGTTTACTTTGCCAATTCACGGAAAAATCACAAGGCACTTTCTTTTCGCAGTTACCGAAAGGAAAGTGCCGGAAAAAGATTTGCCGCCGTCGCACAAAGCCGGGGCGACGGCGGAATCTGTTGAAAAAACTGCTTAAATATTAAAGAAACTGCGCGGCTGTTCATAGCACAGACGCACTGCCAGATCTTTGAGCAATTCTTCCGGAGCCTGTCCGAGTTCTGCCATACTGCCAAGCACATCGGCAAGCACCCGGCGGAACATTTCGTGACGCGAACCGTAGCTCAAAAGTTTGCGCGAGTCGGAAACCATCCCCGAACAATTGTTGACCAGATCCACGCTGCCGAAGTATTCCAACTGGCGTTTCATACCGATGGGGTTGTCGCACTGCCACCACGGCGCACCGATCTTGACTTTGCTGCAGAATGCGCGCGCCACACTCGCAACAGTCGAGATCTGCGTGGGGTCAAAGCAGTAGAGCACCACCTTGAGGCGGTTGTCAAAGACATTCAGGAAGTCCACAATCCCCGGATAGTGATCCTGGAAACAGTTGCCGGTATCCACGCCGGTGTCGGGACCGAGTTTTTCAAAGATGCTGTAACGCACATTACGCATTGCTCCGAAGTGCAGCTGGAATACCCAGTCTTTTTCGGCATCAAGATTGCCGGCACAATTCATTACAGCTTTCTGGAAGTTCACGATCTCTTCTTTGCTGACTGTTTCACCTGCCAGTGCGTGGCGGAAAGTACGGTCGGCTTGTGCCTTGTCAAAAGTCGCTCCCGGCACCACCTCCACACCGTGGTCGCTTACGGTACAGTTGTTGGCGGCAAAGTAATCGTGCGACATACGCAGCGCGGTAAAGAGATCGTCGATGCTGTTGAACTTTACATCAAAACGCGCCGAAAGTTTCTGCATATAACTTTTCCAGGTGGGCAGATGCATATTCATTGCTGCATCAGGGCGCCAGGTGGGACGCACCAATATTCCGCCCCAGGCTTCGTTGACCTGACGGTGATACTCCAATGTATCAACGGGGTCATCCGTGGAGCACATTGCCACTACATTGAGTTTTTTGAGGATCGAAAGCGGTTTCATATCTTCGCGTGCCAGCACGGCGTTGACTGCGTCGAAAATTTCATTGGCTGTTTTGCCGTTGAGAATGGTATCGATTTTCATAACCCGCTTGAGGTCAAGGTGGATCCATTCATAGACCGGGTTGCCGACCAGCAGCGGAAAAATTCTGCCAAGTTCGCAGAACTTTTCGCGCGGAGTGCGTGAGCCGGTGATGTATTCTTCGTCAACTCCGCAGCGGCGCATCACGCTCCAGACATAGTGGTCGGTGCCGGCAAAAAGCTGCCAGGCATCGCTGTAATTTTTGTTTTCAGCCAACTCTTTGACATTGGCGTGGTTGTGTGCGTCAACGATCGGCAGATCTTTTACTGCGTTAAAGATACGCAGACCCGCTTCGTTGCTGATAAGATAGCTGTTGTCGAGAAAAGCCATATTAATTTTTCCTTTTGGGTTATTGTTTTTAATGTTATTATTGGGCGCAGATGTAAAAAATATTACCTTCCGGATCCTGACCGCGGTAGAAATCTTCTCCGGGATGGGGTTTTATGTCACCGGACAACGGATAATTATGCGTAAGCAATTCCTTGCGAACCGCTTCCAGATCAGGCAATGCCAGAACCAGTGTGGTTGCCGATGTATTGTGATCCAGATATGGTGCTTCAGACTTTTCCAGAATAATGCGTGTGCCGTCCGGAGCGGAAAATTCCACCCAGAACGCACTGTCAACCACCGGATTACCCAGCATAAGTATTTCGCGGTAAAATATCCGCTGTGTGTTGAGGTCATTGACCCGGATAAGCACTCCGGAGCCGGCTCGGAGATTGGATTCAGCCATTACATTTCCCTTTCTGCAGGATCTTTGTCGGCACATACCGCCACGGGCAGCTGCAAATTGTAATGCATTGCCGCAAGGCGTATACTGGTCACAAAGGCAAACACTGCCGTAAAAATAGTAAAATCAGAAAAATCTGTAAATTTTTTCATCAGGCAGAACAATCCGCCGCCTAAAAGCGATGCCGTGGCGTAAAAATCACTGGTCAGCACCACCGGAATGGATTTGCTCATCATATCGCGCAATATCCCGCCGCCGACTGCTGTCAACACCCCGCAGAGGATCACTCCTATGGTATTCAGTTCATACGCAAAGCCCTTTGCCGCGCCAATAGCGGTAAATACCCCCAGCCCCACGGCATCGCAGAACGCGATGATCCGGTGCAGATTGGAGAGGTTTTTGGCGATAAAAAAGACTGTCAGCGCACTGGCTATGCAGATCAGCAGATAGCACATATCGTGCAGTGCCGCCACCGGCGTTGCGCCGATGATAACATCGCGCAGCATTCCGCCGCCGACTCCCACTGTACAACCGAATACCACCACCCCCAGCAGATCAAGCCGGTGGTGTACTCCGCACAACGCTCCCGTAACGGCAAAGACCGCCGTTCCGAAAAGGTCAAAAATGTGTACCACTTGTCCGGTCATATCGATCTCAAAAGAAACTGCTTAATTGCTTTCGTTGAAACGGTCAAGATCCTGTTTGGTCATTTCCACTACACTGTCGAAGCGTTCTTTGTTGCTGTCATCTGCGGCAATAAGAGTCTGATGTGCTTCCAGCACAGTTTCGGTAGTACTTTTGAGGTCTTGGGTGCGGGCATCCGCTGCAGGGTAGAGTACTTCCGCATACTGTTCAAACGGCATATCGGCAAATTTGAAGAGTTTTTCCACCCCCAGGCCTTTGAGCAGCTGACGGTTGCTTCCGGCATTGAGCAGCTGCAGTTTGAGTTTGCGTTTGATTCCGGTCAGCGCCAGCATTGACAACACTCCCATACAGGTGCTGTCCATACTCAGGCAATTTGCCATATCAATAGTCAACTCTTCCACATCAGTTGGCAGGTCATTGACAAAATCACGCAGCGGTACGACCGTTTCAAAATTGACCCGGCCGGATAAAATAATGCCGTATTTGCTGTTTTCACGGCAGATAACAAGTTCTCCAGACATAGTACACTCCAATTTGTTACTGCTTGATCAGATTTTTTTTACAGTTTCAATATAACTCCGGATTTTATATATTGCAACTATTCAGATTTTTTTTACATAAAAAAAGGTACATTTTCAAGTACAAAACTTTGCGGATCATCCGGTTCAAAAAATACCTTCATAAGAAACAGTCCCTGCGCAGGAGCTGTATCCGGCGCCAGTGTGCGGTCGCGCGCTTCCAGAATCTTCCTAACATCGTCCGGAGTTATTATATGCATCCCTGCCGCCAGCAATGTGCCGACCAGATTGCGCACCATTTTGTACAGAAAACCGTTTCCGATAAAGGTTACGCAGCGGAAATTACCGAAATCCTGCAGCCGTATATCGTATATGGTGCGTACTGCGTCATCGATATTTTTGCGTTCGGCTACAAAACTTGAGTAATCGTGCGTGCCGGTAAGTTTTTCTGCCGCCGAGCGCATTGCCTCCACATCCAGCCGCGGCGGCACCAGTGTGCTGTATCTGCCGGAAAAAGGAGTTTCCAATCCCATATTCAGAACATAGGTGTATGCCTTGCCAATGGCATCATAGCGGGTATGAAAATCCAGCGGAACCTCTTTGACGCTGCGTATTCTTACTGCCGGAGGCAGCTGCCGGTTCAGTGCAGTCAGCAGTTTATCCAGCGGTATGACCGGACGCACCGGAGCAAGGTAACTTGCCGCAAAACCGATGGCGTGCACCCCGGCATCGGTACGGCTGGCGCCGATAAGGTGAATGAACTGCCCACCGTAGAGTTTGGTCAGTTTATTCTGCAGATCTTCCTGTACAGCCAGCCGGTTGGGCTGTATCTGCCAGCCGCCGTATTCGCTGCCGTCGTAACTTATTTCCAGTAATATGCGGTTCAATGGCTTGTAATTGGTCGATTCCAGCGTGCGTCCTTCGCGCAATTCAAACTCGCCTTCGGCAGGAATGTAGGGCGTGTTGGAAAATTGAAATTTGCCCATATCTCAAAACTCCGGGGCAGGGCGCTTATGCACCTTGTTGTAGAGTTTGCGGGCACTTTTATCCACGGCAAGCCAGAACGCCGCATCAGCGGTCAGACATTCGCGCAGCGGTTTATTGCTGTAATACTTCATAAAGCGCCAGCAGTCGCGGCGGGAGAGGTTTATATCCATACTGGAAAACCAGAGCCCTGCCGTGTCTTTGACCTGATAGCGACGCGGAAGTTTTTTCCAGATCAGCGCCCGGTGCAGGTCGATTACTGACACCAGCGGGCGTTTTGTATCTGCCGTTGCCATATTCAAAAGGAAGTGGCATATATAGCAATCGCGGTGGCACATATTGCTGCGGTGCATAATACCGCTTGAGCGCGCCACCTCTTTAAGCAGCGCCAGTTTGAATGCAAATGCCGGAGTCTGATCCTGCCAGGCGGCAGTTATATCTTCCAGCGACCGGCTGTTTTCCAGTTCCGCAGTTATCAGGAATGATTCGCGCCGGGCAGGATTGCTGCCGCGTTCGCCGTAGGCTTCGGCACGCATAGTGGGTACATCGAGCTTTTCCAGATGCTTTATAGCGGCAAATTCGTTGCCGGCTCCGAGAATCGGCAGTTTGAACTGAAAGAGATTTTTGAATATCTCGCGCCATCCGACTCCCAGATGATGTTTAAGGAAAAAACTTCTGCCGTTGAGCTCCAGACGCAGAGTCCGGCGGGTCTTGACTTCACGAAACAGCGTTCCGTCAAGTTTGCCTACTTCTGCAAAGGGCTCTTTACCTTGCCACAAAGTTTGAAAAAAATCACTTAAAAACAGTTTTTTCACGCTTTTTATTCTCCTGACGGCCCGGTACGGAACCGGCTGCAAAAATATCTCAAATGTCTTTTATATAAGATAATCTCACAAAACACTTTTCGCAAGCCTGATTTGGTGCTTTTTTTGCACTTTGGAGTGGCAAAAGAGAATATTTGCGCTAAATTAAAGAAAAGTATCTTTTTAAGCAAGTTTGGAAGAGTATTTTATGAGCAGAGATTTTCCCTTTACCGTTTTAAGCAGTACCCAGAATGCCACTTTCAAGGCGGTTATGAAACTGCGCGACCGTCGCGATCGTGAAAAACGCCGCCTGACCGTGCTGGAAGGCTACCGGGAACTGACCCGGGCACAGGAATATGGTATGGAACTTGTGGAGTGCTTTTTTGCTCCTGAAATGTTTCTCGGGGAGAATGAATTCACGGTTCTCAAGAGCCTTGCCGCCAGTGGCGTACGGGTTTATCAGGTGCCGCCTTTTATGCTTGAAAAAATGGCTTACCGCGATCGTCCTGAAGGTTTGATCGCCACAGCGAAAATGCTCCGGCATACCCTGGATGACCTGCCGGTGGTGGAAAACGGTCTTTACCTGGTGGCTGAGGCTGTGGAAAAACCCGGTAATCTCGGCAGTATGCTCCGCAGCGCCGATGCCGCCGGAGTCGATGGTATGATCATCTGCGATAAAACTACCGATATATACAATCCCAATGTTATCCGTGCTTCCACAGGGGCGCTTTTTGCGGTGCCGCTGGCAGAAGCCACTACTGATGAAACTTTTGCGTGGCTGCGTAAGCACAATATAAAGATCCTTTCCGCCACTCCGCATACTGACAATATCTATACAGATGTGGATTTGACCACCAGTGTGGCAATCGCTGTAGGAACCGAACAGACCGGTTTGACCGAACGCTGGATGACTGAATGTGACCTGCCGGTGGTGATCCCGATGCTGGGGCAGATCGATTCGCTGAACGTGGCAACTGCCACAACTATTCTGCTTTATGAAGCGGCGAGACAGCGCAACTGGAAAATGCACGGAAAAAAGTGAGTTTTTATCTATGAAAATAGCACGTTTTGAACAGATAATTACACCTGAAACCGGCGTGCAGCTTGCCGGATATGATCCCTTTGCCGAAGCAGTGCGTATTGCTGACGATCTGGTAGTGAGTATGCTGGCGCTGGATGACGGCAGAAACAAGGCATTGATCCTGGGCTATGATCTGCTGGGAATGGATGAAATCACCATCGAACGCATCCGCAGAGAGGCGGCGCTGATCTTGGGTACTGCTGAAGAATTTATTATTGTCAGCTGTACTCACACGCACGAAGGGCCTCATTCGGCAACACTCCCTGAAGCTCCGGAAAATTTCAACCGCAAATATGTGGAAAAACTCATTGAACTTACTCTTGATGGAGTTGAAAAACTGAAAGATAAGTTTGTTGAAACCGAAGTATTCTTTTATTCGATGAAAGTTGATGCCAACACCAACCGCCGCTGGGTGGCGCGCGATAATTCCGGAAAGTTTTTTCCGCATCACCGGGATATGGAAGCATTGAGTGATGAATTCTGTGATAAAGAACTGGGTATGCTGCTGTTCGGAGAAGTCGGCACCCGCAATATCATTGAGGTTATGGTCAATTACGCGGCGCACCCGCTGGCGGCACACGCTTCCAGTCTGGGCAGTCACACTATTTCGGCGGATTATCCGGGGTATTTGCGTAAATTTATAAAAGATGAAACCGGCGCGGATTGTATCTTTGTTTCCGGTGCCGCCGGTGATATGTTCCCTAAAGAGTCTGAACTGGGGCTGGATGCCGCCAGACGGATGGGTGAACAACTGGGGCGCGCTGTGTTGCTGGCTATGATCGATGCAAAGCGTCAGCCGGCAAGATTCAAACTGGAAAATCCGGAAATCAAAGCAATGTTGACCCGCGTGGAGGTCAACCGCCGGAAAGATGATCCGCGTACAGATGCTGTGCCGCCATATTATCAGAATAAGGATAAGTTTCAACTGCCGCTTCAGCTGCTTGCCATTGGAGATGTGGCACTTGTAGGTGTCCCCGGCGAACTGGTTGCCGAACTGGGACAGGAAATCAAGTGGCATTCGCCGTTCCGCAAAACTTTTATACTTTATGCTTCAACTGCTTTTCTGGATTATCTCTGTCACGGCAATGCTTTGCTGCAAGGCGGTTACGAACCGTGGTGTCAGATTTTTGATTCCCGCAGCGGGCTCAAGATCGTCAATGCGGCAGTGGATGCCCTGTACGATCTGAAAGGCATTGATGCACTGCCGTCGCTGCCCAAACACCCATTCTGATTTTTACAGCGCAAAGCGTAAGCGCGGCGTGTTCTGCGGTTCAATTTTCTGCGGCTGATTTTTCATTTGCTTCTGCGCTTCCAACAGAAATTCCGCAGCCTGGTTTATGCCGTTGGCGTAGGCTTGCTGGAGAAAAATGAGCGCTTTTTCCGGATCTTTTTCCGTGCCGGTACCGTAAAGATAACATTTGCCGTTTTCCAGCATTGCCCGCGGTTCGCCGCGCATTGCTGCCTGATTGTACCAGTGGAACGCCGCCTGCGGGTCTTTTATTGTGCCTGCTCCGGCAGTAAAACAGAGTCCCACGGCGTATTGCGCGGCAGGATAATCCAACTTTGCCGCCTGAAAATACAACTCAAATGCACGGTTTGTGTCTTTGTTTACGCCGATACCGTCAGTGTAACAGCCCCCCAGGTGATACATCGCTTCCGGAACTCCGGCTGCGGCAGCTTTTTCATAAAGTGTTACCGCCTTCGGAATATCCTGTCCGGCCCCGGCGCGTCCGGCAATATAGTAATTGGCAAGCCGGGTTGCTGCCAGACTGTGAAAATTTTTCTCCAGTACTTTTTCATACAGTTTCAATGCTTTTTCCGGATCCGGCGGTGCGCCGAAACCGTTTTCCACTGCAAACGCCAGCCTTGCCATTGCTTCAAAACTGTACGGTGCAGCCTTTTCAAGCAATGCTCTGGCGCGCTTTTCATCGCGCAGTGAATCGGTGCGGTGCAGCAGATAATCCGCCAGAGCAACCACCGCAGGCAGATAGCCGGCATTGGCAGATTTATCCAGTAATCCGATGATCCTGGTATGCTGCAAAGGATATTTTTTCAAAAGATATTCAGCATAGATAAACTGGGCAGGCGCATTATTTTGCTTCGATAAATCTTCCAACAGCAGGAACGCCGTTTTTTCATCCGGAGCAACAGGACCGCGCGGCGGATTGGCATCCGGTGCTGCCGGTATGCCGGTAAGTGCAAGCTGCGCTTTGCTGAGCATTGCCTCGGGTAATTTCTGTTTTGCCGCCAGATCAAAATACTCTGCAGCTTTGTGCAGATTGCGCTCCACGCCTGCGCCTTCAAGGTGGCAGCGGGCAAGATTGTACTGCGCTTCGGGCAGATTCTGCCGGGCGGCCTGTTGAAACCAGTACGCTGCGCGCACCGGATTATTGAGTTTGAAAAAAACAAAACCTGCCTCCAACTGCGCCCGGGCATTGCCGGAACGGGCGCGCTGAAGCAGGCTGTTTTCTGCGTCGGCAGAAGTTTTTTCCGCTCCGGCAAGCGCAAATGATCCGCAGCAGAGCGCGGCAATGCAGAGTATCCGGAGCGTTATATACATTATATATTACTTTATATCGGCTTTGAGTTTTTCGATTTCAGCGGTCAGTTCATCGATTTTTGCCTGCAGTTTTTCAACTTTTTTAGGCAGCATCAGACGCGCCAGAAATTCGCGCTGGCTTTCCGCCGGAGTCCCCATTGCGATCGCTCCGGGAGGCAGACTCTTGTGTACACCGGAAGTACCGGCGATCTGGGCGCCATCGCCAATGGTGATATGGCCGTTGATACCCACTTTGGCCGCCAGGATAACGCCTCTGCCGATTTCTGCCGATCCGGCAATACCGCACTGTGCAACCAGAATCGAGCTTTCGCCCACTTCCACATTGTGTGCAACCATCACCTGATTATCGATCTTGACATTATCTTTGATCTTGGTTTTGCCGAAACGGGCGCGGTCAATGGTGGTGTTGGCGCCGATTTCCACATCGTTGCCGATTTCAACAATACCGGTCTGCGGAACTTTGACCAATCCCTGCGGTCCGGGGATAAAACCGAACCCGTCAGCACCGATGACCACCCCGGAGTGGATGATTACCTTGTTGCCCACTGTACAGCGGAACATAATCACCGCGTTAGGCGCAATATAGCAATCACTGCCGACTTTTGCCGCCACGCCGATATATGCACCCGGCAGGATCACGGTGTTGTCGCCGATCTCCGCATCGCGTTCGACTACGGCACAGGCACCGATATGTACATTTTTACCGATCTTTGCGCTGGGATCGACCACTGCTGCCGGATGGATGCCGGGAGCGTATGTAACCGGTTCCGGAGCAAAAAACGCCAGAACCCGGGCAAAAGCCATATCCACATTGCTGCATACAACAAAAGTTCTGCCGTTGAGCGGTTCTTTTTCAAGATCTTTGTTGACCAGTACGATTCCGGCGGCGGTAGTCGCCAGCTGGTGCTGATATTTCTTGCTGCCGACAAATGAAACAGTGTCGCTGTTGGCATCGCGCACACCGGCAACACCGCTGCATACTTTACCGGCATCGCCGATCACGGTTCCCTGAACCATTTCTGCAATCTGCTGGGCGGAAAGAGTTTTCATAATTTCGATCCTTTTCAGTTGTTTTTACCGGTTTTTGCGGCGGATTTGCTGCCTGCACCCCGGTTGAGTTCGGTCAGAACTTTTTCAGTTATATCAAGGGCGTCAACACTGTACAGCACGATGGCTGTATCGTTGAAACTGCGGCTGGATTTATCCAGCACCAGCGCGTAACCTTCTATAGCGGCGCGACGGCTGATCTCCTGCCGGATCTCTTCGATGACTTTTTTGCGTTCTTTTACTGCGCTTTCCTGCAATGCTTTGGCGCGTTCGGATGCGTATTGCTCAAGTTCCGCACGGCGCATTTTAAGTTTGCGTTCCAGCTCTTTGACTTCCTCCTGCCGTTTCTGCCGTTCGGCGGGGGCAAGCGCTATATTCAGCGACGCATCAAGTTTTTTACGGAATTCTGCTTCATCGCGGCGGAGCACATCAGCCTGACGGGCTATGTAGTTACGGTAAACCTTGCCCTGTTCGGAAAAATCCTGATCGATGATTCTGGTTTTGTAATAACCGTTGAAGAGTTTTTCCAGATCCACCGTGGCAATCCGCAGATCTGCCGCCGATGCCGGCAGCAGCAAAGCAAGCAAAAGTGTTGAAAACGCCGTTTTTATACTTTTGCAGAACATTTGCTTTTCCCTTACATAGAGCTGCGCTTGGCGGCAAGTTCCGCCTCGGCGCGTTCAAGTATATCGGCAAGGAACTTCTGCTGCGCTTCCGGGGAAAGGGCTCCGAACGCATCCAGCAGGATTTTTTCGTCGCAGGTCAGACTCACCAGATCGTGGTGCATTCTGGCGTGCGAGCCGATGATCTTGGGCACTTCGCTGTTGGAGCCCTGAACATTAAGATAGGGTTTGATCAGCGGATAAAGCTGACCCCAGGTATCCTGTTCGATCGACTTGGTCTGCCGGTCAAGGTATCTGCTCAAAAGTTCTATGCGTACACCGGTGCGGCGCGAAAGTTCGGCAATGGAGCCCAGACCTTCCACGCAATTCTGCAATGCTTTGGCTACTTCATCTGTAAGTTTCATAATCTGCCCCTTTATATTGTAGAGTTGTTATTGCATAATAATATAGCGCACATATTCAATTTCTGCTACTTGAGCATATCAAAAATCTTGGCAAAACCCTCATTGATCGATTCGGTGCTCAACTGCTGTATGAATTCGTAATCGTCCCCGCAATCGGTCAGCTCTTCCGGCAGCTTCAAAAGAAAATCCGACGGAGTTGAGCGTTCCACCTTGCCGTAACGGAAGCGTTCGCGCGAATGAGTTATCACCAGATGCCGCTTGGCACGGGTGAGCGCCACATAAAAGAGCCGCAGTTCCTCATCGAGAGAATCTTCCTCCAATGCCCGTTCGTTCGGAAATATTTTGCGTTCCATTGCCACCAGAAAAACCAGCGGAAACTCCAGACCTTTGGAGGCGTGGACAGTGGATAGCACCACGCCGTCACCGCCTTCGGATTTATCATCGGTACGGTCATTTTCTTCCAGCAGAGCAAATTTTTCAAGATAATCCTGCAGGTTCACCGGTTCAGACTGCTTACTTTCAAACTGGGCAATGGCGTTGATGAATTCATCGACATTTTCCCGCCGTTTGGTAGCATCTTCTATATCCTTATACATCTTCTGCAAACCGTTCAGAAAACCAGTTTCAAAGAGATATGCACGGGTTTTTGCCGCCAGCTCACCGGGCACATTGAACAATCCCCGGTATTTTTGCACAGTTCCAAACAATTCCTGTGCGGCGGCTCTGGCTTTGCCGGTACAATTGGATTGGAATTCTTCGGTTCCCAGAGCTTCAAGCATACTTTTACAGCCGTTCCGGCGCATCTCTTTAAGTTTTTCAACTGCCTTGTTGCCCAAACCGCGCGGGGGATTGCCCAGGATCCTCAACAGACTCTGGTCTTCGCGCGGATTGGCGGCGATGCGCAGATAACTTACGGCATCTTTGACTTCGCTTCGCTGATAAAATTCCTGACCGCCCACCAACTGATAAGGTATATCGCAACTGCGGAAAGTCTGTTCAAGCTGGCGCGAGAGATAGTTTGAACGGTACAATATGGCACAATCCGAATATTTGTACTCGCGGTGTTCATTGAAGAACTGTTTTATATAGTTGACAATAAAATCCGCTTCCGCTTCCGCCGTATCGCACCCGGCAACCGTGATAAGCTCGCCATCGCCGAAACTGCTCCAGAGATTCTTCTCTTTGCGCGCATAACCGCCGGCGATCGCCGCATTGGCTGCTTTCAGAATATTGTTGGTTGATCGGTAATTCTGTTCGAGCTTGATCTCTTGTTCGCGGGCGCGCGGAAAATGGTCGGTAAACTTCAATATATTTCCGGCATCGGCGCCGCGCCAACCGTAGATGCTCTGGTCGTCATCGCCGACTACGCAGAGATTTTCGCTTTCTCCGGCAAGCAGCCGCACCATTTCAAACTGTACGCGGTTGGTATCCTGATACTCATCGACCAGCAGATAGCGGTAACGCGCATTGCAGCGCTCGCGCACTTCCGGATAATCGCGCAGCAGACGGTGGGTGTAGAATAATAAATCATCAAAATCCAGCATATTCTGCAGCAACAGCTGATTCTGATATTTGGTATATATCTGTGCAAAAATTTCATCGCCGGGGCGTTCCGGAGCCGCCAGCGCCTCTTCCGGACTGATCATCTGGTTTTTGCAGCGTGATATATATGCCGCAGCTTCCGGTATTGGTGCATCGTCGCGGGTCAGACCGCAGGCTGCTGCGGCCTGTTTGATGATCGACTTCTGGTCGCTGTCATCAGCGATGGTAAAGTTGGAGAGAAAACCGAATACGCCTATTTCTTTGCGTAAAAGCCTGCCTGCAAAAGCGTGAAAAGTCCCCAGCGTAACTTTGGAGGCAGCTTCTGCTCCGCAAAGTTCCGCCAGGCGTTCCTTCATTTCTGCTGCGGCTTTGTTGGTGAAAGTCATTCCCAGAATCTGTTCCGGGGGGATACCCTTTGCCAGCATATAAGCTATACGGTATGTAATGACCCGGGTTTTACCGGTGCCGGCACCGGCCAGCACCAGTACCGGACCTTCAATGGTACTGGCGGCACGGCGCTGTTCCGGATTGAGTCCGGCAAGGATTTCCTCTGGATGCATTGAAAAAAATCCTTACGCATCAAGGGTGGCGACTTCGAGTTCGCCGTTCTTCCATACCGCGCAGGCGGCAGTTACCGGATTGGTGAATTCTTCAAAAACACCGCCGTTGATCACATACTTGCAGGCATCTTCAGCAGTGAGCGCCGAGAACTTGTCATCAGTAAAGCAATCGCAGGGGAAATTGCATTCGTAGGTGGAAATGTAAAAAAGTTGACCGGGTTGGAGTGCAAACTCGCGCACCAGAAGCGCATTTTTGCGTACGATCCCCAGATAGCCTGTGGTATCACCGTTTCCGATACAGGCGACAATACGCGGGGTGTCAAGTGAATCTTTTTCATAATCCATTGCCAGCAGCCCCATTGCAAAAGCGTCGCGCACGGGCATTCCCATAGCAATTTTTTCGACGATCGGGTCAGTCTGTGAACCGTTGGAAGTAATCACATATTTACCGGCAGTACGCAGGCAGTTGTACGCAATGTAGGGGTTTTTGCGCAAGTCACCTTCAAACCCGGCTTTGGGCACAATAGCTATACCGGCAGAGGTTCTGATGGCTTCGCGGTTGGGGAAACTGCGGCTGGAAACGCGGTACATTGCACTTGCATTGCCCTCTTTGGTAAGTCCGATGGCAACAATTCTTCCGAGATACATAATAAAAATCCTTTCAGGTTGGGTTTTATAACAGAAACAATATATTATATATAAATAACGCACAAAGTGCAATCTGTCAAGTTGCAAAGCAAAAAAATCTGCAAAGAGAGAGCGTGAACAGCTGTAAAAAGTATTTTACAAGAAAAAATCAGAAAAAAATTAAAAATAAATTTGCTTTTTTAGTGGAATGTGATACATTAAGAGCACGTTTTCAAACCAGACGGTGCGAAAACGCCCAAAGCAGTGCTCGGGTGGCGGAACTGGCAGACGCGTACGGTTGAGGTCCGTATGGAGCAATCCTTGGGGGTTCAAGTCCCCCCTCGAGTACCAAATTTCGAAAATTTTCGGTCCCGGATTTGACTTTTCGGGAGAGAAAGTCTATATTATATGCAATGTTGCTTTTTGCAGCGTGGCCCAATGGGCCTACATAGCTCAGTCGGTAGAGCACGTCCTTGGTAAGGACGAGGTCATCGGTTCAAGTCCGATTGTAGGCTCCAGTTTTTTCAGTAGTTTAAGACGAATCAGTCAAATAATAAACAGTAAATAAACTCTAACGGCAAAAAAAAGAATCCGGAGGAAAAAATGGCTAAAGAAAAATTCGAAAGAACGAAGCCGCATTGTAACATTGGTACCATCGGTCACGTGGACCATGGTAAGACCACTCTCACCGCGGCAATCACAATGGTTCTGAACCGCAAGTATGGTACCGGCGCTATTATGAACTATGCCGATATCGACAATGCTCCCGAAGAACGCGAACGTGGTATCACAATCAATACTTCTCACGTGGAATATGAAACCGGCAACCGTCACTATGCTCACGTTGACTGCCCCGGACACGCTGACTATGTGAAGAATATGATCACCGGTGCTGCTCAGATGGACGGCGGTATCCTTGTTATCGCTGCTACCGACGGCCCGATGGCTCAGACTCGCGAACACGTTCTGCTGGCCCGTCAGGTGGGTGTGCCCGCTCTGGTGGTCTTCCTGAACAAGTGCGACCAGCTTGATGACCCGGAACTGCTCGAACTCGTGGAAATGGAAGTCCGCGAACTGCTCAGCAGCTATGATTTCCCCGGCGATGATATTCCGATTATCCGCGGTTCTGCTCTGAAGGCTGTTGAAGCCGAAGGCAATCCCGATGATCCCGCTGCTGAACCGATTCTGGCTCTGATGGAAGCTGTTGATGCTTACATCCCGCAGCCGGCCCGTTCGGTCGATCAGGATTTCCTGATGCCGATCGAAGACGTGTTCAGTATTGAAGGTCGCGGTACCGTGGTGACCGGTCGTATCGAACGCGGTATCATCAAGGTCAACGACGAAGTTGAAATCGTCGGTATCCACGACACTACCAAGACCACCGTTACCGGTGTTGAAATGTTCCGTAAGCTGCTCGACCAGGGCGAAGCCGGTGACAACGTCGGCTGTCTGTTGCGCGGTACCAAGAAGGAACACGTCAAGCGCGGTCAGGTTCTGGCCAAGCCGGGTACCATTACCCCGCACACCAAGTTCTCTGGCGAAATCTATGTGCTGACCAAAGAAGAAGGTGGCCGTCACACCCCGTTCTTCAACAACTATCGTCCTCAGTTCTACTTCCGTACTACTGACGTGACCGGTTCCATCACTCTGCCGGAAGGCACCGAAATGGTGATGCCTGGCGATAACGTTTCGATCAGTGTTGAACTGATTGCTCCGATCGCTATGGAAAAAGGTCTGCGCTTCGCTATCCGCGAAGGCGGCCACACCGTTGCCAGCGGCCGTGTGTCGGATGTTGTTGAATAATCTCTTTTGACGACAGAATTCCCGGATCCGGTTTTCGGGTCCGGGTTATTTCATAACTCTGCCGCTTCCCCCGCAAGGGAGAGACGGCAGTTTTGTGAAAAGTTAAAACACAAGGTTGTTAAAAATGCGTGAACTGGTAATTATGGAATGCACGGAGTGCAAGCGTCGTAACTATACTACGACCAAAGAAAAGCGCAATACTCCGGGTCGTTTGGAAAAGATGAAGTTCTGCAAGTTTGATCGCAAACATACGCTTCATCGCGAAACCCGCTAACAGCAGGTTTTTTCGGATATTTGGTGCAGGAGTGTAGCTCAGTTGGTAGAGCAGCGGTCTCCAAAACCGCAGGTCGTGAGTTCGAGCCTCGCCGCTCCTGCCATTTTTTTATTTAACAAAAATGGCGCAGTGCGCCGGAACTGAATTAGATACAAATATGAAAACTGGAGTTATGAGCAAGATCCGTCACTTTGTGAGCGGTACTATTTCCGAACTGGGTAAATGCACCTGGCCGGATCGGGCGAGTGTCTTTGAATCGACGCTTCTGGTTTTGTTTATGATCGCGGTTCTGGCAGTGTTTGTTGCTGCGATTGACTATGTCAGTCAGGGATTTATCCGGCTGATCACTACTTTTTGATTTGTTGGGGAGCATAAGTTATTATGGAAGAATCTGAAGTTATGCAGGGCAAGTGGTACACTCTGCAGGTGCTTTCCAATCAGGAAAACAAAGTGCGTGACACTATCAAGCGTCAGCTGGAGCTTGCGGACGCTATGCCGGTATATGATGTCTGCATCCCGACCGGTAAAGTTGTAGAGGTCAAGCAGGGCAGTCGCAAGACTGTTGATCGCAAGATGTATCCTGGATATGTATTCGTCCGGATGGATCTTTATCGCGAAGATGGTGTGATTGATGAGAGTGCCTGGTATTTTATCAAGAATGTCCAGGGTGTTATCTCTTTTATGGGCGGCGATCATCCGCTGCCGTTGTCGGAAAGCGAATTGCTGGCATTTCCGCCGCCGATGGGGCCGGAAGTGGATGCAGTTGTGCTGCCCGCGAAGATGTGGAAAGTTGGCGACCGGGTGGTTATCACCGAGGGCGCATTTGAAGGTTTTGAGGGGACTGTTGCTGCGGTCGATGACGAACGTCAGCGTTTGACGATCGAAGTGGTCATCTTTGATCGCAAGACCCCGGCTGAATTGGAGTTTCGGCAGGTCGAGGCTGCGGAAGCGTGATCCTTTCCGGATCAAGTTTCACAGTTCGGGACTTTTGTTAAAATCAATGTAAAATCCGGTGCGGGAGGATTCCTGCCGATTCGCACCACACCGGGTGGAAAACAGGAGTTACTATGGCAAAGAAGGTTACGGGATTGATTCGTTTGCAGATCCCGGCCGGTGCGGCCAATCCGGCGCCCCCGATCGGGCCTGCGCTGGGTCAGGCGGGCTGTAACATCATGGAATTCTGTAAGCAGTTTAATGCTGCGACCCAGAATGACAAGGGAATGATCATTCCGGTGGTGATTACGGTCTACCAGGATCGCTCCTTCACGTTTATCTGCAAGTCGCCGCCGGCAGCAGTGCTGATCAAAAAGGCAGCGGGTGTGGAAAGTGCCGCCAAGGCACCGGGACGTGAAACCGCCGGCAAGATCACGATTGAACAGATCAAAGAAATCGTGAAGATCAAGAAAGATGACATCAACGCTCGTGATGAAGAGGCCGCGATCCGTGTGATTGCGGGTACTGCGCGCAGTATGGGAATCGAGGTGCTGGATGCATAGAAGCAAGTTGTACAAATCACAGGTCGGCAGCTTCGAAGCGACTGCACGTCACTCGATCAAAGATGCGTTGAACGCGCTGAAGGCTATGCCGGCAGTCAAGTTTGACCAGACCGTGGAAGCAGCTTTCCGTCTGGGTATTGACCCGCGCAAGTCCGACCAGAACGTCCGTGGTGCTGTTGCACTGCCCTCCGGTACCGGTAAGAGTGTCCGGGTTGCGGTGGTTTGCGATGGTCCGCAGGCTGATGCGGCAAAAGAAGCCGGTGCTGATTTTGTCGGTTATGAAGATCTGGTCGAACAGATCAAGAACGGCTGGCAGGATTTTGATATCCTTATTGCCACGCCGAACGCTATGAAGCTGGTTCGTCCGTTGGGCCGTCAGTTGGGTCCGCGCGGTTTGATGCCGAACCCGAAGACCGGTACTGTTACCGATGATGTTGCTCCGGCTGTGAAAGAAGCCAAAGCCGGTCGTGTTGAATTCCGCGCTGATAAGGGTGGATGCGTGCACGTTCCGTTTGGTAAGCTTTCTTTCAGTGCTGAAGCACTCGAAGCGAACCTGCGTGTGATCATTGATGCACTCGTGAAAGCCCGTCCGTCCAGCACCAAAGGTGCTTATATGCTGGGCTGCACGATCTCTGCGACGATGACCCCCGGCGTGAAACTCAACGCCAAAGAACTGTCGGGAGAGTAAGTCATGAGAAGTGAAAAAACTTATTTGGTCAATCAGATCAGCAGTGGTCTGACTGGATCCGATTATGTTTACTTTGTCTCCTTTCAGGGGTTGAAGGTTAAGGATTTTGCCGGACTTCGCGACCAGTTGGTCAAAGTCAACGCCAACTGCCACGTTTACAAGAAGAGTCTGATCCGCAAAGCCATTGAAGTTGGCAATGTGGAAGCTTTGAAAGATCTTGCACTCGTCGGCGATGTGGCAATGGTTTACGGCAATGGCGATCCCAGTGCGGTTGCCAAAGTGCTGGTGGATTTCGGTAAGGATAATGAAGTGGTACAGGCCAAGGGCGGTATGTTCGAAAGCGCAATGCTTTCTCCGGCAGAAATTGCCGAAATTGCATCGCTGCCGAGCAAGGAAGTCCTTTATGCCCAGTTGCTGGGTCTGCTCCAGGCGCCGGCGCGCAATCTGGTCAGCATCCTCAACAACAAGGCTGCTTCGATTATCAACGTGCTCAATGCATACAAAGACAAACTCGAGAAGTAAAAGACAACAAAGTCATTAATGGAGGAATATTATCATGGCTGAAGTCAACATGGAATCTTTTATCGATTACGTCGAGAACATGACTGTTCTGGAACTTTCCAAGCTGGTCAAGGCTTTGGAAGAACGCCTCGGTGT
>JAZNBV010000079.1:0-55527 GCA_045587205.1 Victivallaceae bacterium
ATAGCTGCAATCTACATTATTTTATGTCATCAAATGCAAACGCATTTGATTGATGACTTCGTCATCTTTAAGCTAAAGCTATTTCGGTAACATACCGGCTCAGCCGGTAGTTTTTTTACGCTAAAGCAATATAATAAAAAAACTGCCGCAGAACTTTGAAAATTCTGCAGCAGTTTTGTTTTTTTCAGAAAAAGCGCTTAATTCTTTTCTTCAGCTTTATCTTTTTCGTCACGGTCAACGGCTTCCAATGCCGCCTTATCCGCCAATGACATATTACCTTCCACGCGGCCGTCATCCAGCTCGTTGATTTCGCGTTTTTCCAGATCGCGGAACATACGGTAAAGGTCAACTGCACCGCCGATACCAAACCAGACCGCAGTAATCGCAGCCATCACGCCCGGCACGCACAGAAACACGATCAGGAAGTACCAGCCCCAGTATTCCACCGGCCACGGTGAAATAAGGTTCCAGATCACCACCACCACAAAGGTGCCGCCGAAACGGTAAATGAAGCTGTACACAAAGTAGCTCCAGGCAATAACTTTATCGCCGGTGGTGTATTCCGGAGTGATACCGATAAGTTTGTTGTAGAAGTTCTTCCAAGTCCAGGTGCTCTTCATTTCGCGCTTGTATTCAATATCGTACTTGCCGCGGTGAAGCATACGGTCCAGGTTGAACAATTCTTTGCAGGTGAGTTTGGATACTGTAATGTACAGAATCAAAGTCACGACCATAGTTATGAAATACCATTCATAGCTGTTGATCGGGCACTTGACCGCGTTCATTTCCCACACGACCCACGGATTCAGCGGCTTTGACAATGTTTCCAGCACGCGGGTGGTGGTTTCCAGCATATTGTGGTCACGCAGGAACGGATAGATAAAATCAGCCCAGTTGCGCTGCACCAGCACACCGCTGATACCCATAAACATACCGGTAAGCAAACTCGTCCACGCGCCGGCTGTGGTACCGAAACGGCTGTACAAACCGAACATCAGCACCGGACCGCAGCCGCCCATCCACATAATAGTCATCAATGTAACAAACAAATTGATGTAGTCCAGCTGCGACATAAAACTTGATCCGAGGAAGAAGAACACCCCGATACCGATCGTGACCCAGCGCACCATCCACATATGTTCTTTGGGGGTCAGCTTCTTTTTGCGGAACTGCAGAACCACATCCTGACTTACCGTGATTGCCGCACTGAAGATACGGCTGTCGTCAGTGGAAATCATCAACAGCACCATCATCAGACAGAACAAACCGAGCATACCCTTCGGCAGCATATTACGCAATGTCACCGGCAGCATCAGCTGATAATAGAGTGTACGGAATTTCTGGAACATTGCATTGCCCTGGTCCACATTTTCAGACTTGAGCTTGAGCTGTTCGTGACCGACGGAGAGATAACGGACATCCAGATTGTTCTTTTCCGAAGCCTGCGCTCCGGCTGCCATCTCCTGCACCGGCAGTTGGTGGATACTCTGCACAACCGCCGAACGCACTTGCGGATTACTCACCACGTCCATAGCCACCTTATCGGCAAGTTCCAGACGGATCTTATGCGCCTGTGCGGAAAAGTCCTTGTGGTTCAGAATTGTCAGCACAGCAACAGCAATCAGCACATAGAATATACCGCCCAGTGCACCGCGCCACGACCCCAGCAAGCTTGCCATCTTCTGTTCGTGTGGAGAACGCGCCGCAGTGGAACTCGATCCGGCACCAATCCAACTGGCACGGTGCAGAAAACCGACCACAATCGGCAGCAGCAAAAGCGAGAACAAGTTGAAGTCACGCAGATTCTCAATATCATTGGGGTTGAGAAAGCTTTCGCCATCGACACGTTCGGAAAGCACCGGCAGCATCTGACCGCTCCAGTCAAATTTCATAAGAATGAAAACAGTGAACACCACCAGCATCGGGTAGCAGAGGACCCCCTGTATGGTATCGGTAATGATGATCGCCATCGATCCGCCCATACAGATAATGCTGATTGCCATAATCAGCACCACCAGCACCAGAGCGTGGAAGGTGGAAATTTCCATACCGAAAAGTTCAAAAGTCTTGGGCCAGCCCAGAAAGTAGATAAAGAAACGCGCCGCCAATGCCGGCATAATCATATTGGCAAGCATTTCAGATATACTGCGCAAACCGGCGGCAAAAATACGGAATTTGCGGCTGTAGCGCATTTCCAGAAACTGACCGATACTCTGCGCCTTGGTTTCGCGGAAGCGGTAGGTCACAAAGCCGTACAGCCCCATCAACACCCAGAGCGGAGTAAGCAATGCGCTCCAGAACGCAGTGGCAAAACCGGTACGGTAATGTACTTCCACATACGCCATCAATCCGGTAACAGACAAACTTGAGGCTATATCACCGACCGAAATAACATAACGGCCGCAGACACGCCCGGAGGAAAGAAATGTAGAGACATCGCGCAGATATTTACGCGAATACATCCCCATCCAGTACACAAATGCCGTGGGTATTATTACAATCACCCAATCGATCCAACTCATCATTGTTTTATACATCCTTTCTTTTGTTGCCTGCCGCAAGATCCCTTCTCATCCACGACAAATGATGAAACCTTGTATAAGATAGCATAAAATTCGCTTTTTTCAAGTACATTCAACGCTTTTACTCTGGATTTTAGCAATTAAAAAACAACGCTTATCGGAGTATAAAAAAACGGGGAACTGCAAAACTATGCAGCCCCCGTTGAGATCAGGAGAAAAAAGATTATTTTTCTTCAGATTTGGCTTGTAACTGTTCTTTTTCAGCACGGTCAACGGCTTCCAGCTCAGCCTTGTCCGCCAGCGACATATTGCCTTCCACACGCCCGTCGTCCAACAGGTTGATGGTGCGTTTTTCCAAATCGCGGAACATACGGTACAGGTCGATCGCGCCTCCGATACCGAACCAAACCGCGGTAATTGCCGCCATTACACCCGGCACGACCAGATAAACGATCAGGAAGTACCAGCCCCAGTAGGCAAGCGGCCACGGATAGAAGATGTTCCAGATCACTACCACTACAAAAGTAACGCCGAAACGGTAGATAAAGCAGTAGAAGAAGTAACTCCAGGTGATGATCTTATCGCCGGTGGTGTATTCCGGAGTGATCCCGATCATCTTGTTGTAGAAGTTGCTCCAGCTCCAGGCACTCTTGATCTGGCGTTCTTCACCCAGAGAGTATTTGCCGCGGTGCAGCATACGGTCCAGGTTAAACGGCTCTTTCAGTGTGGCGTAAGATACACCAATGTAGAGCAGCAGTGTTACCATCATTGTAATGAAATACCATTCGTAACTGTTGATCGGGCACCTGACCGCGTTCATTTCCCACACCACATAGGGGTGGAGCGGCTTGGAAATGTTCCACAGCGCCTTGGTCACGCCGTCCAGCAACCCGTGATCGCGGAGGAAAGGGTAAACCATTTCCGCCCAGTTGCGCTGAACAAATACACCGATCAAACCCATAAAAACACCGGTAAGCAAACTGGTCCACGCACCGATGGTGGTACCGAATCTGCCGTACAAACCGAAAATCAGCATAGGTCCGCAGCCGCCTACCCACATTGTACACATAAGTGTAACAAACAAGTTGATGTAGTCCAGCTGTGCCATAAAGCTCGATCCGAGGAAGAAGAATACCCCGATGCCGATCGCCACAAAACGCACCATCCACATATGTTCGCGCGGAGTGAGCTGCTTTTTGCGGAAAGGCAGGATCACATCCTGACTGATCGTGATCGCCGCACTGAAAATACGCGTATCATCCGTGGAAATCATCAGCAGAATCATCAGCAGACAGAAAAGTCCCAGCATACCTTTAGGCATAATATTACGCATCGTTACCGGCAGCATCAGCTGATAGTAAAGTGTACGGAATTTTGCATACATAGCGTTACCGGTATCAGGATCTTCTTTAGTCAGTGCTACGTGACCGGCTTCCAGATAACGCGTATCTATGTTGTTTTTGTCAGAAAGTTTGGCATCCTTACCGATAATGTGTTTCTGCACCGGCAGGCTGTGAATAGCGTTGACCACATTCTGGCGAATATTTTTATCGGAAATAACTTCGCCGGCAACCTTGTCGGTAAGTTCCAGACGGACCTTGTGTGCCAGGGCAGCATAGTTCTGGTGGTTGAGCAGAGTCAGCACCACCACGGCGATCAGCACATAGAATATACCGCCCAGAGCGCCGCGCCACGCACCCAGCAAGCTGGCGATTTTCTGTTCGTGCGGAGAACGCGCCGCCGTGGAGCTTGAACCGGCACCGATCCAGCTGGCTCGCTGCAGAAACACAACCACAAACGGCAGCAGCAAGAGCGAGAACAAGTTGAAGTCGCGCAGATTTTTAATATCCATCGGGCTCAAAAAACTTTCGCCTTCAGCGCGGTCCATCATCACCGGCAGCATTTCATCAGCCCAGGAGAATTTGACCAGAATAAATACCGTAAAAAGCACCAGCATCGGGTAGCAGATGAAGCCCTGAATGGTATCGGTAATAATGATTGCCATAGCACCGCCCATACAGATAATGCTGATAGCAAGCACCAGAATCAGCACCATAAGTGCGTGGAAAGTGGAAATTTCCATACCGAAAAGTTCAAAATACTGCGGCCAACCGAGGAAGTAGATGAAAAAGCGTGCAGCCAATGCAGGCATAATCATATTGGCAAGCATTTCAGATATACTGCGCAGCGCTGCAGCAAAAATACGCAGTTTGCGGCTGTAACGCATTTCAATAAACTGACCGATACTCTGCGCTTTGGTTTCGCGGAAACGGTAGGTAACGTAACCGAACAAAGCCAGCATAATGCTCATCGGCGTCATAATGGCGCTCCAGAACGCAGCAGCAAAACCCGTACGGTAGTGCACTTCAACATACGCCACCAAACCGAGGATCGACAGCCCCGAGGCTATATCCCCGACCGAGATAACGTATCTGCCGCAGACGCGCCCGGCAGAAAGAAATGTTGTTACATCACGCAGATACTTGCGCGAGTACATCCCCATACCCAGCACAAACAGTGTGGGCACGATCACAATCGTCCAGTCGATCCAGGACATCATTTTAACAAAACCCTTCTTTAATGTTAATAATTATGTTGATTATTTTTTTATTTGATTTTCTTTATTTTTTACTGCATACTTCATTTTCTCATCTCCGGAAAAAACGAAATACTTTCAATTGGTAATATAGCATAATGTATGGCTTTTTGCAAGTACAGGAAAGTATAAAAAAAAGGATTTGCGGCATAAAAAACGGCTGACCTGTTACGGTCAGCCGTTGGAATCAACTGTAAAATTGATTATTTTTCTTCGCTCTTGGCGGCAGATTTTTCTTCCTGCTTTTCAATGGCTTCAAATTTAGCCTTGTCGGCAATGGACATATTGCCTTCCACCACACCGTTGTCGAGGTTATCGGCAACACGGGCATCCAAGTCGCGGAACAAATTGCGTATATCAATGACCCCGCCAATGGAGAACCACACTGTGGTGATCATAGCATTGACCCCGGGCACGAGCAGGAAGACGATCAGGAAGTACCAGCCCCAGTAGGCAAGCGGCCACGGCGAAATGATGTTCCAGATCACCGTCACAACAAAGGAGCAGCCAAAACGGTAAACAAAGCTGTAACCGAAGTATGCCCAGGCGATCACTTTGTCGCCGGTGCTGTATTCCGGAGTGATGCCGATGAGTTTGGAATAGAGATTTTTCCAAGTCCAGGGACTCTTTATTTCCTTGCGTTCGTCCAGCGCATACTTGCCGCGGTGGAGCATACGTTCCAGATTGAACGGCTCTTTCAATGTGGCGTAAGATACCACAATGTAGAGGAACAGAGTAATCAGCATAGTAATGAAATACCATTCATAACTGTTGACCGGGCAGCGAACTGCGTTCATTTCCCACACGATCCACGGATTGAACGGTTTGGACAATGTTGTCAGCGCATTGCCGACACTCTCCACCAGGCCGTGGTCGCGCAGCCACGGGTAAACAAAATTTGCCCAGTTGCGCTGCACGCAGATACCAGTGAATCCCAGAACCATACCGGAAAGCAGACTGGTCCAGGCGCCGGCAGTGGTACCGAATCTGCCGTACATACCGAACACCAGCATAGGTCCGCAGCCGCCGACCCACATTGTACACATCAATGTCACAAAAAGTGAAATGTAGTCCAGCTGTGACATAAAACTCGAACCGAGGAAGAACACCACCCCTACCCCGATGGATGTCCAACGGATCAGATTGATATGTTCTTTGGGGGTCAGCTGCCGCTTGAAGAAGGGCAGGATCACATCCTGGGCAATAGTACTTGCCGAAC
Organism: Victivallaceae bacterium; assembly: GCA_045587205.1. Classification (GTDB taxonomy): domain Bacteria; phylum Verrucomicrobiota; class Lentisphaeria; order Victivallales; family Victivallaceae; genus SIG78. The sequence goes on from JAZNBV010000079.1 coordinate 6,338, forward strand.
TGAATATACGGCTGTCATCAGTGGATATCATAAGCATAATCATCATCAGACAGAACAAACCGATCGTACCATTGGGCAATATATTGCGCAATGTCATCGGCAGCATCAACTGGTAATAAAGGGTACGGAATTTGGCGTACATTGCGTTACCGCTATCCACATCTTTTTCGGTAAGGGTTTCACGGATGGCTTTAAGGTAAATCGTATCATTGTTGTTCTTATCCGAAAGTTTCGGATCAACGCCGATAATGTGTTTGTGGTTGGAAAATTTCGCAATATTTTCGTTGAGATGCTGCCGCATTTCGGCATCTGCCACCAGTTCTTTTGCCACTTTTCCGGTAAGTTCAACACGGATCTTGTGTGCATCGGCAGCATAATTCTTATGATTGAGTACAGTGATCAGTGATATAGCGATCAGCACATAAAAGATACTCCCCAATGCACCACGCCAGGTTCCCAGCAGACTTGCCATCTTCTGTTCGTGTGCAGAACGCGCCGCTGACTGCGGACCGCCGCCGTACACCCAGTTCATACGGCCGATAATACGCGCCACGATCGGAATGATCAGCACCGAGAAAAGGTTGAAGTCGCGCAGTTTGGCAATATCAGACGGGTTGATAAAACTTTCGCCCTCTACACGGTCCATCATCACCGGCAGCATTTCGTTGCTCCAGGAGAACTTGGTCAGCACAAAAATCGTGAAGAACGCCAGCATCGGGTAAACGATAAACCCCTGCACGGTATCGGTAATTGCCACACTCAATGCCCCGCCCCAGTAGATGATCAAAAGTGCAACGGTAAGCACCGCCAGCATAATCAAATGGAAGGTCGAAATTGCCAAACCGCATACATTGACCTGCTGCGGCAGATCCATAATGTAAATAAAGAAACGCGCCGCCAGAGCAGGCATAATCATATTGGCTGCCACTTCGCAGATACTGCGCAAACCAGCAGCAAAAATACGCAGTTTGCGGCTGTAACGCATTTCAATAAACTGCCCCAGACTCTGTGCCTTGGTTTCGCGGAAACGGTAGGTACAGTAGCCGAACATAGCCATAATAACGCCCAGCGGCATCAGGAATGCGCTCCAAAACGCCGTGGCAAAACCGGTACGGTAATGTATTTCCACATACGATATCAAACTGATGATCGACAAACCTTCTGCAATATCGCCTACAGCAATAACATAGCGGCCGCATACGCGCCCCGCCGAAAGAAACGCCGTAACGTCAATAATATAACGCTTTGTGTACCAGGCGATCCACAACACAAACAGCACCGGGATCGCGATTACCAACCAATCAAACCATTGCATTTTATTAAAGATCCTTCCCTTTTTTATTTTTTATTATTTTTAAACTGTTCTTTGCTTTTCAATTTATTGAAAATTCCGCCGGAAACAGAATTATTGAGGTACTAATAGCACTGAAAATACCACTTTGCAAACTTAAACTGCAAGAAAATAAAGTTTTTTTCGCGGATAGATCAAATACCCGCAAATGATCCGGTAAGCTTATCAATAAATCATTCCCGCCGCACGGTAATATCGCGGTTTTTTTTCAGGCATACGCCCAGAGAAGTGGCAACCAGACGGGTGTAGTTGATTTTGTTTATCTCTTTGACTTTCAACGCCCCCGGCGGAGTGTTGACTATCCTGACCTTGCCGTTGCGGCAGGTTGCCAGCGTGGTTGATCCGCCGCCATCCATATTTATGCCGTCAGCAGCACCGAGGTATTTCAGAAATTCCCCACCCTCAAATTCGGTAAAACCTTCACTGAAATCTTTTTGCCTGCCGTCAACAATCAAAAAATACAGATAGCGTTTATCTGCGGATAATCCGTAAAAAGTACGCGGATGCAGGGTTTTGCTTTTGTTGGGAACAACTGTGTTGTTGCGCAGGACAAACCTGAAACCGGAAAGCGCCAAATGTATATCATCGATCCTGCTGCCCGGTTTGTAATCGATCATTTCCGGCTTACCGTTTTTACGGACAATAAATGCCGGAACACTCTTTTTCTGTGATACCGATGCCGGAACACCTTCTGAAATCACCAACCCGATATTGCCGGCATATTTGTGATTGAACGGCTTGCACCACGGCCCCCACGGCGTAGCATTGACAGCCAGCCGGACATCGTGTCCTGCAGCACGCTGCTGAAGTATAAAATCCCCGGTGCGGGTTCGTCTGGTTTCAATCTTCATAGCGGGATAATCGGGCATCGGCTTGCCCCAATCTTTATCGCGCCCGGTATTGATAAGGTATATGCGCGGATGCTTGAGATCCACCCGAACGGCGTGAATATTCAGCGGCCGCGGATTTTTCAAATCAAAGTGTTTGAGTTTTATCCCCGGCGCAACTATTCTGCCATTGCGCCAGTCGCAGGGATTTTCCGGCACTGCCGAAGCGGTCAGCGTTGCGGCTGCAAAAAACAGCAGCAGCAATAAAAAACTCTTCAGAAAAATGTATTTGAGCAGCGGCACAACGATATTCTCCTTTTTTATTTCCAGAATATCTTGGCGGCAAAATCCCGCAGTTTTATTTCACCGCGCAAGTGGTTTTCCGGATCGACCACCAGAACTTCCCGCTCCGGAGTCCCCAGAAAAAGTTTGATAAGTTTTGCTGCCGGCAGATCTTCAGTAACAGTTTCATAATTTACTGACATAACATCAGCAACTTTTATACTTTCAGCGCGGGAAATCACATCGCTGTATGGACGCAGATCGTAAAGCTCTGAAAGATCATCCTTTTCCAACAGATTCAGCGGAATGTTGTATTTGAGTATATTTTTCAGTCTGATCACCCCTTTTAATGAACCCTGATCATCCAGTACCGGCAGCAGCTCCGCATTTGATTCGGCAAACTTGCGGAAAGCAAATGCCAGAGTGTCATCTGCCAGCATAACCGGGCCCGCCGATTCTGCAAGATCGCCGGCGCAAAGGTATTCCGGCAGCCGCATCGGCATAACTCTGAAAAACTTCACTATCTCTTCAGCTGTTTCAAATTCTGCTACAGCCTTGACCTTTTCCGGATCACTGAATTCCCGCGCCAGGGCAGCAACCGCCCGCAAATGCAGCAGCGGCTCATCAACTGGAGCCAGTACAAGTACCGCTACCTTGACATTTTCGCCATCACCTTCGCCGAATTTTACACCGCACCGGCTGGTTGCCATTGCAACAATGACTTTATCCAATCCGGCAACACGGCAGTGCGGCATCGCCAGCCCGGGAGCAATGACAGTTGAAAAAAGCGCTTCGCGTGCCAAAACACTTTTTTTTACAACCTCGCAGTCAAGAGACGGATTCTGCTGCGCTGCCAGTGCAATCAACTCGCAGATCACGCTTTCGCGGTCTTTTCCTGATGAGTGGCACACTATTGTTGATAAATCAATAAAATCCTGAAATTTTTCTGAAGCCTGATTATTTTTCATTTTTTCCATAAAACAAAGCATCCGCGATAAAAAAAAACTCATTTTTGCGAATATAATACATCTGCGATTGTTTAGCAAATAAAAAGCACAAAAAAATCCATTATTTTGCCTGCTCAACGGATATTATCATTGTTTTTCACCATCCGGACTCTTTATTCAGTTGATTTTATACATATCTGGTGGTATTGTAATATACAAAAATTTTAATCAAAGGAACTTTTATGAGCAATAACTCTTCCTCCCGCGAGCAGTTCGCATCGCGTGCCGGCTTTATTCTTATGACAGCCGGATGTGCCATCGGATTAGGCAATGTCTGGCGTTTTTCGTATATCTCCGGTCAGTACGGAGGCGGCTTTTTTGTGCTGCTTTATCTGATATTTCTGCTGCTTCTGGGTACTCCGGTTATGCTTATGGAGCTTGCGCTCGGCAGAGCCGGACAAAGCACCTTTCCGGGGGCGTTCCGCAGATTGAAAAACCCTGACTGCCGTTATGCGTGGGAAAAACCGGTATATATATTTTTTTCCGGCAACCTTATACTGCTGATGTTTTACAGCGTTATCACCGGCTGGCTGCTGCACTACGGCTGGCTCTTCTGCAAAGATACATTCCGCAATGCTACGCCTGAAACCTGTAAAAATGTCTTTGCTGCTATGCTTGATGCCCCGGCTACCCAGATATTCTGGATGCTTGCGGCGCTGCTTATCACGCTGGCAATCTGTATCGGCGGCGTGCGTAAAAGCATTGAGCGATCCATAAAATTTATGATGGGGGGGCTGTTTCTTCTTATGATTATTCTGGTGATTCAATCGCTGAATCTGCCGGATTCCGGCAAAGGTCTTGAATTTTTCCTTAAACCGGATTGGAAAAAGTTTGCCGGAAACGGCATTTTTGCAACTGTCCACGCAGCAATGGCACAAGCATTTTTCACTTTGAGTCTGGGAGTTGGCAGTATTGCGGTCTGCGGCAGTTATACATCCAAAGAGAGTTCGCTTTTAACTGAAGGCTGCTGGATAGTATTGCTGGACACTATTGTGGCAATTGCATCGGGTCTGATAATTTTTCCGGCGTGTGCGGCATTCGGCATCCAGCCTGATGCCGGTCCGTCACTGATCTTTATAACCCTGCCCAATGTTTTTCACAATATGGCGGGCGGTATGTTCTGGGGCATACTCTTTTTTATTTTTCTGGCTATTGCGGCACTCTCCACATTGGTGGCGGTTTTTGAAAATCTGGCAGCATTCGGTATGGATCAGTGGTCCTGGAGCAGAAAAAAGTCCTGTCTGATCTTCGCAGCACTGCTGGCAGTGCTTTCCCTGCCCTGTATATTGGGATTCAATCTGTGGAAAAACATTCAGCCGCTGGGCAATGGCAGCACTATTCTGGATCTGGAAGATTTTATCATCAGCGACAATCTGCTGCCGCTGGGGGCACTCTATACAGCAATATTCTGTATGAACCGTTACGGTTGGGGCAAAGAAAATGCCTTTGCAGAAATCAATACCGGTAAAGGTTTGAAATTTCCACTGAAAACCGCCTGCTATCTGACTTATATACTGCCGTTGATAATCTTTGCCATCTGGCTGCTCGGTCTGGGAAAACGGTTCAACTGGTTCTGAAAAAATTTCATCACCCGGGGAACAAGAGCATTATTTCCGCAGTCTTTAGCTCCGGAGATCCCCCATCCCTTGCCGATCTGCCGGAAAAAATCCCGAAAAGTTCCGGCAGATCGGTTCTTTCTGTAAAAACAGAAAAACTTGTTTAATTGATTTGCTTTTTCCTCTTTCCGGGTAATATTATTCTTCAGTAAGTTTTACGAAAGGTTTTTTATGGCTGACAAAGAGAAAAAATTTGAAGAAGCCCTTGCCGAACTTGAACAGGTGATTTCTGAAGTGGAAAACGGCTCAATGCCGCTGGAAAAAATGATCGACAAGATCACTGAAGGTGTTAAACTTATCAGGTTCTGTCAAAAACGGCTTGATGCGCTGAACAGTAAAGTGGAGATTCTCTTCAAAGATGATGGAGCCGGCGGCGAATTTACAGAATTTGATTCTGCCACCGACCGTGCCCGTGCCGCCGGCGCCGCCGCGCCCGCCCCCGGGAAAAAAACTGTTCAGAACGCAGATAATCCCAACCAGGATCAACTGCCGTTCTGAAAAGCACCCTGACAACCGTCAAGTATGCTTTGAAGTTACCGGCATACAACATAAAAGATTCTCTTTTTTTCAAAAAAAAGACTTGCAAAAAAACGTTTTTACGGTTATATTTATACCCCGGTATAATTTAATTTTTTTGTTATCGGGAAGAAAAAATGAAACGCGGATTCGACAGCGAAAAGTATCTTGCAGAACAGTCGGCGGCGATTATTGAACGCGCCGGAAAATTTGACGACAAACTCTATATGGAATTCGGCGGCAAACTGATGGGCGATCACCACGCCGCACGCGTATTGCCGGGTTTCGACCCCGATACAAAAATCAAACTCCTTCAGCGCCTCAAAGACAAGATCGATATCGTTATATGCATCTATTCCGGGGATATTGAACAACGCAAGATGCGTGCCGATTACGGTATATCATACGATGCGGATGTTATGCGCACCATTGATGTACTCGGCGACTGGGATCTGACCGTCAAAGCAGTGGTCGTTACCCGTTATCAGAATCAGCCGGCGGTACGCGGTTTTATCAACCGTCTGTCGCGCCGCGGAATCAAAGTTTATCTGCACAAGCCCATTGCCGGATATCCGACCGAACTGGACACTATCGTTTCCAGCAAAGGCTACGGCTCCAACAGTTATATTGAAACAGATAAACCCATTGTGGTGGTCACCGGCCCGGGGGCAAGTTCGGGCAAGATGGCAACGTGTTTATCGCAGGTTTACCACGATTTTCAGAAAGGTATCCGTGCCGGATATGCCAAATTTGAGACCTTCCCGGTCTGGAACCTGCCGCTCAAGCACCCTGTGAATATTGCTTATGAAGCGGCAACGGCGGATATCGGCGATGTAAATATGGTTGACAGTTTCCATCTGGAACACTATCAGACACCGGCGATCAACTACAACCGTGATCTGGAGGTTTTTCCGGTAGTGCACCGGATATGTTCGCGTATTATGGCGCCGGAACAGCTCTACAACTCGCCGACTGATATGGGTGTCAATCGGGTGGGATTTGCCATTATTGATGATGAAGTGTGCCGGCAGGCTTCGGCACAGGAAGTCATCCGCCGCTATTTCCGGGCAATGTGCGATTATGCCACCGGCGCGGCAGAAAATTCACCCATCGAACGAATCAAACTTCTGATGGATGATCTGGGCATCAGCGAAACTGATCGCGCCGTGGTTGAACCGGCGCGCGAAGCTATGGCAAGCGCCGAAAAAACTCCCGGCAAAGGATGCGACAACATCTACTGCGGCGCGGCACTGCAGCTGGCAGACGGCAGAATCATCACGGGGCGCAACTCCCCGCTGCTGCACGCGGCTTCCAGCTGTATATTGAATGCGGTAAAGGTGTTGGCAAATCTGCCGGATAATCTGACACTGCTTTCGCCGGAAGTGATAAAAGCTGTGGCAAGCCTCAAACAGGATATCTATCACAATAAAGGTATCAGTCTGGATCTTTCGGAAACGCTCACCGCGCTCTCCGTGAGTTCCCCCAGCAACCCGGCGGCAAAGCTTGCACTGGATGAACTGCGGAACCTCAAAGGATGCGAAATGCACTTGAGCCACATTCCTCCGGGCGGCGATGAAAATGCCCTGCGGAAACTCGCTATAAATGTAACCAGCGAACCGCGCTTTACCGGCAGAAATCTGCTGCAGGATTAACAGCGTATCATAAAGCATAAAAAACGGCACTTTTTTCTGCTGAAAAAGCAAAAGAAAGTGCCGTTGAATTTTTACGCGCAGTTTCAAACAGCTGCTCTCTGTTCCGCAGAACTTGCTGTCAGTGCATTTGAAACAACAATCTATTCCATTCCCCGGAAGCGGTACTTACGCCTGATCGCCGCCGTAAATAGCGCGGTAATTCATCGGCGGAACCGGTGTGCTTTCGCCCAATTCCATATCCAGCATTTCGCGCACCTGAACAAAACCGCCTGATTTGAGAAATTCAATGAATTCAGTCTGCTGATCGTAGCAGATAATACTCTGTGCCTGACTGCGGTCGATATCCACAGCCGCGGCGGTCAGCGCCATAGCCGTCGGCAGATCATCGCTGATCATTGCCGCCATCTGACGGTATTTCTTCCAGCGGCGGCCGAAGATATGCCCTCTGCCGTTATCTGCACACAATGCATACTGACCGAACTCTTTGTAGTTGAAGTTCAAAAGATTGTGCCGCGACCAGTAAAATGCTTCGGCATCGCGCTTGACAGCCTGCGGCAATTCTTCAGCTGTCATTGCGTGCACACCGATATCTGTGCAGATAGCAAACTGCGGATTTTCGGCAGCAAAAAAACTGATTCCGCGGCAGGGCTTGAAACCGAGTTTTGCATAAACTTTGGAACCATCGGGGGTGGCGTGCAGTTTTTTGGTTTTATAATTTTCGGTCATCTTCAAAGCGTGTTCCACCAACAATGTGGCAAAGCCGCGGCGGCGGAACTCCTCTTTTACAATCACCAGATTGATAAATGCCATCGACTGCGGTTCGTAGGTAACAACGCCAATGGAACCGGCTATTTCGCCGTCACACTCCAGAAAAAAGCCCTTCATATTGTCCGCATTGGTCAACAATGCACATTCGGCTGGCGAATTGTTCCACTTTACAGCATCGGACATTGCGCTCAACACGGATGATTCGTCGGGTCTGATCTCTCTGATATTTATCATTTTTTCACCGTTATACTGCCGGATTTCAAATCTGTCCACAAGGTACCATCGCCGGCATAGATCACCTGCAGCTTTACTTTGGGGTTAAGTTTTTCAACCAGTGTCAAATCCGCCATAACTCCGCTGGCGCCCAGCGCTTTGGATTTCATTTCAACACCCTGCGCGCGCTCGTTGTTGCGCAAAAAAGCCACCTGAACATCAGTTTCGCCCTTGAGTTTGGCGCGGGCGGCTTCCAGTTCAGAGCGTTTGAGCTGCAATTCAGCGACTTCCAGGTCAGCTTCAGCGTTGATCATCTGTACTGCCTGCCGCTGCTGGGCGGCGATTTCGGCAGTGATCTTGCGGGTTTCCTGCTCAATCTCACGCCTTTTCTGATCAATCATAGCGGTCTGTTCGTTGAGTTGTGCCTCTATCTTGGCAGTTTCCTGCAATGAAAAGTTGGTCAGATTCTGTTCAACAGCCAGACTGGCATCCTGTATGGGTTTGAGGATATTGTCGGGAATTGTCACATTGCGGATAATAGCGTTGTGAACCACAATGGATTTTTCGCCCAGAACTTTTTCCAGTTCACTGCGCAGATTATTCTGGAAAATTTCTCTGCCGGCACCGACAATAAAATCCTGTGCCTTGTAGCTGGAACCCTTCATCCGGGTCACCGAAAGTATCTGCGGCAGAATAATCTTGCTTACCACCTGCGGCAAATCGCCGTAGAGCATATATATCCTGGCAATATGTTCAGGCATAAGTTCAAATTCCACAGTCATATCCATAAGGATCTTGAAGCCGTCGCGGCTGGGAAATTCAACAAAACCGCCTACGCTGTACACCATATCCGGTGTCTGCGGCAAAGTTGTAGGAGCTGCTGTACCGGCGGCTCTTGCCGCCTGCACACGATCAACTGAACGGTTGACGGTACGCGCCCGGTTGCTGTATGCTCTGCTGTCACTTCTCTGCTTATACAATCTTGCCGGAGCTTTAGCTGCCTGCGGAGCTGATTCTTTGAGCATATTCGCGCGCTGCATCAACTGACTGTTGAGGGTATTGGCAGAAATTTCACTCAATGTGCTGCTGGCGGATTCGATGCGGTTTTTCATTTCTATAACACTGCCGGAACCGCCGGTCATTGTAACCTGATTCATCCCGATTTCAATAATATTGACCTGATAAGCACGGGGATTTATGTAATAAAGTCCCGGCTGAAGAATATCCTGCAGCACACCTTTTTCGCCCGGCTTGGCAAATTCGCCGGCCTGGGCTGCCCGTCCGGTCTGGGCTGTTACCACACCTACATAGCCGAAAGGTATATTTATGGCATCGACAATATCTACTTTATACCCTTCCGGATTCAGGCGGTGCACCCCGGGAGTGAGGACATCGCGCCAGATCCCCTGATAACTCTTGTCCGGAGCAATGATTTCGCCGGGTGCCAGCGGCTTGCCGACTTTGCCGGTTACCACACCGACTTTACCGATGGGGATAGTTATTGCCGGAACAATCTTTACATCGTACATAACCGGGTCAAGAAAGTAGCGTCCCTCCGGCAAAACTTCCTGCCATATACCTTTTTCACCACGCTTGACCAGCAAAGTACCCGGCGCCGGAGTTTTTCCGCTTTTTGCTGTAACTATCGCCATATGTTCCGGCGGAACATAAAAACGGCAGAAACACCAGAAATAGATCACCGCCGCCAACGCTGCTGCCGGAATTACAAGCAAAGCTGCAGAAACTATATACTTTTTCATAACTATCTCCTGACTTGAAACTTGTACAATGTTTTACTTTATTTATCAAATTCTTTTTGAAATAACATCTTCATAAATCTCCCGGAGTTTTTCCAGGCGGTTCGTCCAATTCAGACTGCGCACTTTTTCCAATCCGGCAATACGCATCTTTTCCATTTGCGGGCGATTCTTTTCATTCAATATATCTTCACAAGCTGCCACCCACGGCTGAATTTCCGTAAGCTTCAGCACTCTGCCGTTTACATAATCTTCCACAAGTTCTCCGCCCGCTCCGGCAGGTGACACTATTACCGGCACTCCGGCAGCCCACGCCTCCAGCACCGCAGCGGCTGATACATCGTACCGCGATGGCAGCAGCACCAGTGATGCCGTCTGGAACGCCGCCCGGAAAGACTCATCCCCCGGCGGCAGACCGGGAATCAATGTCACTGTATTTTCCAGATTCAATTCTTTTATCCGCCGTTTGAGCTTATTGAGATAACGCTCCTCTGCTGCCCAGCCAATGATAACCAGATGAAAATTGTTGGTGCGCTGACGCAGCATCAATGCTGTATCCAGCAGCAATTCGTAATTTTTGCTTTCACAAACTGTTCCAACAGAAAGAATCATCTTCCGGTTACCCGGCAGTTGATAAAATTTGCGGAAATCAACTGCTGACGGCTTGCTGAAAAAACTGCCATCCACACCCGCCTGCCAATGCACCAGCTGGCGATCGCCCAACCTGACAGCGAGCAGCCGACGCAAATTGTGATCTCCGCAGAGAATACGCTCCGCGCTCCGGAGCGCATTGCCGTAACTGTGTAACGCATTGCCGGCAGCAGTTTCAGAATCGCACTGCAAAAATTCATCGCGGCTCCTGAAATATTCACTGCGGCAGAAAATCACACACCTGATTCCACGCTCACCGGCAATCCGGCAAACTTTCTGACACAATCTGCCCGGCACAAAAATATGCACCAGATCAAACTCTTTTTTGCGTAAAAATATCTCCAAACCCGGCAAATCAGCCTCGCCGCGGTCAAGATCGCTGCGGCGCTGAAAAAAATTCAGCCACGAACCTGCCGCCGGAGCAAACCGGTAAACCGGAACATTGTTAACAACTTCCATTGCCGCTTCAGACTCTTCCCTGCCCGCAGCAATAACCGCCTGCGCCCAGCCTTCAGCGGTCATCCGCTGCGCCAGATTCCACGCCTGCGCGGTCAGAAAATCCCATTTGCGCCGGTTGAAACGCGGCAACACCATCAATATTTTCATAACGAGCAAACCACTTGCATTTTCTACTTAATTACCCGTCAAAAATTGTCCTTCGTAAAATATAGCGCCGTTTTTTGATAAATACAAGCAAAAAAGTATTAAAAAAACTGCTTTCAAACAATGCAATCACCTGCCGGTGTGATATATTAACACCATCAGAATTTGTTATTTGCAGTTTTTCAACCCGGAGTATGCTTATGCGAGATAAAATAATTGCCCTGGCGGCTTGTTCCGTAATCTTTATTGTTGTGCTGGTTATAGCCCTGACCACTGCAGTCCGCGGCAATGCGCGCAATACCGCTGCAACCGATACCGGCAGCCAATCCGCTGTTTCCGGAACGCCAACCGCGGCAACGGCTGCTGCAGAAGAATCTGCGCCGGAAATTCCGGTGGAAACAGCCCAGTTGGTGATTCCGCAACCAGCGCTGCCGGTTCCGGAAAAATATCTTTACAAGCATCCGTTAAAAAATCTGCACCGGAATTTTGATTTTTCACGCACAGCATCCCTGCCCCGGAACCTTGCCGGATATCGGTTCAACGCCGGGATATTGGTCGATCTGGATTCCGGAAAAGTTTTGTGGGCAAAAAACGCAAAAGCTCCGGTGCCGATAGCTTCGCTGACCAAACTTTTGACCATATACACGGCATTTGAAGAAATTGAACGCCGGAAGGATATAGATCTGAATACCCCGGTGACCGTTTCGCTGGAATGTACCCAGACAACTCCGGTGCGGATCAACCTGAAACCGGGCGAAAAAGTTTCTCTGCACGAACTTTTTATTTACTCAATGCTCCGCAGTGCCAATGATGCGGCACATCTGATAGCCGAATATTTCGGCAGCGGAGAAAGCAGCCGCTTTATCCTGCGGATGAACCGCAAAGCCGCCTCTATCGGTATGACCAACGGATATTTTGTCAATGCCAACGGATTGCCGATATACGGCAAAAAGCCTTCCGATACATTGATGAACAAAGCCAGCTGTCTGGATATGGTCAAACTTATCCAGCGGCTTTACGAATATCCGATGATCCTGCGCTACACTGCCTGCAGCAGCAAAAAAACACGGCACGGCACTTTGAATAACGGCAACCGGCTGCTGGGAAAAGTGCGCGGTATGGAAGGACTCAAAACCGGATACACCAATGCCGCCGGACATTGTCTGGCATTCAGCTGCCGCCGCGACGGAAGGCGTCTGGTGGGAATCGTGACCGGATTCAGGAAACGCCAGAACTGTTTTAACTTTACAGCACAACTGCTGGAATGGGGATTCAAGCAACATTGACAATGGCAGGCACCTGCAAAAAGCATTTATTCTTTGTTCAGACGGAAAAGCAGGACAAAGATTGACTCCTGATTTGTATTAACGGAGTAATTGTGTTATATTATATAACGAGTTTTTTCATTTTAAAAATCAGAGTATTATGTTACGCTTTTTTAAACACCCGCGGCGGCGGGATATTATTTTATGGGGATTGCTGGTAATCTATCTGGCACTCCTCGCCCTGTTGGGTTGGGAAGATCCGGAGCTGCTGGTTTTCTACCGCAACAGTCTGCACCCGGAACTTTCCGGAACTGCCATTTGTGTAATGGCGGTAACATATCTCTATTTGCTTGCCACCGGGATATTGTGCTGTTTCTACCGTCCGGTCAAAACAATTGAAAATGATGATCTTCTGCCAACTTGTACAGTAATCGTTCCGGCGTATAATGAAGGACCTTATGTGGAAAGAACCATCAAAAGTCTGCTTGCCAGCGATTATCCGGCAGATAAACTTGAGATCATTGCGGTAAACGACGGCTCCAAAGATGATACCTGGAATTACATTTTACGCGGCGCCAAACTCTCTCCCCGGCAGATAACAACAGTAAATCTGCCGGAAAATAAAGGCAAGAAAAATGCCATTTACATTGCAACCCTTGCTGCGCGTGGCGATGTAATTGTTACGGTGGACAGCGATTCATCGGTAAAACCGGGTACTCTCCGGGCGCTGGTATCGCCGATGCAGGATGAAAGTATCGGTGCTGTTGCCGGTGCGATCAGAGTAAAAACTCCGGAACAGAGTTTCATTACTTCGCTGCTGGACGTATTACTGGTCTTCGGATGCGAATTCCTGCGGGCAGCACAAAGCGTTACCACGCTGGTACTCTGCACCCCCGGAGCTTTGAGTGCTTACCGGAAAAGCGCCCTGCTGCCGATCATTGAAGAGTGGAATAATCAAACCTTTATGGGAAGACCGGCACGGATCGGGGAAGACCGGGCATTGGCAACTCTGATCTTGCGCAGCAATTACAAAATCGTTCATCAGAGTACAGCGCTGGCTACAACCTGCGTGCCGCGTACCGTTACCGGAGCGTGCAAGATGCTGCTGCGCTGGACGCGGGGCGATATCCGTGAAAATCTGCTGATGACCAAATTTGCTTTCAAGAATTTTCCGCCCCGCAATGTACGCAGCTGGGTATTGATTGCTTACTGGGTGGCGCTGACGCAGAATCTGATATTGCCATTTCTGTTTGTTCCGTCATTTTTCTATATGCTCTGCTATGGAGCTAAAGATCCAGTTATCTTTCTGGCAGCCAACGCGCTGCTTTCGCTCTCCTGGGCGTCGATTCCGGCAATCATATATGCACGCAACACCAACATACGCAAAGCGGTGTGGGCTTTGCTCTACGGGGCATTCTGCCCGATGCTGCTGGCATTTATTTATATGTACAGTTTTCTGACCTTGAGAGATTCGCGTTGGATGACCCGTGAACTCAAGAAAAAATCGCCTGCACCCGACGGTGCAAACACAGCTTCTGCAGAATAAAATACAACATTCTGCAACGGTGTAATACACCCTTTTTTATACTCATATATTGACAAAAAACGCCTCCTTTGACATTGCCGTGTATGGGCTTTGCCAGAAAAACATTTCGCAAAAAGGAGGATCGTAATGTTTTATATTGACCTTGCCGATGGCAGAATGCGGACTGCGTCAGGCAGTAAAACTGCAGCACTTATGCATCTGGTGGAAGCGCAGATGCAGGAATTTGAGTTTGCATTTTTTCAAGACCGCCGGCTTTATACAATTCCGGAAGACTCCACCCTGGTAATCGCAGGCGATGTGGTGGAAAATAATGAAACGCCCGCGTTCTCTGCCACCGGGATCGTTGCCGACGACCGGCAGTCGGTAAAATTTTTCATCAGTACCAATTCACTTGAATATCAGCAGCGTATCCGCGCCAGCAATACCCCCTGTTTTGTTGATATATGCATAAAAAGTGCCGGCGATGCTGATTTCCGCCGGCTGGTTCGCTTCAATGCCATTGCCGATGCACGGTTGAATATTGAAGCCAGAGTGACTGATTTTTCAGAAATCACTGTTACAGCTGCGGATGTATTATCCGGTAAAAAATTTATTGCTGCCAATGGTTCGCTGCAAACCGGTGCCATTCCGTATGTAACGGCACAATGCAGTGAAAATCAGGTTATTGTTCCTGCCGGTTTTTTTGCTGAAACGCAAACGCTTACAGTACAAACTGCCGATAAACCGGTGATATCCGGCAATAAGATAACTCTTTCCGCCGGATACCAGCCGGCGGAACAGACATTCCAGCTCGGTACGCCGCACCCGGGTGGTGAATACATTCCGGACAATACAGATCAGACTGTATCAGCCGGCAGTTATCTTGAAAATGATCTGGTCATCAAAGGCGACAGTAATTTTATTGCCGGAAATATTGCCGCAGGCAAAACTGTTTTCAACATCCGGGGCACCTATACAAGTGATGCCACCGCCGCTGCCGATGATATACGATCCGGCAAAAGTGCATATATCAACGGCAGAAAAATAACCGGCTCCGTTCCTGATACAGCCGGAAGCCTCGCCGGAAATGTGGTAACCATACCTGCCGGTTTTATCCCGGAGCAGCAGACTGTTACTGTTCCGCAGGCAGCAGAACCGGTGGTCAATGCAAACAGTGTTGTCATCAATAAAGGGTATTATCCGGAAAAAACCACTGTGACCATTCCGCAGGCGCAAACTCCGACTGTTCATAAAAATGTGGTCACAGTTTACAAAGGTTATTACCCGCAGCAGCAGGAAATAGAAACCGAAAGCGGTTATGGTAATATACAGTATGGATATATAAACGATGAGGGACTTTTTCAGCCGCTGAACCTTGCAGAAACAACCCCGCTCGACATCGGAGATGCGGAAAGTTTTTCTGAACTTGATATGTTCAAAACCAACCGGCGGGAAAGCACATATACTGATGATGAATTCGGTATATTCTTTTACAGATGCTCTATGCCGCCGACAGCCCTTGACAGCCTGCTGGTGAGTGGTGCCGGAAATACAGAATACAACGGTCTTTACATTGGTATGGAGAATTCTTTTGACGGCAGCGGAAACTCCGGACTGTTGCGTATATGGTACAAAGAGGGTACCGACAGTTATTCAGCAGACCACAAAGCCATTGCCGTATATGCCAATAAAAATTCCTACAGTATATTGATTGCCAAAGGTTACATTGAGTCTAACGGAAAATTTATGCATCAGTCCTATCCATACCGGATTGACAAAAACATAAGCACCGTAGATGAAGCCATCGATCTTATGAACAGCAATATCTGGACGGTAATGACCGGCTCCAGCGGTGGCATTGACCCCGGACCGACAGTTGAATATCTGCTGCCGTCCGGTACCTGGAGCGGACATAAAATGATTCAGAACAGTGACGGCTCGTGGAGCCAGGAAGACGAAGAAACCACCAATCTGCCGATAAAAGGGGTAACTCCGGTAGTGGGCGGTATATACAGCAAAGATACAACGGTGACCATTTCCGCAGTATATGAAGGGAGCAATGAACAATGAGTATTTCAATCAACAATAAATTCAATGTCAAAGAATTGGCAAAACCCGGACAGCGCGTTATCAAAGTGGTAAAAGATGAAATTGCGGAATATTATCCCGTCGGCCTGTCAGTACTGGTGAACAAATCACCGGTGGTGGAAACTGTTTTTTATCACGAAACATACGATTCGGTCTGTTATCTGGACGATGAAAATGACATCAGATCCGTGGGATGGAACGGAGAGCCGCCGCAAATCATTGACTTGTGGATCAGATCGCTGGATGATACTTCCAACGGTAATATAGTTCTGCAATACGGCAGCAATGAAACCGTCCTGGCTGTCACTCCGCAGCTTACACGCCACAGCTGGAGTCTGCAGCACGCCGCTGCCGGAGAAATACATATCTTGCGCCTGACTGACGACCCGCGCGATACTCTCAAAAACAGCAGCGAAGTGGTGACTGCAATCGTAACTGATTGGCAGGTGGTGTAATATGGCTATGATTTCATACCCTATGCAGCAAGCAAAACGCGATGATTGTATGCTGGCGATATTCCCGCAGCACGGCGGATGCTGTCTCAACCGTATTCCTCCGGACACTGCACCTTTTACGGCTGATACTGCTCCGCAAAAAGATAAATACAGCAATGTCTGGCAATTCCAGCAGCACGGATTCCTGGTGAAACGGCATACTGCAATGTTCCCGATGGGATTCGGATGTCCTTATGATATTATGGAAAATAACTCATACTGGAATGAAAACCGCGAAGGCTGCGTGCAATCCACTGTGGATGTACGGGGAAATACCACATCTAAAACAATGATCGTCAAAGCCTGGTGCCGCAAATCAAAAAATGAAACCGAACAGCAGCAGGGAATTTGCTTGCAGAATCCTTTGATTTCTGCCGGTACTTGCTGGGCTAATATTTCCAACGAAACAATTTTCCGTTTTTTGGTCGAAGAATATCATCATAATGATATTTCACAGCGCACTCTGAATATTATTGCCGGTTTTGTATTTGATGAAGCAAATGATGATAGTTCCCTGAAAAATGAGAAACTGAGCATTCTGCTGCCGGAAAAATATATGGATAAACTCACTGTATATGCCCTGGTGGCTGATTACGATAAAACTCCGGGAGAAATGGAAATACGCATCTATGCCGATGGAGAAATGCTGGGTTCTAAAACCTGTCAGGCTATGCGCTGGAGTGTCATAGATAAACATCCGGGAATGTATTATGTAGCCGTACGCCGGGAGGCTTCAACTTCAATGTCCACCTGGGGGTTTGTCTCCTGGGGACTTATGTTCGACTCGGTGCTTACCGATGAAGAAATAAAATCGTATAAATAAACTCTCTTTATTATTTACTCATAAAAAAATCCGCAGCAGCAAATATAAAAATTGCTGCTGCGGATTTACTTTATCCGGCAAATAACTTATTTCAACCCCTCAATAACCGGCGGCACATACTGCTTTTCCTGCAGTTTAACGCGGTTGTAATATTCATTGCCCCAACCGGCAACTTTGCCTTTTTTGAAAACCACCGGCATACATTCATCGATCGTGGTCTGCCCGTCGTGCCAGCAGGTATTTACATAATAATACCACACATCAGGCTTGGCAAAAAACACATCCAGCGGTTCGCCCATAATCTCCCGCACCTGCGCCCTGGTCATACCCACACGCAGATTCGCAGATTTTTCCACATTGTCATACTGACTGAAATATCCGCAACCGGACATTATGCCCATAACCGTAAGCGCAGCAACTGCAACAACAAACTTTCTCATAAAAAAATACTCCTTTTATCGCCAGCAGCGGTAAATCTGCGGCACCAGATATTTGATCACCGATGCCACCGGCAACGCAAAGATCATACCCGGTATGCCGGCAAGGATCCCACCCAGCAATACAACTATGATCGTTTCCAGCGTTGTCAAGCCCAGCGACTCGCCGATGATCCACGGATAAATGAAAAACTGTTCGATTATACCGTTGTGGATCAGATAAATACCGATCACTCCGGCAATCTGCAGAACCGATACCTCTGCACCGCCGACCGCCAATGTAACCAGCACTGTAATCAATGCACTGGAAACCGGTCCTATATACGGCAGCAATATACCCACCGCCGCAACCGCGCCCAGCAGCGGCGCGTAAGGCACATTAAGCAAAGTAAACACAGTAGTATAAACACAATAATCGATTAACACCATTGTCATATAACCACGCAGCCAGATCCGCAGTTTATTCAGAACTTCTCCGACGATCCGGTCGCCGTCCTGCAGATTTTCTTCGGACATTTCCGGCAGCCATCTGCCGTTGAATACTGTACGGATCAGATAACTTGTTGCCTGCTGATCCTTATTTTCGCGCGAATGCAGAAATCCCGCCAGTTTACCCAGCAGCAGCGAGAAAAAGAAGAATGTAAGCAAAATATTCAACAGAAACGTTGCAAACATTGCCACAAATTTAGCTATAAACGCAAACAAACCGCCGGATTTTTTCAACAGCAATTCTGTAAGCTGTTTCTCCGCTTTGCCCTGTGCCAGATAATCTGAAAGCTCCGTAAGGATCTGCTGGATCAGCGGCAGTTTGCTGAAGCGTTCTTTCAAACCATCCAGCACCTTTATCAGACGACCGCTGATACCGGAAGCATCGCTGTCCCGGGGAGCAGCGGATACAGCATTCCCGATCTTGACCGATTCATCCGGAAACGCTTTCTGCACCCATTTCCAGCTGCGAACCTTACGCTTTACACCAATCCAGAAACCGGTTTTTTTCTCTTCCTTCTGCACCACATTCTCCGCAGGCGCGGCAGATGCCGGAACTTCTGTTTTTATCACCGGCTTGCTGTTGACCTGTGTCTGACCGCCAGGAGTCGCAACCTGCTGTTTCACCGGTACAAACTTGGCGGCGGCAGCAGAAATATTCTTTTTCAGCGGCGCAACATAACTGCTCAAAGTCACTGCCAGACATATCAGTATCACCAGAAAAGCACACACGACGCAAGACACCGTCACAGTTACAGCTTTAGTTATAAGCGCCTGCTGCTGACGGCGTTGTATTTCTTCTTCAGAAAGTTTGTATTTACCATCCTCGCGGATACGTTTAAGCGTGCTCAAACGGCGGAAAAATCCGCCCTTATGAGATTTTCTCCGTGCAATGCGTTTTTCCAGATACTGCTCAAGCGGCAAAAACAAATATGCCAGTGCCAACCCGAACAGCAGTGAACTCAACCAGGTTGCTATAAGTATGAACAGTCCGATAACGATCAAAGCCAGCACTATACCGGTTCCGGAGCGGATAATCTTGGCACGCTGGGAATGTGATTCCCGGATTGTAAGCGCCATTTCTTCAAATTCTTCCGGCGCTATATCCAAACCGTCCGCCAGTTTTTCCACCAGACTGAAAGCCTCTATGCGGTATTCGTCCTGCTCAAGCGACAATGCAAGCAGATAAGTCAGCAGCACCTTCTTTTTAGCGGAGTCATAACTTTTTATCGCCGGAAGAGCCTCTTCCGGCGTACCCGGCGCAACCCGGCGCAAAAACTCCAGCATATAAGCAATCTTGCGTTCGCTCAAATGCATACGCTCCGCGCGCTGACGCACCTTGGCAAAAGCCTTTTCCTGTCCTGTTCTGTCCGGAGGCAGCACCGCTTTTACCAGCGACAATATCTGTTTATCGTCGTCACTCAACTGGTCACTGTCTGCAAAAAAAACCGCCACAGCATCCACGGCCCGGTTGACCGGCTGCTCAAAGAATTTACGGATTTTTTCGGTTGCTGCCTTGAACATAATTTCTGGAACCCGCAATTATTCTGTTACTGTAACCGGCACGTCGCTCTTTTCCACATAGCCGATCTTTTCGGCAGCGTAGCCGTTTTTACGGGCGATTTCCAATGCGCGTGCTTCATCTGCTGCCGGCACAAACCACACCATACCCACACCCATATTGAAAACGCGGTAGGCTTCCTGATGACTCACATTGCCTTTTTCCACCAGCAATTTGAAAATCGGCGGTACCGGCAGAGCCTTGACATTATCAAACACCACCCCGATACCTTCGGGCAGAATGCGCGGCACATTGTCATAGAGTCCGCCACCGGTAATATGTGCTATACCATCCAGTGCAATCTTCTGCTGTTGGGCTTCGCGGATCGCGGGGTAGTAGCAGATATGGGGCTTGAGCAGCGCTTCGCCAACGCTTTCGCCATTGAGTTCATCCAGCACGGTATCGACTGTATAATTGCAAATATCGAAAACTATCTTGCGTGCCAGGCTGAAACCGTTGGTATGCAACCCGTTGGAGCCAAGACCGATCGCCACATAGCCGGGAGCAATCTTTTCACCGGTGATGATTTCATCTTTTTCCACAATACCGGTGATCACACCGACCAGGTCAAAGTCATCACCGTACATACCGGGCATTTCGGCGGTTTCGCCGCCAAGCACGGCGCAGTTCGCCGCTTTGCAGGCATCGGCAATTCCGCCGAGAACTTCTTCATAAAGCGGAGAACGCAGTTTACCAATACCGATATAATCCATAAAATACACCGGTTCAGCACCCTGCACAGAAATATCGTTGATACAATGGTTTACAATATCAAATCCCACAGTATCATACTTCTGCATCATCGCCGCGATCATCAGTTTGGTACCCACACCGTCGATACTGGAAACCATCACCGGATTGCGGTATTTGCTCAAATCGATCTGAAAAAGACCTCCAAAACCGCCGATCGGCGAAAGCATTTCAGGACGGCGGGTCGCAGAAATGCGCCCCTTCACCTGTGCCAGAAGATTCTGCGCCAGATCAATATCAACACCTGCGGACTTGTAAAGATCACTTTTAACAGTCTTGCTCACGATAATTTTCCTTGTTTTTGATTATTTATATATAAAAAATGGTTTCTTATTAATTTACTGCTGAATAGGCAATATTGCAAATATTCAAGCACTTATTTGAACACATCTACGATTGCCTTGTCCGGTCCGAGCACCACCAGACGGTCTTCAGCTTGCAATACCATATTCGGATCCCATACCGATGACATCTCCTGCCCGGGCTTTTTGACCAGCAATATGGTTATGTTGTACTTATTGCGCAAATCCAGACTGCGGATCGTTTTATTGACCATATTATCAGGTATGGCAACTTCGGCAATAAATGAACCTTTGAATTCAAACATATCCGTAATCTTGCTCATACTCAACTTGGCGCAGAGCCGTTCAGCAACATCCTGATCCGGCTGAATGACCACATCGGCGCCCAGACGCAGCAGGATACGCTTTTGAATGGCGCTGTTGGCTTTGACATAAATATTGCTTGCGCCTTCCTGTTTTATCAGTGTCAGAGCCAATATCAAATCCTCAAAATGCGAACTCATCCCCATAATGACCGCATCGAATTTTTTGACATCCAGTTCACGGATCACATCCGGATTGCTTACATCGGCAACCAGGGCTTCGGTAACTTTTTCACGGATAGCCATAACAGCTTCGCGGTCGCAATCCAGAACCACAACGTGGTGTCCGGCTTCGCTCAATTCGGTAGCAACTTTGGAACCGAATGAACCGGCTCCGAATACTGCGTATGCACCTTTCATAAAATCTCAATCCCTTCTGATTTTCAACCAATGATAATGCGTTCTTCCGGATAACTGATCCGGCTGACCCTTTCCCGGTCAAGTAGAAAAAGAAATATTGTAAACGGGCCTATCCGCCCCAGAAACATAAAAACTATTATCAGCATTTTTGCCGGCGTAGGCAGTGCTCCGGTAACATCCATACTCAAACCGGTGGTGGAAAGTGCCGATGCTGCTTCAAACCACACTGCCTGCTCACTGTAGGCGAGCATTGGCGAAAGCACCGCAGCTCCGCCGGCAACCAGCAGCACAAATGTTACAATAATGGTAAACGACTTGAGTATATTGTCCATAGCAATTTCGCGCCGGAACAGCAGTACCCGGCTGTTGCCCAGGAAAGTGTTGATGATCGCCAGCACCGCCACCCCGACCACAGTAACTTTCATACCGCCGCCCGTGGAACCGGGCGCTGCTCCGATCATCATAAAAATAATGATCATCGATATTGTATTAGGCGAAAGTTCGCTCAACGGCACCGTGCAGTACCCCGCTGTACGCGATGATACCGACATAAAAAACGCATCCACCCAGGCAATCGGTTCATTGCCTTCAAGGTGTTCAAAAAGTTTTATCAGCACCGTTCCGGTTACGATCAATATCAATGAGGAGATCACCACCAGACGGGTATGGATCTGCAGAAGTGCCATCTTGCGGCGGGTATGGGTTATATCATATATAACATAAATACCGATTCCCCCGGCTATGATCAGAAATGCCACGATCAGTTTTATTGCCGGACCGAAATCCTGCAGACTGTTGTCAAACGGACTGAACCCGGCATTGCAGAAGCCGGCTATACTGTGAAAAATCCCGTAATAGCAGCATTCAAGAAAAGTAAATTTATTTTCCAGCATAAATGCTCCTATGAGCAGTATTGCCCCCACTGCTTCGATATTGAATGTGTAGGAGATAACAGTTTTGAGCAGCCCCTCGGTGTTGCGGAAAGAAAAACGATCACTCAAATTACTCATCATCATCGTGTTGCCGAAACTCATACCTTTCCCCAGAAACAAGACGATCGAAGCTGTCAGCGTCATAATTCCGATACCTCCGATCTGCACCATAAACAGCAGAATTATCTGTCCGGCAAGAGTAAACTGCGATACAGGCACCGAAGTCAACCCGGTAACGCTCACTGCACTGGTGGACACAAATGCCGCATCGCTCCAGCTCAATGCATCCGTTCCGCGGTAACAGAATGGCATTTTAAGCACCAATGTACCGATCAGCATCAAAGCGGCAAAAGAGAATATAAAATAAAGCTGACTCTGTTTGACCAGACTTTTCATTTTCTTTTGCCTTCCTCCGCGGCAAGATCGATCGGGCTGAATTTTATTTTATTTTCTGCAATATTGTATTCGATCAGACTCATCACCCCGTTGCGGGTGACACTTCCGGCGCAATTTTCACCGTGACCGTTTTCATCCACCCGGCAATACGGCTTGTGAACGTGACCGCACAACGCCAGATCGATGCTGCCGTCACCCAGCAGTTTGAGTATATCTTTCTGTCCGAACAACCGGTGCCGTATCCGCAGAACGGGGTGGTCTTCAAACAGCGGATAATGCGTCACAAGTATGCGCGGACGCTTCTTTTCCTGTCTGCAGAGATCCTTTATCCAGAGATTGTCACTTGCGCTGACAAATCCCCACGAACAGAGCAAATTTGAAGGTCTGCTGGTATTCAGCATCAGAAAATCCACATCACAAACTCTCCGCACACGCGGCAATGAATCAAAATTGAACTCCGCACCATTCAGAAAACTCACTGCATTCTTCATTGCTGTCACGCATTTGCTGCGTTTTACATAGCAATCGTGATTTCCCGGCATATATACCAGCGGAATACCTGACTCCTGCAGCGGCTTCAGTATCTCCAATGTTTTGGCAAATTCCCCCGGCTGACCGGTACTGGTGAGATCGCCGGTACAGACTGCAGCGTCGGGTTTGACTGCAAGAATATACTCCACAGCCTTTTCCAGCAGTTTAAGGTCGTGCCGGAAACGGCGGCGGAAACGGTAGTTGAACACCCCCACCCAGCGCTTATCAAAATACGCCATCCAATCTTCTGCGGATCCTCCGGCGTGAGGGTCGGAAAAATGAACTATTTTCATAAAGTTACTTTGCTTCCGTCATCTCTTTGAGCGCATTCTGGAAACTCAACCAGCTGCCGTAGGTCTTTTTCAATGCCGCCAGCTGCTGCTCGTTGGCAAGGAATATGGCGCGTTTGAAGTAGCCGCGGGGAACCATATCCACACGTTCTTTCCAGAACTTGTCAGGAGCGATCACTGACAAACGTTCCTGCATATTGCCGGTGCAGAGCATATAATAGAAATACTGATCGCTCTTGCCGTGCAATATCTCTACACAATGCACAAAGTCGCGCACTTCCACCAGAGTCAATTTCTGTGCCGGCAGCGGCATCTTGATTCTCCCCATAACCAATGTTCCGGAACAGGCGCGTGTGGCAATATTCACACTGGCTGTTACAGTGAATTTCACCGGCTTGGGCGGTTTGGGTTTAGCTGCTTTCTTGCCTTTTTGGGGTTTGGCCTTGACCGGCACAACCTTGGGAGTGACCTGCATTGCTACGCTGAAATTCAATACCGTTCTGTTGGTGGATACCAGTCTGAAGCTCTCTTTCCAGTCGATTTCAAATGTTTTCCACTCATACATATTCCACTTTATCCGCGATTTCGGATCTTTTACACCTTTTTCGTAGGCTTCCGCCAGCCAGCGTTTCAGGACTTTATCCATAATCAGAGCCTTACGCCCGATCAGATGATTTTTGAATTTGTTTTTCTGCAATTCTGCGGGAAAAGTCTTTGCCTGTCCGGCTGCAAATTCTGTACGCGCAGCATATTCTGCAAGCATATCAGCCACCGGTTTAAAACCTTCCCGGTCAGCCACCCGCTGCGGTTCAGCTTTGGCAGCTGCAACAGCTTTCTGGAAAAGCGTCCAATTGGCGGCATTACCGCTTTTCACCGCATTGATCATTGCATAATCCAGCATACTCATCTTGCGGTTCAGGTCTTTACGATAATTTTCCGCCGACTCTTCCGCCAGATCGAATGCAGCCTTTTCAGCATTTCTTATCCGGGTCAGATATTCCTGCGAATCAGCACGTTTTTCCATATAGGCAACGGTTCTGTTGTATCCGTCGATCAAAGTCTTGCGCGCCGGCAGAATATTCAAACGCTCGTCGGCATCCAGAAAACTGTCTTCCAACTGTTTCAAGAACTCGGTTTCGACCTTGTTTGCCGGCTTGAGTTTAGCTGAAGAACTCCGCCAGATCCGGACAAATTCCCGTTCATTATTCAAAAGAATTCCTTCCAGACGCTTGGCTTCACGCATAAAAGCAGAAAGCACCGGTGCCTTGGGCACCTGCGGCTGCATCGGAACAGCCACTGCCGGCTGCGGTTCAGCTTCGACAACTTCTGTTTCAACTGCTTTCGGCTCCGGCTTTACCACTGCCGGAACACTCTTTTTTACTTCCACAGCAGCCGGTTTTGCCTTTGCCTTGCGGGAATTGTTCCAAAAATAAAATGCTCCACCGGCAACCGCCAGCAGCAGAACAATACTTACAATAATCAACACAGCTTTGCCGCTGCCTTTATCATCATTGTCATCTTCTGCATCGCAGCTGTCAGCATTTTTATCTTCTGCCGGCGATTTTTCTCCAGCAACAGGAGCATCATTTTCAGGAGGAACATTTTCTGCTGCTTTCTCTGAAGTGCTTTCAGCAGCGGGTTCAACACTGTTTTCTTCAGTTTTTTCCGGTTCTGCGGCAGGAGATTCAGCGTTTTCCTCCGCAGTTTCAGGAGCTTTGGGAGGTTCAACAGTTTTTGCAGCAGCCACAGCCAATTTTATTTTCGGAGCGGCAGCAGGTTTTACTTCGGGTGCATCTGCAGTTTCACCTGCTGCATTTTCCGGCGCTCCGGGAACAGCATCTTTATTCACACGGTCGGCAACTTTGATCGACAATTTTGCAGGAGAAGAGGGTACCGCCAGTTTAGGCTGCACTCCTCCGCTGCTCAATCCACCGGACAGTTTTGCTGTAGCCTGACTCAAGGTATTGCCGCCAAGACCCTTATTACCGGAAAGTCCGCCGCCGAGTCCGCCGGGGGTATCACCTTTTTCCAGAAAATCCTTCAGAACCTTTGCCAGTTCAGAACAATCCTGATAACGGGCTTCCGGAGTCTTTGCCATCATCTTTACAATAATATCATTGAGAGTCTGCGGCAGTTCCGGCAATATAGTTTTCGGAGGAGTAAGAGTGCCGTAAACGTGCATCTTGGCAATTTCGTCAGTATTTTCTGCATTGTACGGAAACTGTCCGGTCACCAGATGATAAAAAGTGGCTCCCAGACTGTAAATATCGCTGCGCGTATCGGTCTGTACACCGGTAAGCTGTTCCGGACTTATGTACTGCGGAGTACCCAGAACTTCATCGCTTTCATCGTTTGCATCTTCACCGAATACTGCCGAAAGACCCAAATCCGCCAGTTTGATGCGTTCATTGGAACACTGCATTATGTTGTCAGGTTTTATATCGTGGTGGATAAGTTTCTGTTCTTTCCACGCACAATCCAGAGCATTTGCCACCTGCATAATGATCGAAGCGGCCTTTTTGGGCTCGATCTTACCTTTTTCCTGCATAATTTCCTTCATCGTTTTGCCGTCGATGAATTCCATTGCAAAAAAGAATATCCCCTCATCTTCCCCTACCGCGTATGCCTGCACGATATTGGGGTGATTGAGCTTTGCAGCAGAACGGGCTTCGCGGATGAATGCCTGAACAGATTCAGAATCTTTGCTGTATTCGGAATTCAATATCTTGATTGCCGCCGGTCTGTCCAGCGACAACTGATGAGCCAGATATACCACCCCCATACCACCGGCACCGAGTTTGCGTACCAGCAGAAAGTCCCCCAGCACCATACCCGGCGAAAGCCGGTCAGCAGGCATCTTGACTTCTTTTGAACAATAAGCACAAACTGTGGGCGCTCCGGGCTCCCAGACGTCGGAAGCTATAATGCCCCGGCAAAACGGACATTGAAAACGGATCATAAACCACTCCCGTTAAAATTTTTCCACAAAAATACTTGCTGTAATATAACACACCAAAATCAATCCGCACAATTTTATAACTTAATAAATCTTATTTTTTTTCAATTTTTATATCAGAAACCACATAAACACCGCTTTTTTGTGCATTTTTCCGCAAAAAAAGCATAATTTCCGGTAACCGTGCGGGCATTGCACCTTTGTTAAAACTCAAAAAATGTTCAACTGTCAGCGGATAACGGCGCGAAATTATATTCCCCAATGTCGGTTCAACATTGTTTATCTTGAGCACCTTGTACTTTTTGTCTTTATTTTCAGCCAGCCGCCAGGAACCGAATACAATCGTACCCGGCACTGCCTGAAGTACCGCCGCCGCAGCACGGGCATTGCGGCAGAGCAGCATATCCGGTTTTATCAACCCGGAAGCATCCGGCAGTTTACCGCCGTAGATATCCTGCTGCATAACCAGTTTGCGGAATCCTCTGCCGATGGCATTCTGCAAAGCACTGCCGGCAATATACACCTTCTGATCAGCTCCACCCAGCCGCGACCAGTTGTTGACCCGTCCGGAATAAATACGCCGCAGATCTTCTATGGAAATACTCTCCAGCGTGGAATCGCTGCTAACTGCCACGACAACCGGCAGCAAACCGTAAGCGGCGCAGTCAAAGCGCACAGAATCATATTTGCGCAGATCCTCACAGACGACCGCGCAGTTTTCCGCCAGAGCGCCATCGACAGGC
The DNA here is from genome assembly GCA_045587205.1 of Victivallaceae bacterium. Lineage (GTDB taxonomy): Bacteria > Verrucomicrobiota > Lentisphaeria > Victivallales > Victivallaceae > SIG78. The sequence goes on from JAZNBV010000079.1 coordinate 33,882, forward strand.
AGATCCCCCTTTTTTACCGAGACAGCAAGATTATCCGGCAGAACTGCAGCTTTATCAACCTCCAGAACACGGCTGAAAAAAGCTTGGATACCCATACCTCCATTGGAACTGTCCAGCAGTACAAATGACTCTTCAGCGGCAAAAACAGATGTAAAACTGCCGATCAGCAGCATACCTGTCAACAATATGCAGTTTAAATTCATACCGGTAAACTCCATTTAATTGTGAATTCAATACATAAAATGTAACCCGTTGGCGGTCAGTTGTCAAGTTTTTATTCAAAAAAGCTGTACTGCGGGAAAAAAAAGTTGCAAAAAAAATCTTTGGGAATATATTACTGGTATGTTTTTTCAGAAAACAGTATTAATGTATATATCACGAAGGAGAGATGCCCGATGGAGCAGATAAAGTCCTGCCTTGCGGCAATTACCCCGGAACCGGGCAACCTGATCAGGGGACTGCAGGCAATTCAGACCTGCGAAGGTTATGTGTCTGATGATGCCATCAGAATTGCGGCAGATTATTTCAAGGTAGCACCGGTGGAAATCGAAGGTGTTTTAAGTTTTTACGCACAGTTCAAACGAGTCAAGCCCGGCAGATATACCGTTGCAGTATGCGATGGAACTGCCTGTCACATCAAAGGCTCCCCGCTGATCATCGAATGGTTGAGCGATGCCTTGAAGATCCATCCCGGAGAAACCGACGCCGAAGGCAATTTTACGATTGAAAAAGTTTCCTGTCTGGGCTGCTGCAGTCTGGCTCCGGTAATGGCGGTCAACGGTACAGTGTACGGCAAACTTGACCGTAAAAAAGTGATCCGTATCCTCAAGGAGTATCAGAACAAATGATCCACAGCAATATTGCAGAAATCCGCCTGGGTACAGCCAGTTGCGGTATAGCCTCGGGCGCCGGAGCAGTTCTGGAAAAAATGCAGGCAATGGAACCCGGATTCAAGATCACCGAAGTCGGCTGTGTCGGGTGCTGCTATGCCGAACCGCTGGCGGAAGTCATCACCAAAGACGGCGAATCGGTATTCTACGGCAATCTCACTGCCGATGAAAAATGCCTGAACAACATCTTTTCTTTAAGCAGCGAAGGCAGATTCACTGAACCGGAAGCCCGCCGCACCAAAACCCTGCCCAAAGTGCTCAAACTTGCCGGCCGTATCAACCCGGTGGATATTGAATCATATATCAACGCCGGCGGTTACCGTGCGTTGTGCAAAGCACAGGAAATGAGTCCGGAAGCGATCGTCAACGCTGTAAAAGCTTCCGGACTGCGCGGTCGCGGAGGCGGCGGATTCCCAACCGGTATGAAGTGGGGTTTTCTGGCTGCTAAAAATGCACCGGAAAAAATTATTATCTGCAACGCTGATGAAGGCGACCCCGGAGCATTTATGGACCGCTCGCTTATGGAAAGCGTACCGCATCAGGTGCTGGAAGGTATGCTTATAGCCGCAGCCGCCACCGGAGCGACCAAACTCTTCATCTACTGCCGCGCCGAATACCCGATGGCAATAAAGAATCTGAAAATCGCTATCGAAGAAATCAAAGCCAATTCACTGAATATCGTTCACGGCAGAGAACTGGAAATCATTATCAAAGAAGGCGCCGGAGCCTTTGTCTGCGGCGAAGAAACCGCTTTGATCGCCTCGTTGGAAGGCAAACGCGGTACTCCCCGGTTCCGTCCGCCCTTTCCAACCGACAGCGGGTATCACCAGCTGCCGACAATGATCAACAATGTGGAAACTTTCGGAAACATCCCGGCGATTATCGATGAAGGTGCCGAAGTCTATGCTGCAATCGGCACCGAAACCAGCAAAGGCACCAAGATTTTTGCCCTTGCCGGCGATTTGAAATACCCCGGACTGGTGGAAGTGCCTATGGGTATAACCCTGCGGGAAATAGTTTTTGACATCGGCGGTGCGGACCCCGAAAACGTCAAAGCTGTGCAAACCGGCGGTCCTTCCGGCGGCTGCATACCAGTGGAACTGTTTGACACCCCGGTAGATTATGATTCCCTGCGCAGTCTGGGGGCAATTATGGGTTCCGGCGGTATGATCGTGATCGGCAAAAACCGCTGTATGGTGGAAACCGCCCGCTATTTTCTGGACTTCACCCGGCGCGAATCCTGCGGCAAATGCACATTCTGCCGGGTGGGAACCACCCGGATGTTTGAAACATTGGAACGCATCACCGCCGGGCAAGGTACTCTGCAGGATATCGAAATGCTGGAAAACCTGGGCAATCAGGTTCGTAAAGGTTCGCTCTGCGGCCTGGGTCAGACGGCGCCGAATCCGGTTCTTGCCACATTGCGCTACTTCAAAAACGAATACCTTGACCACGTGGAAAAGCACACCTGTACAGCTTTGGAGTGCAACGCCCTTGTACAACTCAAGCTTGATCAGAGCAAGTGTGTGAAGTGTAAACTCTGCATCAAGAGTTGTCCCACCGGAGCGATCAGCAGCGATTTTATCATCGATCCGGACAAATGTACCCGCTGCAACAGCTGCATAGAGATCTGCCCCAAAAAGGCGATCCGCCGCCACCCCAACGCTTGAGATAATGAGGTAACCCAATGAGCAACACTGCTGAAAATAATACCTTTGAATTTATTCTGGACGGCAAAACCGTTCAGGCAAAAGCCGGCGAAACGGTTCTGCAAGTGGCGACCCGCGAAGGGATCACCATACCGAGTTTGTGTTTCAACGGCAAAGTATCGCACACCACGAGCTGTTTTGTATGCGTGGTCAAAGATTGCAAAACCGGCAAATTTCTGCCATCCTGCGCCGCGCGCCCGGCTCCGGGACAGGAAATCGATGCTTCCGGAGAAGAAGTTAAATCTATGCGCAAGACCGCGCTGGAACTGCTTTTGAGTGAACACTCCGGCGATTGCGAAGCTCCCTGCACCAACGCCTGCCCTGCCCACGCTGCGGTGGAAGAATATGTACGGGCGGGCAAAGAAGGCAATTGGCTGGAAGCGCTCAAAATCATCAAAGAACGCATCCCCCTGCCGATGAGCATCGGCAGAGTCTGCCCCAGATTCTGCGAAAAAGAGTGCCGCAAAAATCTTTACGGCAAAGCAGTTTCGATTAACGATTTCAAACGGTTTGCCGCCGACCTTTATTACCGCGAATACGTGGAAGATATCCCTGCAGACAATGGCAGAAAAGTTGCCATTGTCGGTGCCGGTCCCGCCGGTTTGAGTGCAGCCTACTATCTGCGGCGCAGCGGCGTGGCGGTAAAAGTCTTTGACCAGATGCCCGAAGCCGGCGGTATGATCCGTTACGGCATTCCGGAATACCGTCTGCCCAAACGCAGCGTACTGGATGTGGAACTGGCACACTTCAAAAAGATCGGTATAGAGTTTGAATTCAATGCCAAACTGGGTGAAAATCTTGATCTGGCACAGCTGCAGAAAGATTATGATGCCGTGGGCATAGCCGTCGGCTGCTGGAAATCCTCCACCATCCGCTGCGAAGGTGAAGAATTAGCCACGCCCGGCATCGATTTTCTGCGCGACAATATACTGCAGGACTGCAAACTTGCCAATCCGGGCAAAACCATTGTCATCGGCGGCGGCAATACCGCAATGGACTGCGTGCGCACATCGGTGCGGCTGGGTTCGGAAGAGGTGTATTGTTTTTACCGCCGCGGCGAAAGCGAAATGCCCGCCGAACGCATTGAAATCGAAGAAGCCAAAGAAGAAGGCGTCAAGTTTGAATTTCTGGTTGCCCCGGTTCAACTCCGCAAAGAAAACGGCAAACTTGTCCTGACCTGCCAGCGGATGATCCTGGGCGAACCGGACGCCTCCGGCCGCCGCCGCCCGGTACCGCAGCCCGGCAGTGAGTTTGAAACCGTCTGCGACACAGTGATCGCCGCCGTCGGACAGAGTACAGTTATGCCTGCTGGGGTAAAAGTCAACAAATACAACTGCGCCGAAGTCGATAAGTCCGGACGCGTGGAAGGCAATATATTCAGCGCCGGAGATTGCGTAACCGGTGCCGCAACGGTGGTCGAAGCAGTGGCTGGCGGCAGAACAATGGCATTGGGTATGCTGGCAATGTTTGAAAACAGAAAACTGGAAATACCCTATACAATAAATGTATCGCGCGGCAGCTGGCGCAGTATGGATAGAGCCGATGTGGTAAAAATCAACGATGCGGTGTCAGAAGCAGAACGCGCCGGACTGCCGATGATAACTCTGGAAGAACGCAAAACCACTTTCAAAGAGGTCGCGCTGACAATGAGTTCGGAAACTCTGCAGGCAGAAGGCAAACGCTGCATAGAGTGTTCGTGTACCGACAAGCACGATTGCAAACTCAAAAAGAGCGCCGAACTCTGCGGAGCCTGTACCGATGCATTCTGCGGAAACAAAAATACCAGGCGCATCGACATACGCCATCCGCTGATATTGCAGGATACCGGCAAATGCATCAAGTGCGGCATCTGTGTAAAAACCTGCAAAGAGATTATCGGAAAAACGCTTTTGAGCGCGCAGAACCGCGGATTCAACACCACAGTGGCAACCGCGTTCAACGGGGGGTTTCCCGGAAGTTGCGCCGAATGCGGGGCGTGTATAAACGCCTGTCCGACCGGAGCGCTGGATTGGAAAGATAAACACCGCCGCAAAAATTAACTTATCAACTTCAGTTGTATAATATCAGTAAAAGGGGCTGCTGCAAATCGCAACGCCCCTTTTTTTATTGCGCAAAACAGTGTATGATCTGTTAGTGCATACTAATTGATAAAAAAATATCAACTTTTCAAAAAAAATGAATTCCGGATTTGAAAAACGGCGTTGTTATGCTATAATATAGGATATTGTATATATTTTCTTAACGCAATATTGCAAACATAAAATCATTTAACCAAATGGGGCTGAATAGAAGATGTGTTGCGGAAATCTGTCGGAAGCAGCGAAAGCAAAATTCGCCGAGCTTGATCGTTTTATTGATGAGTTGAATATTGACCGCAACGATGATCGTCGCAGCGGTTGGCTGATCCGTTCCTTGCACAAGGCACAGTCGATCTTCGGCTACCTGCCGCGCGAAGTTCAGCAGCACGTTGCCAAACGGCTTTATATCTCGGAAGCCCAGGTTTCCGGGGTGGTCAGCTTCTACAACTACTTTACCACCCAACCCAAAGGCAAATACTGCATTGATATCTGCCTTGGTACCGCCTGCTATGTAAAGGGCGCCCAGAATGTTCTCAATGAACTTGAAAGACTGCTGGGCATCAAAGCCGATACGGAACCGACCCCCGACGGGCTGTTCTCGCTCTGCGCGCTGCGCTGCGTGGGTGCCTGCGGTCTTGCGCCGGTGATGATGATCAACGGCAAAGTGTACGGTAAAGTTACGGTGGCGGAAGCCATCAAGATTGTAAATGAATACAAACAGCAGGGGTAAGCATAATGCAAAAGATTACTTCACAGGCAGAATTGCTTGATTTGTACAATAAGTCCAAGAGCAGTCTGGCTCTGCGACTGACCCAGGAACACGATATCAATTCGGTCAAAAAAGACATCCTCTGCTGCGGCGGTACCGGTTGCCACGCTTCTGATGCCAAGCAGCTGATTGATAACCTGAAAGCCGAAATCAAGAACAACGGTCTGGAAGCCGATGTCAAAGTCGTGCAGACCGGCTGCTTCGGTTTCTGCGCCCAGGGCCCGGTGGTCAAGATTATGCCTGACAACGTATTTTATGTTCAGGTAACTCCCAACGACGCCAAAGAAATCATCGAAAAGCACGTGGTCAAAAAAGAGCTGGTCGAACGCCTGCTTTTTGTTGAACCGATGCTCAAGACCCGTATCCACGACTACGCACAGATGTCGTTCTATGCCAAGCAGGAACGTATTGCTCTGCGTAACTGCGGTCTTCTGGATCCGGAAGATATCACCGAATACATTGCCCACGAAAGCTATCAGGCTCTCGCCAAGGCGCTGTTCACAATGACTCCGGAACAGGTTGTTCAGGAAGTGCTCAACTCCGGTCTCTGCGGCCGCGGCGGTGCGGGCTTCCCGACCGGTCTCAAGTGGAAGATCGCCGCCGGTGTCAAGGCTGAAGAAAAATACATTGTCTGTAACGCTGACGAAGGCGACCCCGGTGCATTTATGGACCGCTCCATCCTGGAAGGCGACCCCCACAGCGTTATCGAAGCTATGGCTATCGGCGCTTATGCTATCGGTGCCACCCAGGGTTATGTTTATATCCGTGCGGAATACCCGCTGGCCCTGCAACGTCTGGGCAAAGCCATCGATCAGGCCCGTGAACTCGGTTTGCTGGGCAAGAACATTATGGGCACGGATTTCTCGTTCGACATCGACTTCCGTCTGGGTGCCGGTGCGTTCGTCTGCGGTGAAGAAACTGCGCTTATCCACTCGATGGAAGGTCAGCGCGGCGAACCGACCACCAAACCGCCCTTCCCGGCGAACATCGGCGGCGGTATCTGGGGTTGCTCGACCAACGTGAACAACGTGGAAACCTATGCCTCCATCCCGGTTATTATTCAGAAAGGTGCCAACTGGTACAACAAGATCGGTAACTGGAAAGCTGAATTTGATGAAAACGGCAACTGGGTCCGCAGCATCAGCGGCAACTCCGGTACCAAGGTATTTGCACTGGCCGGTCAGATCAACAACGTCGGTCTGGTGGAAGTGCCGATGGGTACGACCCTGCGCGACATCATTTACGAAATCGGCGGCGGAATTTCCGGCGGCCGTGAGTTCAAAGCGGTGCAGACCGGCGGTCCTTCCGGCGGCTGTATCACAGCAGAAAACCTCGATACTCCGATCGACTTTGCCAACCTGCAGCGCATCGGCTCGATGATGGGTTCCGGCGGTATGATCGTGCTCTCTGACCGCGACTGTATGCCGTCAATGGCAAAATTCTATCTGGAATTCACCAAAGATGAATCCTGCGGCAAGTGCACACCGTGCCGTATCGGTAACCGCCGTATGCTGGAAATCCTCGAAAAGATCTGCGACGGCAACGGGACAGAAGAAATGCTCGAAGACCTTGAAGCACTGGCCAAGACCATTGCCGACACCGCTCTCTGCGGACTGGGTCAGACTGCTCCGAACCCGATTCTGAACACATTGCGTTATTTCCGCGATGAATATCTTGCCCACATCCGTGACAAGAAATGCCCGGCGGGCAGCTGCCCGAACCTCTACAGTCTCTCCATCACCGACAGCTGTATCGGCTGCACCAAGTGTAAGCGCAACTGCCCTGTGGATGCAATCAAAGGCGAACTCAAGCAACTGCACGTCATCGATCAGAGCAAGTGCATCAAATGCGGATTGTGCATCGATAACTGCCCGAAAAACGCTATTGTCAAAGGATAAGTATTATGAATAAAATGGTTAATCTTACTATCAACGGCAAAGCTGTTTCCGTGCCGGCGTCTTTCACGATTCTTGATGCTGCACGACAGCTGAATATCAATATCCCCACGCTCTGCCATTGCGAAAAGCTCGGCGGTTGCGGACTTTCCAACAAACCGGCGTCCTGCCGCGTTTGCGTGGTGGAAGTTGAAAAACGCCGCAATCTGGCTCCCGCGTGCGCCACTCCGGTAATGGAAGGTATGGTTGTGCACACCAACAGCCAGCGTGCGTTGAACGCCCGCCGCACCATTCTGGAACTTCTGCTCAGCGACCACCCGCAGAAGTGCCTGACCTGCGCCAAAAACAATGACTGCGAACTGCGCGTATTGGCTGCCGAATTCGGTATTCAGGAAATCAAATATGCCGGCGACCGCAACCGTTTCCCGGAAGATAAATCCAGCGAAGCGATTATGCGCGATCTCTCCAAGTGCATTATGTGCCGCCGCTGCGAAACTGTCTGCAACAAGATTCAGACCGTTTCCGCATTGACCGGCTACGGCCGCGGTTTCTCCGCCAAAGTCGGTACTGCAAGTTTGATTCCGCTGGCAGAATCCAACTGTACCTTCTGCGGTCAGTGCGTGAATGTCTGCCCGGTGGGTGCCATTACCGGTGTAAGCTATGTAAAGAAGGTGTGGGAAGCTATCAACAACCCCGCCAAGACCGTTATCGTGCAGACCGCTCCGGCAGTGCGCGTGGCAGTCGGTCAGGAATTCGGTTTTGAACCGGGTGTGCCTGTAACCGGCAAACTTGCTGCCGGTCTGCGTGCGCTGGGCTTTGACAAAGTGTTCGACACCAACTTTTCTGCCGACCTGACCATTATGGAAGAAGGCAATGAAATTGTTGAACGCATCAAGGCAAACAAGAATCTGCCGATTCTGACCAGCTGCTGCCCGGGCTGGATCAACTTTATCGAACACAACTACCCGGATCTGCTGCACATTCCGTCCAGCTGCAAATCCCCGCAGCAGATGTTTGGTGCCATTGCCAAGAGCTACTATGCCGAAAAGATCGGTGTCAAGCCCTCTGATCTGGTGGTAGTTTCCATTATGCCCTGCCAGGCCAAGAAATACGAAGCCGCGCGTCCTGAATTTGCTCACGACGGCGTGCGCGACGTTGACTATGTGGTGACCACCCGCGAACTCTGCAAGATGTTCAAGGAAGCCGGTGTGAACCTGGCAAATATGGATGATGAAGCCTTCGACAGCCCGCTGGGTGAATCCAGCGGTGCCGCTGACATCTTTGGTGTCACCGGTGGTGTGCTTGAAGCCGCCTGCCGCTCGGTTTACTTTATGCTCAACGGCAAGAACCTCGACGGCGATGCCATCAACTTCCGCGCAGTCCGCGGTCTGGACGGCATCAAGGAAGCCACCGTGCAGCTGACTGCCGACAAGAGCATCAATGTAGCGGTCTGCTCGGGTCTTGGTAATGCCCGCAAAGTACTGGATATGGTTCGCGCCGATCCCAACCGTTTCCAGGCGATCGAAATTATGGCCTGCCCCGGCGGTTGCATCAACGGTGGCGGTCAGCCGTTCCTGCACGGCGATTCGGCACTGCTGGAAAAGCGTATGAAGGGTCTGTACACAGAAGATGAACGCAAGACTTTGCGTTTGTCGCACGAAAACCCGGATATCAAAAAGCTCTATGCTGAATATCTCGGCGAAGTCGGCGGTGAAAAAGCTCACCACCTGCTGCACACCGAATATCACAGCAAATAAGCGTGATTACGAATCAAGAGTCGGAGAGAAATCTCCGGCTCTTTTTTTTACACTGAAACTCTGCAAAAAGAGGCTGAAAAACCTGCCTCATTTAATAAGGCTGCGATAACATTTTTGCTCCTCCGCCTTATCATTTTCAATTTTGCTGCATATCCCGGATTGAAATAGCAAGTTTCATTTTGCCTGATGACTTGTAATTCGGCAGACGCGGGGTATATTACATAGACAGCAATTTATATAATATAAAATCCGTGTTTAATTTATGTTTCAAATCAATAAAAATATTTTTTCGTTTGCCGATGCAGTGACAATATCCGCACAGTCCACTCAATCCGTTCTGGTAGTACGCCATTCTTACCGGGAATCTCTTGTAAACGGCAATTACGATCCGGGCTTGACCTCTGCCGGCTGGGATCACGCTGTTGAATGCGGTAAATTGCTTAAAAACTGGCAGAATACAGCTTTCGGTTCTTCATCCCGCAAAAGAACAGTTGACACGCTGCGCGGCTTGATTTGCGGCGCAGAAATTCAGGAAAAGGAGATCACTGGTTATGCGCTGCTGCACGATACCGCGATGTTCACCAAGCCGGAAAACCTTGGAATCGCCATTGAACGCGGTACGCTTCCAGACCTGCTCAAAGAATATTATGCTGCGGGGAGTGCTCCGGGGATGCGCCATATAAATGAATATGTTCCTGAATTAGTAACCTCTATTACGGCTCCCGCATCCGCAAACAATATGCTACTTTGCTCCCACGATATCGTCATTGTGGCACTGTTGAGTTTTTTCAAAGTTTACAACTTTACTCCGGAAGATTGGTGCGGTTACATACAAGGGGCATTCCTTTACCGGCAAAAAGGGGTATGGAATATTGCCTATGCCGTCCCGGATAAATCAAACAGAAAACCTTGTTCACTTTTTGTATAAGGTTCATCGTGATGAGAATATTCAATGCAGAAAACGAGACTGAAACATCGCCACATCGGTAAATTTATGATAAAATCTGCGCAACATTGAAGTTGAAAAATATAACTGCCGAAACTGATGATGATGCGGTCAACTTTTATCAGCGTTCCGGTTTTGCTCTCCAGGATTTTCTCCGGCACTTCCCTGATGGTGATGTAACAAGAAAAAAGTTTAAAAAATCCATAAACTTATACTTGAAAATAGTCCATTCCGGTGTTACATTACATAAATAGATCCAGGGGATTTGTTTAAGTAATATTCGCAAATACATCTGTGGAATTTTTATGGAAATAAAATTTTAAGCAAAAAGGATTATTGAAGATGCGCTTGGAGTTATTGTCTGTACTGGTTGTGTTGTTCGCGGTATTCACTGCTGATGCGGCGTATCAGTTTGAAACCAAGGGGAATCAGGGTTGGCTGACCTTTGATTCAGATACTACACTGGCGTTTGATTTGGAACGCAGCGGTAAAGATAAAGATCAAGAGAACTTCGTTGACCGCGGCGAAGGCATTGCCGATTACGGCTGGTACAATCTTGATACCGGCGCGACCGGTTCATTCAACAACGGTGCGTCTGCCACATTTACAGAAAACGACCGCATTGGTCTGTATGTAACCGACAATACCGGCAACACCTTCCTGTCGACCAAACCGCAAAGTCCTTTTGAGGATGATATCTGGGGCAAAGCCAGACTTAAAGACGGCAATTTGTATCTGGGCGGCGGCAATATGGGTTCCAATGGTACGCACGAATTTTATGTTTTCAAGGTCAACAATGCCAATGCTTCCGGCAAAGCTCCCTCCGGGCAGCCGCTGCCGGGGATAATTGCCACATTGGTTGTCGGCGGCGGAACATTGGTTTACCTGAAAAAACGCAAAAAACTTTACGCAGCAAAATAATTTTTTTGTGTTAACTGCGTAAAATGAAAAAACTTAAAAAAAAGCATATTGCATTAATCGCTGTTGCTGTTTTAATACTCTTCGGGAGTATCGGAGCAACAGCGTATTTGCTTTTTTCAAATTATCAGAATGTTGCGCTCTTCAAACAGGCCAAGGCTGACTTTCTGTTGGGCACGCCGGAATCTTTAAGGCTTGCCGAAACTCAACTGCTGCAGTTTGTCCGCAGCGACAGCAACAATGAATCCGCTTACATTATGCTGGGAGCGATCGCCGAAAAAAACCAAGCCTACCCGGAGCAGGTTTACTACTGCTATATGGCACACCGGCTCAACCCGTTGAGCAGCGAAAATAAGGCAAACTATATAAAGAGCCTCTGCTTTGCCCGTTATTTTGACCGTCTCGAAAACTTTCTTGCCCAACAGGAACTGACGGATTATCAGCAAGAGCTTCTGCTCTACGCTGCCGGCCGCAACGGCAATATCAACAAGTACAAGGCGCCGGCTCAAACAGAACATTCACTTGCTGATCTGGCTTTACTGCTTTTCACCCCCGGCAAACTGACCGCGGCTGAAAAACTTGAAGCGTTGAATAAATTTCCGGCAGATGACCGCTTTCTGCAGCAGGAAATTCTGGTTGCCCGGGCTGAAACTTATCTTGCAGTCAATGACACGGACAACGCAGAAAAAGTGATAAAAAAAGCTTATGATGCCAATGAATTTGCTTTTGCACCGGCTCTGGGCAGATTTTATGCAAGTTACCGGTCATTCGGCAAAGCGTTGACTGTTTTTGAAAAATATCTTGCCACATATCACGATCCGGCAATCGCCATACAGACTGCAGAGATATACTGTCTGCTGAATCAGGCGGATAAGATCGCACAGCTCCGTACTCATTATCAATCCGATGCCGGCAGCAACGGTATGCTCTGCTGCTACTATCTGGATGCTTTGACCGCTTTGACCAAAAATAATCTTACTGCTCTGCCGGAACTGACCCGTCCGCTGCGTAAAAACATCGATACGCCGCTTGCGGCTTATATATTTCTCTGCGCTGATCTTCAAACTGATGATGCCGCTGCGGTTCTGGCAAGTTACACAGCACTGCTGGAGCATCGCAGTTATCTGGATTTGCAGAAGCGGGCGGATAATATGATTTCGGATTATTTGAAACGCTCCCTTACCGGTAAACAACGCAATGAAACCGTCCTGATGACGCTGGCGCAAAAACTTTACAGCCGTAAACCGGAAGCGGCAACCGCAAAATTCATACTGCTGCTGCAGAAAAAAGATGATTCGATAAATGTTGCACTGTTGAAAGATGCGCTGAAAAAATTCTCCGGCGATTTTGGAATTGTAAAAATCGGCATTGAGTATTATCTGAACAGTGACCTGGCAGAAAGCGCCCGTCTGCTTGAACTTTATAAAAAGAACTTTCCGGCAAGAAGCGGAGATATTACGCGTTATGAAATTATTCTGGCGCTGAAAAAGAAAAATTTTGACCGGGCGTCAGAACTGTTCCGCAAGAACTTTTCTCCAGCAATTTCACAGGAATACTGGACTTTTGCCAGTTCCACGGCACGCGAGGAAGACTTGCTCTTTTTGAGCAGAGATAAAGAGTACGCTCCTTTCTGCCGGGCGCTGCTTCTGCTGAAAAAAGGCGATAAAAAATCGGCTTGCGATATTCTGGAAAAAGCCGATGCCAAAGATAATTATGATCTGTTGTTTTTTGCTGCTAAAACCCTGGCGGAAAACAATAGAAACCGATCCGCTCTGGCAAAGTATGCGGCTTTTCCGGAAAAATCACCTTACTCGGTTGCAGTATTGCTCAACACTGCAGAAATTCTGGCGGAAACAGGTGATCTCCAGCAGGCTGTGTCAGTTGCCCGTCAGGCGTATAATCTGGCGCCGGCTCTGCCGGCAGCACAATATTGCTATGCAGACAAACTCTATAAAAACGGCAATTTCAGTTTGATTCCGGATGTTGTGAATCTGACTGCAAGTTCCGCATACCGCAAAGAGATGGAAACGCTGTGGATCGCCGGTATGCAGCAGAAAATAAAAGACTGCAATATTGCTGTGCAGCGGGAAAAACTCCGGGAACTGTGCCGGCAGCTGCTGGTTATAGCGCCCGATAATGATATAGCCCTTGAACACTTGAAAAAACTTCATCAGATGCCGCAGTAAGTATGAAAAATTTTTGCAAAAGTTTATTAGAGAAACATCCCCTGGGAGTGCTGTGCGCAGTGCTTCTGGGGATTGTCGCTTTTTCTGCGGCAATCCCGATGTACACATCAGGGGTATGGGATGCAGCTCTGGTTGACCTGCTTATGGCGGGATTGCTGATTTATTTTATGCTCAAAAATTTCATTTCCGCCAACCGCAGAGAAACAACCCCGGTGGAAAAAAGCGCTGCGTGGCTGTTGCTGATAACAGCCAATATCCTTGCATTGCTGCCAACGAACAGTTTTCCCGGAAGTTTGAGTACGCCATTTGCCTTTTCCATTCTGCTCTGTGCGTTTGTGCTCTATTTCGGCGGCGCATTTTCGGCATTGGCCGGTATGCCTCCTGCTTTGTGGTGCTGTGTTTTTATGCCTTATCACGAAGAATTTATGCTGCTGTTGAGTTATCCGCTGCGTTTGAGTGCCACACTGTTGAGTGCGGCTATTCTGAAATTGTCCGGGATCGGAGTGGTTTATTCCGGCACATCGCTTGAGCTGCCCGGTCTTGATATATCCATAACCGATGCCTGCAGCGGAATAGATCAGCTTGATGCTTTTATTCTGATTGCATTTGTTATTGTGCACATATTGCATAAAAATAACATCTGGAAGATACTGCACTTTGCCTTTATCATTCCGTCTATAATAATCGGTAACAGCTTGCGGATTGCGCTGACTGTATTTTTGTACAAATTGTTGGGCGAAACTGTTCTGTTGAGCAGTTGGCATACGGCACTCGGTTATGTACAGATTGTACTGGCATTTATTATTTTTCTTGCAGCCGGAAAGATTTTTTCGCTTGGCAATACACAAACAGCGGAGCTGAAATAATGTTAAAGACAGTACTTTTGCTTATATCATTTCTGCCATTGCTGCTGCATTCACCTTATCTGCTGCAGGCGTGGCAGAATTCCCGTCTCGATCACTGGGATTGGATATTTTATCTGGCGGCAGTTCCAGCTGCAGTCTGGGCTATGTATAAAGAAAAATTGGGTAAATATGATTTTTGTGCACTCCTCCTTATGGTACCGGCATTGTTGCTGACTGCCCCTGCACTGAATAATATCAATGCCTTGCTGATTGCATCGGCTGCCGGAGTGATTTTTTCAACCGTCTGGCTGGTGGGGTCGTGGAGTTCAGCATACAAAGTACTTCCGGCAACGATCATACTGCTGCTTGGCACACCGAGTTCAAGTTATCAGCTCTCCATACTGCTGATGTGCCCGGTGTACCTGGCGTGGGGCGTGAAGTTTTTACTGGCAATATTGTGTTTTTTGTGGATATGGTACAACCGTCGCAGCGGGAGATTGATAAAATGCGGAACACTTTTCTTTACAGCGGCAGTTCTGGCGAGCAGTTTTCTTTTACTGCATTCCAGAGAATTATATTTTGAAGGCAGAAGTTTCATTCCGGAATTTCCCGCACACTGTGGAGATTTCTGGGGCAGAAAAATACAGCCAAATGAAAATACCAAACGCTTTTTTGCCACAAGTACCGTAAAGCAATACCTCTACACAAAAAATAATACCGATATATCTGTTCTGGCAGTGCAGTGCGGCAGAGACATCCACGAAATTCACCCGGCGAGCCACTGCCTGCGGACAAGTTCGTGGACGGTCCATACAGAAAAAATCCTCTACTTGCCAGGAAATCTTGCGGTGACGGAAATTTATGCCGAAAAAGGCAGCATCCGCATACTTGTATGGGTTTGGTACAGCAGTGAAAAATTATCCACACCGGGTTTTCTCGGTTTCAGGCGGCATTTCAAACCGGGCGGAAAATACCACACCTATCAAATTTCCGTACCGATATACAGCAATACAGAAGCAAGCCGCAATATATTGAAAAATTTTGTGCAATCATTGAGGAAAGCTGAATAATTATGACTCAAATTGAAGAAATCATTGCCCTGCGGCAGCAGTTGAAACGCCCCGGTATATTCCGGCATCACAATATTCAGCTGCGAATGGTATTGTGGCACATTACCATACGCAGTTCCGTATTTTTCAAGCGTTTGATGGATATTGTCCTGGCGGTGCTTGCTGTGATTCTCGGTTCGCCGGTATTTCTTATCACGGCGCTGCTGGTCAAACTCACCAGTCCGGGGCCGATCATTTTCAGTCAGGTCCGGGTGGGACGGTTCGGCAGACATTTCAAGTTTTACAAATTCCGCAGTATGTATATTGATGCCGAAGCGCGCAAAGCCGAACTTTTAAAACACAATGAATCCGGCGACGGGGTGATTTTCAAGATGAAACGCGATCCCCGGATCACACCGGTGGGTCGTTTTATCCGCAAATTCAGCATTGATGAATTGCCGCAGCTTTTCAATGTGATTTTAGGCGATATGAGTCTGGTGGGTCCGCGTCCGCCGCTGCCATCGGAAGTACGCACCTATACACTTGAAGAACGCAAACGGTTGAATATCACCCCGGGTATAACCTGTCTGTGGCAGGTTTCCGGCCGCAGTGAACTGCCGTTTTCCAAACAGATAGCTCTGGACAAAGAATATATTGCCAGCCGCAGCGCGTGGAAAGATTTCCTTATTCTCTTGCGGACGATTCCGGCAATCCTGACCGGAAAAGGAGCGTGGTAAAATGCAACACCTGCTGATCAACCCCTATTCGCATCCTCAAGAATGGTGCAAAGATTATTTTCCTGACCGCAGCCTGGGAATGATGCCGGTCGGCGGACGCTGTGCAGCTGAATACTTTATTGATCTTGCGGTACGCTGTGAAGCCGAATCACTGCTGCTGCTGGGGCCAACTTACAATGAGCATCTTGCCGAACACCTCTATGAATATCAGCACGGAGCACTGAAACTTGATTACCGCAAAGGCGGCGGACACGATACCGTGCGGCATCTGTTGGAAGTGTATGCAAAAGAGTGCGGAGAAGATTGCCTTATTTTGCACGGTATGGTTATGCCCCAAGCGCATACGCTGGCAGAATTGCAGAGTTCTTTTCTGCCGTGCAGCGATGACGGAGCGGCAGACGGCATCTATCTTTATAAAGACGGCAAATTGCTGAAAAGCAGTATTGAATTTTATCACATCGATTCACTGAAGAGTTACTTTGAGGTGAATTTTCAGGTTTTGAATGATGATTTTTACAATCTGCCCGGTTATTCAATAACCGGCAATGTCCACACCGGTACCAACGTGGTTATGAAAAACGACTGCAGCTTATCCGGGCCGCTGGTATTAAGCGACAATACATTCATTGAAAGCGCCGCCGTGGTTGCCGATTCCATTATCGGAGAACGCGCGCTGGTGGATAAAGCGTGCGTGGTCGAACACTCCATTATCTTTGACCGGACCTATGCCGCCGGCAATCTGGAGTTGAAAAATAAGATCGTCACCCCGGGGCGGATCATCGATCCGTACAGCGGCGGAGTGCTGGAACGCAACAGTTTCAGTTATACATTTTCACCGGTTCAGAACCGCTCGGCGTGGATATTGCGTGTGTGGGAACACTTTATAGCATTGGTTCTTGCTCTTGGGCTGGCGGTACCCTATTTGCTGATACTGCCGTTTTATCTGACGCATAAAAAATCCCATTGGTGCTGCAAACTTTCAATGGATCGTTATCCGGGGTACTGGGCTGTGCTGTTTTTCCGTAAAGAATTGATAAAAAGCCACCCGGCAAACGAACATTATGTGTTCCAGATGGGCGAGATATACGGACTTCAGAATACCCCGGAACAGCGGCGTATTTACGACTACTATTACCACTATCACTGCAGTTGCTTTCTGGTGCTGCAAGTAGTGTTGCGCAGTTTGGGTAAAAGAGGATTTGCCACCTATGTTGAACGCAAACGCTCATAAAAAATTTACAGCTTGCAACGATGCTGAAGCTGAAATGCTGCTGGAAAGAGTTCTTGCTGAAATGCAGAAAAATCTTTCCGGCACAGCTCTTTGCGTCTATTTAGGCGGCAGTTACGGTCGCGGCGACGGCGGAGTCCGGCAGGACAGAGCCAACGGCATACTCTATAACGATCTGGACTTTTTTGTATTTGCCCGTAAAAAGTGTGATAATGCCGGAGTAGTGCTGAAAGAGATTGCCGGAAAATATGAAAAAGAGTTGAAAGTCGATGTGGATTTCAGCAGCATTATGTCCGTAAATGATATAAAAAATAATTCCAAACGGCTGATGATGCAGGAATTGAAGCGCGGATACCGCCTTGTAGCTGGCGAAGATCTGCTTGAACAGTATCTTCCGGCGATCCCGGCAGAAAAACTGCCTTTTTCGGAAGCGTGCCGCTTACTGCTCAACCGCGGTATGGGGTTGCTGCTGGCGGGAGAAAAAATCACCGGAAACTCTGCTGACACTGATTTTATTCTGCGGAATATTTATAAAGCGATTCTGGGAGCGTGTGATGCTTTTCTGATCGCCGAACACAAATACCAATGGCATATCGAAGAGCGTCTGGCAGAAATAAATAATTCCGGATTGAGTGCTGACTGCAAAAGGCTTTATGCCCAGGCGGTCAAATTCAAACGAACCCCGAATCGGGAAGTTACACAGGATTTGAAAGATTTGTGGCAATCTGTCTGCGGCGTATTCAAAGAGTGCATGACTTTGTCTTGCGGAAAAGATATTTATATAAAATGTCAGCTTGAAAGTGAAGTTTCACTGAAAAACTTTATAAAATATTGTATAAAAAGCCGTTCTCTGCCGTTGGCAAATTGGAAACGGCATACTATGCCGCCGGTGGCAATTCTGGCTGAAAGGGTATATCAGGAATTGGGGAATACCCCGGACAAAGCTGTTAAACAAAGCAAACTTTATCGGCAATGGCTGATTTTTAATTGAGAGGTATATTATGGATTCGCTGGATAATGAGTTGAATGTTCAAGCCGAGGCCAGGCAGATGCAGAAATTGCAGATGTATCAGAAACTGGTCATTTTTACATTGTTGAAATTCAAATGGAGCATAATTGCCATATTTGTACTGGCAATTATCGGCGGAGTGATTTTCCGTTATGTGCAGTTCAAAAAATCACACCACAAATACGAAGGCAGCGTAACACTCTTTTACACTCCGCGTGCCAGCGAAGAGGTAAAGCCATTGAGTATGAATCACGTATTGGGTTTGTTCAGTCGTCAGCAGATCTTTCACCAGCTGGTAAAAGAAATGCACCTGAATGAAAAACAGCGTGCGATCCTCAAACAGTGCATTGAGGTAAAATTGCTGCGCGATCATAACGATATGTTCATTATTACCGGCATCGGCGACAGTGATGAATATGTCAAAGAGCTGTTGAACACCTTTGTAGCTATCGGCATAAGAAACTATGAAGAATACCGTACAGAGGAATTGCGTAATTTTCTGAATGCGCGCGAACGGCGTCTGCACGAGTTGCAGGAACATCTGCAGAATCTGATCGAAAGAATTCACGGATTGCACCGCCAATACGGCATAACCAACCCCAAGGAAGAGATGGATAATATCAAAAGAATCCAGGGCGACCAGAATGCCGCAGCGGCAGAACTCAATGTTAAACTTGCCGATGCCCGGCAGCGTTTTGAGTTGGCGGAAAAAAATTACAAAGCAATTCCAGCCAATGTAATCAGACACCGTGCATCTTTGCGTCAATATACCAATGACTTGCGTAAATTTTCCAGAGAGTACGAAAAGGCCAAATTGATGTTTGCCGAGCGCAACCCGCGCTTTGTGGAGGCAAAAAGCGCCTGCGAAGCAATGCAAAACGAGTTCGAGGCATTTAAGAAAAAAAATAACATCACGGAATTCGATGAAAATATGCTCCTGGGCATCGAAGGGGTCATTGAACGCTATAACAGTGCAGACGTTAATTTGCAGCAGTTGGAAATGAGCCTGAAATCACTGCAAGCGGAAGTTGCACTTGCCAAAGAAAAAGAGAAAAAACTTCAGCATATGATCCCGGTACACGACTCTATTGAGCAACTTATGAGAACAGCCAATAAAAGTGTATCTCTGGTGGTTGAAGAGATAACCCGGGTACGGAGTAATATCGCCCACGTACCCAATGATATTGTCATCAACGAACGGATTGCCGGCACCAAAGCCTTTCCGATGTTTCCAGTCAAGATATTGGCAGTAATTTTCATAGGCGCTATTTTTGTCAGCGGTATTTACGCAGTGGCAGCAGTCACTTATGATATAATCCACGGCAAATTCAGCGGTATTGAAGAAGCTTCATTTCACAAAGATTTTTTCGATACTGTTGGTGTTATTCCTCATGAGAATGCCTCCTTCACTCCGGAACAGCGGCATATTATCAACAACGAAATATTCTACCATTTTATACTGCGGTTGAAAAATACCCGTACGCTTTTCTCCTGTTCACTGGACGGATCGTTTTTGAGTTCGGTAATCTTTGACGAACAGTTCACCAAAGCCCGGCGCAATACGATCCTGGTCCGGCTCATCTCTGAATTTGATGTGGAAAAAATCTGCACAGGAATGCAGAAAATCGGTCACTTCTACTACTCTGACAACGGCAAAGTAGGAGTGAATTATCACGCGAAAGAGGAAGAGGGTGCCCGCGCGGAAAAATACTTCCGCGGCTTTTCTTCCGGCGACGGGAAAGGTTATGGTTACGGCTACGGCTTTGCCTTTTTCCCGATACGCAATATTTCAGTGCTGGCCCCGGATGAAATTTCAATGCTCTACGATGTGGTCAACGAGCTGAAAAAGCATTATCAGCTGATCCGTATTTCCCGCGAAAAACCCTTTGATGCATCGTGTATTCTGGTGCGTCAGCTGCACGATATATGCGATGCAACACTGCTTTATATCGGCAAACACAAAACGCCGCGCAGCGTTTTGCGCCGGGTTTTGAAACTGCACGATGAGGAGCATAAAGTTTACGCGATTCTGACCGGAGTAACTGATGTTCAAAAAGTAATTTCAGGAGATTATATACAATGAAAAAACTCTTTCTGTTTGCCTTGCTGACCGTGGGAATTCTTACATTGAGCGGTTGTTACAACCGCTACACCGGTAATTTTGCCCAGTATCCGGATATAAACAATCTGCCCAGCGGAGTGGTCGATCAGTCCGGACTGACCGATGAAGATACACGCCGCCAGCTGGAATTTCTCAAACAGCTTGATGCCCAGCAAGAACCGGTCTATCGTATCAATGCCGGCGATAAAATCAGCATCCGCGTTTACAATCACCCCGATTTGATTATGGAATCGCTGGTTACGCCTGATGGTGCAATCGGAGTAATGTTTGCCGGTCAGGTGCAGGTTGCGGGGCTGACGCTGGAAGAAGCATCGGAAAAAATCAAAAACACCTATGCACAATACATCAAAAATCCGGAATTGGGCGTCTTTGCCATCGATGTAAGAAGTCAGACCGCCACCATTGCCGGTGCGGTGAACAATCCGGGTATGTTCGTAATATCCAACGGTATGCGCCTTGCCGACCTTTTTGCCAAAGCCGGCGGGTCGGCGGTGCGCGACTTTGATGACCAGATGCTTGATGCTGCTGATTACCAGAACAGTATCATTGTCCGCGACGGCAAGATCCTGCCGGTAAACTTTGCGCTTGCCATAGAAAAAGGCGACCGCTGGCATAATGTAAAACTTAAAAAAGGCGACTATATTTATATAGCGGTGCGTTCCGAAGCGATGGTCAGCATCATCGGCAGCATCAACCGCCCGCACAAGCGGTTGTGGGATCAGAATCTGGGTATTCTGGAGCTTGTCTCCTCCGGACTCGGACTTAAAGAGCAGTACTGGCAGTACGGTGTCATTATCCGCGGCGGTATGGAAAATCCGCGTTTCTACCGCTTTGATATCGACGGCATAATGCAGGGCCGCTGCGCCAATGTCAGACTGCAGCCCGGCGATGTGGTGTATATACCGCACGACAATGTCTCCGAATACAATGTCTTTGTACGCAAACTGCTGCCGACAGCTCAATTTTTGAGTACATTCACCTTTCCTGCATTGAACTTTGTAAATTAAGAGTATGAAATATCTGATTTTTCTCATCGCATTTATGGGCGTACTGCCGCTTGGGTATATACTTACCTTGAACCGTAAGTATATGCGCTGTGCTTTTCTGGCGGTATTGCTTCCGGTGATGATGTTCAATCAGGTATCGATCAACTTTTTCTCCTATGAAACCTATCGGGGGACTTCCAGAGGTATGGAAGTATCGCTGGTTTATCTGATCGCACTGGCAATGTTGATCGGCATGTGGATACTCTACCGGAAAAAGCCGCTATTGCCGGATACCGGAAGTAAAATCTATTTGGTATATTTTCTTTTGTGCATACCCTCGCTGATAAATGCGGACAATGTGCTTTTCAGCTGGTTTGAAATGTGGAAAATGATAATGATGTATATCGTTTTTCTCTGTACCTATTATTATTTATATTACACACGGGACTTCAATACCGTGATGATCGGCTTCGGGATCGTGGCAGCGGTCACTTTTCTAACTGTGGTATTCCAGCACGTCAA